>JAFTYU010000020.1 GCA_017461235.1 Clostridia bacterium | reverse complement strand
TGTACACTCCTTCGTACTTTTTTGTTGCAGTTGGCAGACCGCAACTTCATTATATCACGAAGGAGTTTTCTTTTTGGAATTGTTTCAGCTATATAATTTAATTGAACCACGCGTCTAACGCGTGGTTTTACTATACAAAAAACCGACCCGCTTTTGCGGGTCGGTGAAATTTATGTACTGTTGATTAATATACGAAATCGTAGTACTCAGCGTTGAATGAAAGTGCACCGGAAGCATTAAGGCTACCTGCAATTGCCTGAACGTCAGCAACGATGTTACCAACACCGTAGTGAACGATCTTGATGAACTTACCGTCAGAAGTCATTGTAGCTGTGATTGTGTAATCTGTGTAAGTGATTGTACCGTCAACACTCTTAACGACTGCTTTAACTGTATCGTTGTTAGCAACTTCATTAAGAACATCCTTGAAGTCAAGGAATTCTCTTGACATTAACTGAAGACCATCGGGATCATCATAAGAGGGGTTAACAAACTCAGTTAAAACGATTGTAATAACATAGTTGTCGCCTTCTTTAACTGCTGTATCACTCTTGATGTACTGAGATGAACAGTTACTTGCGGGCATTCTGTTTTTAGCATCGTCAGAACCCTTGGGACAATCTTTAACTTCAGCAGCATCTTTTTCAGTCATGAAACCTGCGATAAGGTCTGTAAGTGTACCTGCAAGGAACTGTAACTTATCGAGAGTAAGCTGACCTTCAACAGCCTGCCAACCGATTTTCTTGTAACCTGCATTACCCTTTGTATGGATTTCGTTAGCTGCTTTTGAGTAGAAAGCAAAAGGATCAGCAAGAACGGGATCGTTTGCATCAGTTGCACCTGCGTTACCTGCGTTAGCATCTGTACCCTGCTGAGCAGAACCGCTACCGCCATTGTCAGCAGTGCCACCGGAAGTTGTACCACCGGAAGTAGTGCCACCGGAAGTAGTACCACCGGAAACTGTGCCGCCGGAAACTGTGCCGCCGGAAACTGTACCACCGGAAACTGTACCACCGGAAACTGTGCCGCCATTGTTGGATGTGTCGCCTGTGTTGCCTGCATCATCTGTAACGGTTGTGCCGCCGTTATTAAGGAAGAGCATAACAACTGAAGCAACAGAAACACCATTGCTTACGAAGAGTGTGATGAGAAGTGCTATACTGAGAATGATAGCAATAACCTTCATATCAGCGTTTTTCATTGGTATAATACCCCTTTCACTATGCGCCCTATTTAGGCAACATAACATTCTTTTTCAATATCTTTAGATTAACTCAAACCGCCTGAAAAGTCAAGTCTATTTTTTCTTAAAAGATACACAATATTTTAAATTCGTCAAAAAGCCGAAAAAATATTACATTTTTTGTGTATTCCATATATCCCTTGCATATTCATTAATTGCTCTGTCTGCTGCAAATCTGCCCGAACCCGCAATATTCATAAGGGACATCTGATTCCATTTCTTTTTGTCAAGGACCGTTTCGCGAACCTTCTTCTGCGCTCTTTGATAATCTGCAAAATCGGCAAGCACCATAAAGGGGTCATGGTGAATGATTGTACCTGAAATATCAGAGAAATCTTTACCGTCGATACCGCCACGTGAGATAAAGTCAAGAACCTTGCGAAGCTCTGCATTATTATTGTAATAATTCTGCGGATTGTAACCGTTCTTTTTAAGATCTGCAACCTCATCAGCACGCATACCGAAAAGGAACATATTATCGTCCCCTACTGCTTCGTGAATCTCAACGTTTGCGCCGTCGAGAGTACCGATTGTAAGTGCGCCATTCATCATAAGCTTCATATTGCCCGTACCGCTTGCTTCTTTACCTGCAAGTGATATCTGCTCGGAAACATCTGCCGCAGGCATAAGGCGTTCTGCATTGGTTACATTGTAATCTTCAACGTAAAGAACCTTGAGTCTGCCTTTAACGTCGGGATCCTTATCAATCATTTCGCCAAGAGCAAGTATCATACTGATAATGCGCTGTGCAACGTAATAACCCGGAGCCGCTTTTGCACCGAAAATGTATGTTTTGGGAACAAAATCTCCGTCAGGATTCTCCTTGATTGCAAGATACTCTGAAACAATATTGAGCGCATTAAGGTGCTGACGTTTGTACTCGTGAAGTCGTTTAACCTGAACATCGAATATAGAATTCGTATCAAGCTTCACGCCTGTTGTTTTATAAATATGCTTCGCAAACTCAACCTTATTTGAATGCTTGATTTCAGCAATTTTGTTAAGAACTTCTTCATCATCTTTAAACTCCGCAAGTTTTGAAAGATGCTCTGCATCGTAAACAAATTTATCGTCACCGAGAAGCTCTTTGATGTATTTTGTGAGTGCCGGGTTAGCCTGACAAAGCCAACGTCTGTGGGCAATACCGTTTGTAACATTTGTAAACTTATCGGGTGTGAGCTTATAGAAGTCGTTAAAGAGTGAATCTTTAAGAATCTGACTGTGAAGAGCAGATACACCGTTTACACTATGGCAAGCCGCAACGCAAAGGTTAGCCATACGGACTGCACCGCCTGAAATAATCGCGGTACGTTCAACATAGTCGGCATCGTGAGTTGTTTCCCACACGTAGGAACGGAAACGATTATCAATCTCTTTGATAATATCGTAAACACGAGGAATAAGACGTCTGACGAGCTCTTCACTCCAACACTCAAGAGCTTCGCTCATAACGGTGTGGTTTGTATAAGCAACAGTATTAGTAACAAGACGCCATGCATCATCCCAACCGTAACCACATTCGTCAAGAAGAATACGCATAAGCTCGGGTATAGCCATTGTGGGATGGGTGTCATTGATATGAATAGCAAGTTTTTCGGGAAGATTATCAACAGTGCCGTATTCACGAAGATGATGGCGTACAATATCCTGAACTGATGCGGAAACAAGGAAATACTGCTGACGAAGTCGTAAAGATTTACCTTCGGGATGATTATCCATAGGATAAAGAACCTTACTGATAACCTCCGCCATTGCCTGACGTTCCATTGAACGCATAAAGTCGCCCTGATTAAATGACTTCATATCAAATTCGGGGGCTCTTGCACTCCAGAGACGGAGCACGCTGATACCCTTGCCATCCTTACCGGCAACAAACATATCATAAGGGACAGCCTGAATAACATTGCCGTCTTCAATTTCAACGTGGTGATACTGATTATCCCAAATCTCTTTTACTCTGCCTTCAAAGCAAACATTTACGGCACTGCTTTCACGGGGTGCAAGCCATACCTCTCCGCCGGGAAGCCAGTTATCGGGAAGCTCGGTCTGTCTGCCCTCAACGAGTTTCTGACGGAAAATACCATACTCATAAAGGATAGAATAACCCCTTGCAGGATAACCCTGTGTTGCAAGACCGTCAAGGTAACAAGCAGCAAGTCTGCCGAGACCGCCGTTACCAAGACCTGCATCAGGCTCACAGTCATAAAGATTTTCTATTTTTATACCGTAATCCTTAAGAACACTTTTAAAAGTGTCAGTTAAATTAAGATTATAAAGAGTGTTCTTAAGGGAACGACCCATAAGAAATTCCATAGAAAGATAGCAAACACGCTTTTTACCTTCATCGTCCACCTTACGTGAAAACTCGGCTCTGCCCTGTGCCATCATATCGCGGACAATCATAGCAACCGCTTTATAATACTGCTCGTAAGTAGCATTCTCGGTGGAAATGCCGAAATAATGAAGGAGTTTATTTTCAAGCATCTCTTTTGCTTGGTTCTTTGTAAGCTTATAATTCATACAAAACCTCCAAAATTGTTTATAAAAATATAGTTTTAACACTATCTGATTATACATATTACACTAAAATAACGCTAAAATCAACACTAAGTAGAAAGAAAAAGTGAATAATATATTATTGGCATTTTTGGAAGAAATAACATAAACGAAGGACAATTAGGAGTTAGGAGTTAGGAGTTAGGAGTTTCGGGACCTGCGGTCGCCATTGTAATTCGTAATGCGTAATTCGTAATGCGTAATTAAATGGGCACTTCGTGCCGATTGTAAGTTTCAAGTTGAAAATGGCAAGTGGCAAGTTTCGGGGCTACGCCGATTATAATCTCGTTTCGCAAAGCGAAACATATCGCACCATAGGTATATCGCGTACGAAGTACATATCGCACCGTAGGTATATCGCACCCGAAGGGTATAATAAGTCACTTACCATTATTATTCGGTCATATAGAACAATAAACCACCGTAGTGACTATAATCAGATAAAAGCAAAAATGATATCCCGTAGGATATCATTTTTACTTGAAGACTCGTCCTAATTTTATACAAACGCACCCCCTTTCATAGTTAGGGGGTGCATTTCCCTTCTCCGCTTTCTTCTCTTTCACAAAGAAAAAAGGACATCCCGAAGGATATCCTTTTTTCTTGGCGCAGAAGGAGAGACTCGCAAGGCTCTGCCTTGCGTTTGCTTTGCAAACATCCGATTTTGTTCGGCTTCGCCGAGTGGAGTTCGAGTCTCTCCCATCTCCGCTTTCTTCTCTTTCACAAAGAAAAAAGGACATCCCGAAGGATATCCTTTTTTCTTGGCGCAGAAGGAGAGACTCGAACTCTCGCGCCGGTTTCCCGACCTACGCCCTTAGCAGGGGCGCCTCGTCACCAACTTGAGTACTTCTGCATTGGTAACTGAATACGGATATTCAATTGTTCTCAAAAGAGATGGCGCAGAGAGTGGGATTCGAACCCACGGTACGTTGCCGTACGACGGTTTTCAAGACCGTTCCGTTATAACCACTTCGGTATCTCTGCGTATATTGCCTTGATATATTATCACAACAAAACTTAAATGTCAACTGATTTTTTGCGAATTTTTATTTTTTTGTTTTAACTCCCGTTTACCATAAACAAATGCTCCGTGAGAAATTCGTCTCACGGAGCATTTATTTTTATTTCACAATCTGTTCATCCTGAACTTTTTGTACTTCTTCCATCTTTTTAATTTGCGGGATTAAAGACAGTTCAAGCTTTGAACTGATGGCAGAAAAATAATATGACACGTTCTGTTTTTCCCTTGTTGAATAAATCCAATAACATAAGTCACCTTGTTCAATATCCTCATAAGAGCTGAAGGTTTCACCGTTTGAGAAAGTCACTTTTCTGATAATACTTCCGATTTCGTTAACGGATTCCGTTTGACTGCTTGTGCAAAGGACTTCTTCAATCACGTAATCGTCTTTTGTAAAAGTTCTTCTTTTTTTCTTTTTTATACTGTTGTTGATAATAAACGCAATAAGGAACGGTGGCACACTAACAAAACTAAATAATGCAATATCCAGACTGCCCATTGCCAGACAGGCTATTGCTGCAAGAAGGAACTCAACAAACATAAAGCAACAAATACCCGCCGCTATAGCATTCCCTTTGGCTCTCTTTTTAAACAGAATCCTGCCAATTCTTGCCTCATCGATCTCGTTACGGTCATCTTCGCCCTTTATTCTTACTGCATTTTCAATTACCGCCTGAGTTTTAATCTCCGATTTATTGAGCAATGCTCTCATAAGAACATTTCCGTTAAATGTTCCTAACAAATTAAGGTAAGCACCGGGGTCACGACCCAAGGTATCATAAAAACGCAGAAAATTCTCATCACCGTCTCTGACACTTTCCCAATCGGATAATTCTATACCCATCTGCTCTTTTTCGTTGCCTGAATATTTAAATAAAAATGCTGAACCACAGACATCAACAATCGTTGACAATGCACCTGAATGCAGAATCTTAACTATATCGTTTTTAAGATAAGGTGTAACAAATTTTCCGAAAGCAACTCTCTGTTTGCATAAAAATCCACTTATTTCTTCACTGAGTATCTGCGGATTATTCTTTACTGCCTTTGCTTTTTTATGGCAGAGCTCTATACTGTTTATAACGCCAAGCTCTAAAAAAGTATCAGAAATAAGAATGCTTTTGTCAATTTCCTTCTGGTTCACATCTATAAGCAGATAGTACTGTGTTTTAAAGGGAATGAAGCAAAACGGTGAGAGAAATGACACCAAAGCAAAGGGATTGCGCAAATAGTGTTGTCTTTTCATAACAACGCACGGCACTTCAGTTCCGTCACTCAAAGTAAGTGTAAAACTCTGTACAAGGCGTGATTTCTCAATAGCAATAAACGATAGAAGACTCCAGAACACAGGTATTCCGATAATTATCACGAACACCATCGCAATTTCCATCAGCGGCGTAAAAGCCGGCAAAAAAACCGCAACTAAAATTAATGCAAAAATCAACGAACGCTTACCCGTGCTGAGCATAGTATCGCCGATTTTTTCAAAAAAACCTTTTTTCATAAATATTCTCCTCAAGATATATAAATTATATTACCGCATTAATATAAATTTATTTTTTATTTAATTTTATAACGTTCCAGCTGAACGGCTCAAGCTGAGCTGTGAGTATTTTATTATCTACCGCAGGCACATCATTGATGTGTGGTTTTACTGCCGCATTTGTAAAACCGTTTTCCGCTTTTTTATCATAACCGTCCATTGAAATAAACTCGTATGGTTTGTACCCCTCAAAATCCATAAGATTCACTTCAAGAACTGCTTTCTCATCTAAACTCTTGTTGACACAGAAAACAGCCATCTCACCGTTTTCTTCATCAAGTGTTGCAATAGCTTCAATGAATGGTACGTCAGTAAAGCCTTTGCAATCATACTTGGGACAATCAATTAACGGATTAAGTGCAACTCCCCTGCCGTAATTCGAAAGATGCATAAACGGATAGAATATTGTCTGTTCAAACACTCCGCCACCTGTCTTTGTAAATATTGGTGCAATAACGTTAACAAGCTGGGCAAGACAGGCAATTTTTATTCTGTCGCAATGGCGAAGAAGCGTTATAAGCATTGAACCAACCACGAGAGCATCTTCAAAATTATAAATATCTTCAAGCCTGGGCGGTGCAACGCTCCATTTTTCAAAAGGAACACCGTTTGAATGATACCAGACATTCCACTCGTCAAAAGAAAGATTAATGGTTTTCTTTGAACGTTTTTTAGCCTTTACGTAGTCACAGGCGCAAATCACCGAATATATGAACTCGTCAAGCTCAAGGCTTTTTGCCAGGAATGTAGGTGTATCGTCCGCACGATTTTCGTAATATTGATGAAGTGAAACGTAATCCACGCTATCATAGGCTATATCAAGACTTTCTGTTTCCCATGTTCCGAATGTAGGTGAATTACGGCTTGACGAACCGCACAAAACCGTTTCAATCGTGGGATCGGTCCATTTCATAACCTTTGAGGCTTCAAGAGCAATTCTGCCGTATTCCGTTGCTGTTTTTGCACCCATCTGCCAACCGCCGTCCATCTCATTACCCAGACACCACGTTTTAATATTATGTGGTTCTTCAAACCCGTGAGAACGTCTTAAATCAGACCAATATGTATTTGATTTATGGTTACAATATTCAACAAGATTGCGCGCCTCTTCAACACCACGAGTACCGAGATTTACTGCCATAAGGCAATCTGAATTGGCTTTCCTGCACCATTTCACAAACTCGTTTGTGCCAAAAGTATTAGGCTCCGTTGTACCCCAGGCAAGGTCAAGTCTTTTAGGTCTTTTCTCAACGGGACCTACGCCATCTTCCCAATTATAGCCCGAAACAAAATTTCCGCCGGGATAACGGACAATGGGAACATTGAGTTTTTTAACAAGATCTATAACATCGCGCCTGAACCCGTCTTCATCCGCCGTAGGGTGACCCGGTTCATAGATTCCGCCATATACAGCTCTTCCCAGGTGTTCGATAAACGACCCGTACATTCTTTTATCGATTTCACCTATTTTAAATTCTTTGGCAAGTGTTATTTTAGCTTTCATATCATTCCGCCTTTTTATAGGAATTTTGTAAAAATCAACCGCGATTATTTCTGCGTTTACGCCTTACTCTGTTAATGTGCCGTTCAAAACCGCCGTTTTCAATAAGCTCTGCCAGAACGAACTGCTCCAAAACAGGAACTGTACAAGAATAAAAACCAACAGTTTTTTCATATTGCTCCAACAACTCAACAGGAAGAACCATATAACCTATTCTCACAGAAGGGGCTATGGTTTTTGAAAACGTATTCATATAAACCGTACGCTCGGGAGCAAGTGAAAAAAGCGTATCCTCCGCCTTCATAGACACAGTAAATTCCGAATCAAAGTCATCTTCGATAATATATCCGTTACGTTCCCGCGCCCATCTTACATATTCACTACGTTTAGAAGCACCTGCGGTAATACCGCTGGGGAAGCTGTTAAAGGGTGTAACGTGCAGAACCGTAGACCTTGCTCTTTCAAGCTCGACGGACTTTATTCCGTCAACACCCATTTTAAGCATTTCGCAATTGACGCCGTTTGCTATGTAAACCTTTTTTATTTTTTCATAGCAAGGGTCTTCAACTGCAACCCCTCTGCTCCTACCCAGAGTCTGAATTATAATACTGTAAAGGTACTCGGCGCCCGAGCCTATAACAATCTGCCCCGCTTCAACCTTTATTCCGCGACTTCTGGCAAGATAGGAAGCAATAGCCTGTCGCAATTCTCTGCAACCGTTATTAGGTGATTTGATAAATACGTCATCACCATAATCACTCAGAACCTTGCGAACGGTTTTACAATACACAGAAAAAGGAAATTCCGTATCAACGTTATGATAATTGTTCTGCCTTACGTTTTCTTGTTTTTCGGATACGGGAAAGCACACGTCAGAGCTGTAAATAACATAATAACCGCTCCTCTGTCGCGACTCCGCGTAGCCTTCGTCACAAAGAAGCCCGTAAGCGTGCTCCACAGTAATTACGCTGACACCTGTTTCCGTAGCAACAAGCCTTTTTGACGGAAGCTTTGAACCGTATTTATAAACACCGCCAACAATATCATCACGCAGTTGTTTATAAAGTTGCATATAAGCAGACTCTTTTTTAGTTTTATCTATGCTGTAAACCATTAATCAGTCTGCTCCTTCCCCAATTTTTTAAAGAACACTATCATAAACGGCAGAGAGATAAAGAATGTCACGACATCTGAAACAGCCTGTGATACCTGTACCCCTGTAATGCCGAAAAACCGTGTTGTTATAAGAAGAATGGGAATAAAAATCAAACCACTTCTTAACGCAGACAAAAATGTGGCAGCCTTATTTTTACCTACACTCTGGAAGGTCATATTGCAACAAATAGAAAGTGGCTGAAAAAACAATGCGATAAGCTGTGCCTTCAGGGCAAACGAACCAATTCTTATAACCTCCGGGTCATCTCTGAAAAAGCCAACCAGATTATCGCTGAAAATAAGACCTATCACCGCAAGCACGGCAAGAAGTGCTTCGCCTACTCCCCATGTAAAGAAAAAGCCTTTTCTCACACGTTTGTACTTTTTAGCGCCGTAATTAAACGCGCTGACGGGCTGAAAGCCCTGACCAATGCCAAGACCAACGGCAAAAATAAAGAAACAGATTCTGTTGACAATGGTCATACCCGCAACTGCCGCATCACCGTATAGTCCTGCGCTATTATTGAGAAGCATTGTAGAAACACTTGAAAGACCCTGACGTGTAAGACTCGGCAAGCCCGTAGCAACAACGTTTTTAATCTGCGGCAAGCCTTTTTTGAAATTTTTCAACGACAACTTACATTGTGTTTTTCCTGAAAGGAACATAAATAAAAGTATCAAAAAGCTGATAGCCTGTGAAACTGCCGTGGAAATGCCGGCACCGCTGATTTTTAACTCAAAAACATTTATAAGCAACCAGTCGCCGAAAATATTGAGAAAGCCACCTGCAGTCAGACCTATCATAGCAAGCGCCGCTTTACCTTCATAACGCAAAATATTGTTAAGTACAAAACTCGCCATGGTGACAGGTGCTGCAAGCAGAATCCAGAAAGCATATTTTTCAGCATAAGGCAAAATAGTGTCCGTACTGCCTAAAAGCTTTAATAACGGGGTGGAAAAAGCAATACCTAAAACAGAAATAATTACACCTGAAAGAAGGGATGAAAAAAACGCAACGCTACCTGCCGCGTCAGCAGTTTCATTATCCTTTGCGCCGAGTTTTCGTGAAACAATACTACCTGCGCCGTGACCGAACATAAATCCTACAGCCTGAAGAATAGCCATAAGTCCGAAAACGATACCTACCGCACCGCTGGCACTTGTACCTAAAGTGCCGACAAAGTAAGTATCCGCCATATTATATATATTTGTAACAAGCATACTGATTGTTGTGGGAATACCTAATTTTATAATAAGCTTGCCAACGGGAGTTTTTGTCATAAGGTCGTATTGTTTATCAGCATTAGTGCTCGTATGCGTCACATCCCAAAATAAATTTAACAAATACAAATCTATTATAACACAAAAAAGACAAAAAACAACAAAATATAAAACGAAAACCACCCTGTTTAAACAAGTCACATACATAAATTTAATTATCAACAAAAACATCTTTGGTGCAAAACATTCATTTTTTAAAAAACTTACTGAATAACAGAAAATTTTTTTGAATTTTAGTATTGACAATCGGGAAAACTGATAGTATAATATCACTCGTTCCTAGCGGGATAGTGTAACGGTAGCACGACAGACTCTGACTCTGTTTGTTGGGGTTCGAATCCCTATCCCGCTGCCAAAAATAAAACTCACCCAATCGGGTGGGTTTTATTTTTTATTGAAATAATATAGGGATTCGAACCAGGAGGGAGCAAACGCAGTTTGCGGAAGAAAACAGTCCGGTGGACTGTTTTCGCCGACGTGGGCAACGAGCGAAGCGAGACGATAGGCGCAGAGCGCCGGAAAAATCCCTATCCCGCTGCCAAAAACAAAACTCACCCAGTCGGGGTGGGTTTTGTTTTTTGTATTATTCAATATTAATCATACACAAAAAAGACAAGCACCCCTATCGGGTGTGCTTGTCTTTTTATTTAAATGCTTTATCGTAACTTTTCGCCCACTTGGCTACTTTTTCTTTATCCCACCTTTCAGGCATACGTAACGAAAGCGTAAGAACCTTACACATTTTCGCACCCACATCCATCACAACTGCCACAAGGTGTTTATTGTTATTTATACTTTTTATTTTTTGGGGAATTTCACGTTTTATAGTTGCAATTGCTTCTTGGGGTGTTGAAAGTCCTGCAATAATTCTCATATCATCTGATGTGGCAATTTCTGTCGCAAACAGATAGTCAACATCTTTTACGCTGAGTTCAAGCAATGCACTCTTTACACACTGCAACGGAGCTATAAGAGCACCCACTTTTTTATAATACCCTACCTGATAGCTCCATAAGTTTTTGGCGGTATAGCTTTCTTTTTTATTTTCCGAAACGGTATCCGCAAGGATTTTACCTGCCATAATTGCATTGGCTATACCGTTCCCTATAAGGGGCATAGGCATAAACGCGCAGTCACCAATTGCGGCATAGCCGTCAGCAACCATTACGGAAAGATTGTGTCTTACGGGAATTTCCGCAAAACTACCGCCTCTTAATTTTTCTTTGCCCAGTCTCGGATTCGTTCTGCGTAAAAACTCGGTAAATTCAACAGCTTCTTTTTCGTCGAATGGTTTAAATCTTCCTATGAGTACATCCGTATAAGCTTCGTGCGATGCAACCCAGCTTATACCCGGGTGACCCCCTGCATAAAGTATTATTTTGAATTTACCGGAAATTTCATCATCCGAGCACTTATTATAAAAAGCTCTGTATATTATGATTTTACCGTCACTCTCAATTTCATTCTGTATATTAAAGCTTTTCGGCAAATTACGGCGCACAGGTGAATTCATACCGCAGGAATCAATAACCAAATCCCCTGTTATATCACCCTTCGCAGTTTTGATGCCCACTACCCTGTCGCCATTAATAATTGGTCCCAGAACCTCACAATCATAGACGATTTTAACGCCCTTTTCCAATGCTATGTCTATAAGATAAGTATATAAATCCTTTCGCTCCATTATAATTTGCATATCTTTTTCTGTGATATATTGTGTCAGAACCTTTTGCGATGAAGGACCGCTGAATGTCATATTCTCTTTATATCTGAATTTATCCGCGGACGGCATCGGCAGACCTGCAAAATCAAGCGCCTTAGGTTCAAACATATCTGTCCAATCGTGGCCGAGTGTCCCTTCACTCATTTTTTCATAAACCGTTACATTAAACCCTTTTTCTGCAAGCAGAGCCGCTGCCACAATACCCCCGTGACCCAAACCTGCTACAACAATATTTTTATTCATACAGCACCTCCGATACCCTATACCTTAATTTTACATATTACATATAAAAATTCAAGACTGCATTTATTGATTTTTAAATAATTGTATGATACACTTTATTTAAATTCAATAAGAGGTGATTTCATGGAAATAATTAAAGAAATCTGGGGCACTAATCCCCCTGTGATGTTCGCTACAATATGCCTTGCACTTTACTTTTTCGGTATGGCAGTAGTCTTTATTTCAAAACCTTTAAAAAATGCAGAAAGTTTTTCAATCAAGCCCGTTGATAATGCAGGTAAAACCGAAATCCGTGTTTACTACGGTGGTATTTCATTTGCTCTCGGTGCATTCCTGTTATACCTTATGTTCACTCTCGGGACGGGTTACTACTCTCTTATCGGCGGTATGTTTTTTGCCACAACTGTTTTTGTGACGAGAACAATATTTCTTTTTGTTGACAAGGGCTGGAAATGCCCTTACACAAAACTGGCAATCCCTGCCGAAGGCGCGTTCGTTATAGCCCTTTGGGTTTGCTTCTTTTTAGCTAAAAAATACATATAAAACTGAACCTGCGACAGTAAATGCTGTTGAGATAGTCAATACTTTGTAGACACAAAAAAGAATAAAGTTAAGCTGCCAGTTCAATACGATATTGGACTGGTGGTTTTTTGTTTAGTTTTCGTAAAGGTCTGATATAATTAAAGTAATGTACAGTTTCAGCAACAACTT
>JAFTYU010000019.1 GCA_017461235.1 Clostridia bacterium | reverse complement strand
TACGATTCTTCGTTGATTAGATAACTTCTTATTTATATCTTTTTTCAAAGTCCTTCTCATAAGGGCTTGTTTTGTCATGCCTTTTTTTCCTAACCATTAAAAATCTAAAAAATTCTTGACTTTTAATAGTTAGTCACCTCTATGTAAAAATGCAGAATGCAAAATGCAAAATTCCGGGGCAAAGCCGATTATAATACTGACACAGTCCCGATAATTACGAATTACGCATTACGAATTATATTTCTCTTCAATTGCTTTATTTTTTTCAAGTACCTTCGCCGTATCTGCAGCGCGTTTGTCTGCAAGTTTCTTTTCGAGAGAAGGCTCTGAAAGTGAAAGCATTTCTATCGCAAGCAGAGCCGCATTGACTGCGCCGTCAATCGCTACCGTGGCAACGGGAATGCCCGAAGGCATCTGTACTGTGGAAAGGAGTGCTTCCATACCGCCTAAATTCTGTGATTTAACAGGAATGCCGATTACGGGCAAGGTTGTGTTAGCCGCAACTGCACCTGCAAGGTGAGCCGCCATACCTGCCGCAGCAATAATTACACCGAAACCGTTTTCGCGTGCACCTGCACTGAACTCCTTTGCTTCAACAGGTGTTCTGTGGGCAGAAAAAACGTGTACTTCAAAAGGAACCTCAAACTCCTTGAGAGTGTTTATTGCTTTTTCAACTATGGGCAAATCACTGTCGCTGCCCATAATAATACCGACTTTTTTCATTAAAAACATCCTTTCACATAGTATTTTGACCGACACAAAAACAAAAAGGGCGCACTTGTTCAAAGGGAACAAGTGTGCCCAGACGGTCGGCTTAAAGTCATAATTCATTCTGTCGCAAACGCAACATTTTGCTTAAAAAATCCCCGACAGAAAACCTGCTCCTTTGTGGTGCTCCACATAATTCCGTCAGTCACAGGCACGACTTTCATATCGTAATAATTTTATCATTTTGAAAAATTGGTGTCAAGGCGCATAAAGTATAATAAAACGGTAATTAAACTATACTAATATAGTGAAAATGCTAATACCTTTTTTCAACTGTTAATTTGCCTTTGTTTCACAGTACAGACAACGGTATTCACCCTTCTCTTTATTGGTGAGTTTAAAGATATGGTTTATCTCCTGTTCCGTAGTTGTGATACAACGGGGATTCTTACATTTTATTACGTTTGTCAACATTTCAGGGGGACTGACTGTAAGTTTTTCCACCCTTTTGCAATCGCGGATAATATTGATGGTAATACCGGGGTCAACATAACCGATAACATCAAAATCTATTTCAATATCCGCATCAATTTTTATAATGTCTTTTTTACCGAGTTTTTTGCTTGCAACATTTTTAATGATTGCAACGGAACAATCAAGGTTATCAAGTCCTAAAAGCTCATATATACGCATACCTCTGCCGGCAGTGATATGGTCTATAACAAAACCGTTGGTAATGGAATCTATATTCATCGTTTTGCCTCCTCCAACAGCTTCAAAATCAATGCCATACGGATAAACTTACCGTTAAGCACCTGCTTGAAATAACACGCTCTCGGGTCATCATCAACCGCTACGGAAATCTCATTAACACGGGGAAGCGGATGCATAATACATAAATCTTTTTTTGCATTTTTCAACTTCTTGGGTTCAAGAACATAGCTGTCTTTAAGACGAAGATAGTCTTCTTCGTTGAAAAATCTTTCACGCTGAACACGTGTCATATAAAGAATATCAAGTTCAGGTATAACTGACTCAAGGTCCGTTGTCTGTTTGTAAGGAATATTATTCTTTTCAAGAATATCCTTTTTAACATAGCTGGGAAGCTTAAGCTCATCGGGTGAAATAAGCACCACGTTTATGCCTTCATATCTTGAAAGCGCGGTAATAAGAGAGTGAACGGTTCTGCCGAATTTAAGGTCACCGCAGAAACCTACCGTGAGATTATTGAAACCGCCCTTTTCACGATTTATTGTAAGCAAATCCGCAAGGGTCTGTGTGGGATGATTGTGACCACCGTCACCTGCATTGATAACAGGGATAGACGCATTCTGTGCCGCAACAAGCGGTGCACCCTCTTTGGGATGGCGCATTGCTATAATATCAGCGTAGCAACTGATTGTTTTTGCGGTATCTGCAACGCTCTCACCTTTTGCGGCAGAAGAGCTGTTAGCCTCGGAAAAGCCTAACACACTACCGCCCAACTCAAGCATAGCCGCTTCAAAGCTGAGTCTTGTTCTTGTAGAAGGCTCAAAGAAAAGTGTAGCAAGTTTTTTACCTTTGCATTTTTCCGAATATTTTGCGGGATTTTCGATTATGTCGTTAGCCGTAGCAATAAGCTCATCGAGTTCCGCTGTTGTAAAATCGAGAATATCTATAAGGCTTCTCATAAAATTATATTCCTTTCGGATTATTCTTTTGCTCCGTTAATAGCGAGATAATTCTTTATTCTCTCAACATTTTCACGATTCTTTTCATCTTCTTCAAGATATTCGATGATATCGTAAACGTCAACAACCGAATATACGGGGAAACCGTACTCCTCGCCTACTTCTGCCATTGCAGATTTTTCTGTTTTGCCTTTTTCTTTACGGTCAACCATAACAAATGTTGCGGCAACCTTTGTACCTTCGAGACCTGAAAGAATGGACATACTTTCACGGATGGCAGTACCCGCAGTAATAACATCTTCAACGATAACGATTTCTTCCCCTGCCTGAGGTTTGTAGCCTACAAACACGCCGCCTTCACCGTGGTCTTTTTCTTCTTTACGATTGAAAAAGAAAGGAACGTCAAGACCATTCTTTGCAAGTGCAACAGAAACAGAAACTGCAATGGGAATACCCTTGTATGCAGGACCGTAAAGAACTGTTTTTTTGTTACCTACCTTTTCAAAATATGCTTTTGCGTAAAATTCACCTAATTTGCATATCTGTTCACCGGTCTTGATATCGCCTGCGTTGATGAAATAAGGAATTTTTCTACCGCTTTTTGCAGTAAAATCACCAAACTTAAGAACGCCTGCACCTTCTAAAAACTGTATAAATTCTCTTTTATAGCTTTCCATAATACTAACACTCTCCTTTAATTAATCACAGAATTCTGCTACACAACGATTGTATGCTGCAACCGGATCTTCAGCAGCGGTAATGGGTCTGCCTACAACAATATAGTCAGAACCGATTTCCTTTGCCTGAGCAGGTGTCATAACACGTTTCTGGTCACCGATATCACCGTCTGCAAAACGCACACCGGGAGTGATTGTAAGGAATTCCTTACCGCAAGTATCGTGAACCTTACCTGCCTCAAGGGGTGAGCAAACAACACCGTCAAGCCCCGCAACCTTTGCATTGTGAGCATAGTGCATAACAACTTTATCTATAGGTTCTTTTATAAGAAGGTCATTTTCCATACTCTCTTGGTCTGTTGATGTAAGCTGAGTAACCGCAATAAGAAGGGGTCTTGTACCGTCAGGTCGTGTAAGACCTTCAAGAGCACCTTCCATCATACGGATTGTACCTGATGCGTGAAGGTTGGTAATATCAACGTCAAGACCTGAAAGGACTGCCATTGATTTTTTTACAGTATTAGGAATATCGTGAAGTTTAAGATCAAGGAAGATTTTATGACCGCGTTTTTTGATTTCACGAACAATCTGCGGACCTTCGGCATAGAAAAGCTCCATACCGATTTTCACGAAAGGCTTTCTTCCGCCTTCGAATTTATCAAGAAACTCGTAAACCTTCTCAGCGCTCGCAAAGTCGCAAGCAACAATTACATCCTTACCCATTATTTTGCTCCTCCTATTATATCTGAAATATTATTTATTCCGTATTTATCCATCACTCTCGGCAAGTCGTTAATAATATCACGACAAGCGTACGGGTCAATAAGGTTTGCCGCACCGACTTCAACTGCAGTAGCACCGGCAAGCATAAGTTCAATTACATCTTCCGCTGATGAAACACCACCCATACCGACTACGGGGATGTTAACTGCATTTGCAACCTGATAAACCATACGTACCGCTACAGGGAATATGGCACTACCCGAAAAACCGCCCATCTTATTGGCTATAACGGGCTTTTTGGTCTTAAGGTCAATGCGCATACCCAAAAGTGTATTTATAAGGCTTATACCATCGGCACCTGCATCTTCACAAGCTTTCGCAATTGAAACAATATCCGTAACATTAGGTGAAAGCTTTATGATAACAGGTTTTGTAGTTACTTTTTTAACTGCTGCAGTTACTTCTGCCGCTGCTTCGGGATTAGTACCGAAACTCATACCGCCGCCGTGAACGTTGGGGCAACTGACATTTACCTCAAGCCAACCCACCTGTTCTTCTTTATCAAGCCTTTCACAAGTATAAGCATAATCTTCAACGGCAAAACCGCTGACATTAGCCATTACTTTTTTATTGAAACATTTTTTGAGTTTGGGCAATTCTTCACCGATAACCTTTTCAACACCGGGGTTCTGAAGACCTACGGCATTAATCATACCTGCGTTACATTCCGCAATACGGGGTGTGGGATTACCGAATCTCGGGTCCTTTGTAGTACCCTTAAATGAAAAAGTACCGAGCACATTTATATCGTAAAGTTCTGCAAATTCGTAACCGAAACCAAAAGTTCCGCTTGCAGGAATAATAGGATTATCAAGGGTTATTCCGCAAAGGTCAACACTTAATCTGCCCATAATATTTCCTCCTTTTCAAGCACGGGACCGTCTTTGCAAATACGTTTGTAGCCTGTAATTGTTTTGCAGGAGCAACCCATACAAGCACCGAAACCGCAACCCATACGTTCTTCAAAACTGAACTGACCGCTTGTGACAGTTGATTTGTAAAGTGCTTTGAGCATAGGCTCGGGACCGCAGGTATAAAAATAACTGTATTCCATACCCTGCAAAGCATCTGTTACAAACCCTTTAACACCGTATGAACCGTCTGCTGTTGCAACCGTAACATTTGCACCAAGTGCTTTAAAGTCATCTTCACAGAAGATTTCATCTTTGGTATTAAATCCGAGTATTACGTTGACTTTTTTACCTTCTGCGACAAGTTTTTTTGCAAGCATATAAAGCGGAGGAACACCTACACCACCGCCGATAAGTACAGGCTTATCACCTGAAAGGTCAGTATTGTAGCCGTTACCGAGACCTGTAAGAACATCAAGTTCTTTACCTTCAGTCATCTGAGCCATCTGTTCAGTACCCTTTCCTACAACTTTATAAATCAGTGTAAGAACTCCGTTTTCGCTATCACACACGGAAATAGGACGTCTGAGAAAAAGTCCGTCAAGCTTAATATTCACAAACTGACCGGGTGATGTGATTTCACTCACATCACCTGAAAGCTTCATTCTGAAAACCGTAGCTGTAAGTTGTGTGTTTTCAATTATTTTAAAAATGCTTTGTTTCATATTTTTACACCTTAAGCATCAATTGTTGAAATTGTAAGTGTTGTTTCTTCAAGAACATCAAGAAGAACACGTACTGTATCAAGAGCAGTAAATATAGTTACGTTATTTTCAATAGCGTAACGACGGATTTCAAGACCATCATTTGCAGAGCCTGTTGAATCAATGTCCTTGGTATTGATAACATATGCGATATGACCCTGACGAAGAGCATCTGCAATTTCGTCACTTCCGTCACTGAGCTTCTTAAGCACGTGAGTACGGATACCGTTTTCCTTAAGGAAGTTAGCAGTACCGATAGTAGCCTGAATATTGAATCCGAGATTATAGAAACGACGGATAAGCGGCAGTGCTTCCTGTTTATCCTTATCAGCAACTGTTACGAAAACAGTTCCGTAATTCTGAAGGTGCATACCCGATGCCTGGAGCGCCTTATAAAGAGCTCTGTTGAGCTTATCGTCATAACCGATAGCTTCACCTGTTGACTTCATTTCGGGTGAAAGATATGCGTCGAGACCACGTATTTTATTGAATGAGAATACGGGAACCTTTACATACCAACGTTTTTTCTCTTCGGGATAGATATCGAATATACCCTGTTCCTTAAGGCTCTTGCCCATAATAACTTCTGTTGCAATGTCCGCAAGCGAGTAACCTGTTGCCTTTGAAAGGAAGGGAACGGTTCTTGAAGAACGGGGGTTAACCTCAATTATATAAACATCATCTTTCTCATCCACAATGAACTGAATGTTATAAAGACCTACAATGCCTATACCGAGACCGAGCTTTTTAGCATACTGAAGAATAATGCCCTTAACCTTGTCAGAAATGCTGAATGACGGATATACGCTTATGGAGTCACCTGAATGAATACCTGTTTTTTCAACAAGCTCCATAATACCGGGAACGAAAACATCTCTGCCGTCACAGATAGCGTCAACCTCAACCTCTTTACCCTGAATGTATTTATCAACAAGAACGGGCTTGTCCTCATCAATTTCAACGGCTGTTTTAAGGTAGTGACGAAGCTGGTCCTCATTAGCAACAATCTGCATAGCACGTCCGCCGAGAACGAAACTGGGACGAACAAGAACGGGATATCCGATATCTGCAGCGGCTGCAAGACCGTCTTCAAGATTAGTAACAGCCTTACCCTTTGCACGTGGAATGTTCAATTCATTGAGAAGATTTTCGAATGCGTTACGATCTTCTGCGCGGTCAATAGCTGCACAATCAGTACCAATGATTTTAACACCGCGGTCATAAAGGGGCTGTGCAAGGTTGATAGCAGTCTGACCACCGAGAGTGGTTATAACACCTTCGGGTTTTTCAAATTCAATGATGTTCATAACATCTTCGGGAGTAAGGGGCTCAAAGTAAAGCTTATCCGCCGTTGTGTAGTCGGTTGAAACAGTTTCAGGGTTATTGTTTATGATAATAGCCTCGTAACCTGCATTTTTAATAGTCATAACAGCGTGAACGGTTGAGTAGTCAAACTCAACACCCTGACCGATACGGATAGGTCCGGCACCAAGAACTATAATCTTTTTTCTGTCAGTAAGACGTGATGCATTCTCACCTGTGTAAGATGAATAGAAGTAAGGAATGTATGCATTTGTATGGCATGTGTCAACCATTTTGAATGCGGGGAAAAGACCTATTTCCTTACGCATTTCGTAAACGTCGCTTTCGTTACAGTTCCAAAGACGTGCAATATACTTATCGCTGAAGCCCATCTTCTTTGCAGCAACAAGAATTTCGTTATCCTTATTGACACGAAGCTTTTCTTCCATATCAATAATGTTTTTGAACGCTTGAAGGAAGTAGGGTGTAATCATGGTAATTTCGTGAATTTTTTCAAGAGAAACGCCATGATAGATAAGTTCTGCGATAGCAAAGATATTATCAGAGCGGAACTCTGAAATATACTCAAGGAGCTCCTCAACGCTCATATTATCAAATTTTGAAAGGTACATATGATTAGCACCGATTTCAAGAGAACGGATACCTTTAAGAAGCGCTTCTTCAAGATTTGAGCCGATACCCATAATTTCGCCGGTAGCCTTCATCTGAGTGCCAAGCTTATTTGTTGCAGATGTAAACTTATCGAAGGGGAAACGAGGTAATTTAGCAATAACATAGTCGAGTCTGGGCTCAAATGCTGCGTTGGTGTTAGCAATCTGAATATCCTCAAGAGCCATACCCACGGCAATTTTTGCAGTAACACGTGCAATGGGATAACCCGAAGCCTTTGAAGCAAGTGCCGAAGAACGTGAAACTCTGGGGTTAACCTCGATGAGATAGTATTCTGAAGTATGGGGGTTAAGAGCGAACTGAACGTTACATCCACCTTCAATTTTAAGCTCCTTGATGAGTTTGATGGCTGAATCGTTAAGCATCTTCTCATCTTCTTTACTGAGTGTCATAATGGGTGCTACAACGCAGGAGTCACCTGTATGAACACCTACGGGGTCTATATTTTCCATACCGCAGATGGTAATTGCGTGGTCATTTGTGTCACGCATAACTTCAAATTCGATTTCTTTATAACCCTTTACACTCTTTTCAATAAGAGCCTGGTGAACGGGTGACAATTTGAATGCGTTTGTACCGATTTCGATAAGCTCTTCTTCATTGTAAGCGAAACCGCCGCCTGTACCGCCGAGTGTGAACGCAGGACGAACAACAACGGGATAACCGATACGGCTCGCGGCTGCCATTGCTTCTTCCAATGAATAAGTGATTTCAGAAGGAATAACCGGTTCACCGATAGATTCACAAAGCTCTTTGAAAAGCTCACGGTCTTCTGCTCGTTCAATAGAAGCACTTGAAGTACCGAGAAGCTCAACATTACATTCCTTAAGGACACCTTTTTTCTCAAGCTGCATCGCGAGATTAAGACCTGTCTGACCGCCGATACCGGGAATGATGGCATCAGGACGCTCGTGACGTATAATCTTAGCCACATATTCAAGAGTCAAAGGCTCCATATATACTTTATCAGCAATAATTGTGTCAGTCATAATTGTGGCAGGGTTAGAGTTAACCAGAACTACCTCGTAACCTTCTTCTTTGAGCGCAAGGCAAGCCTGAGTACCTGCATAGTCAAACTCAGCCGCCTGACCGATAACAATAGGACCTGAGCCTATAATCAAAACTTTCTTAATGTCTGTTCTCTTTGCCATTTGAGAAGCCTCCTTAAATATATATCAAATCAATTATTAACAATTTCGTTGAATGTAAAATTCAGAATGCAAAATTTCAGGGCACTTCGTGCCGATTATAATTTATAAACAACTTTTCCGTCGCAAACTGTCAGTACACATTCACCGTTCACGGGCATTCCTTCAAAGGGTGTCGCTTTACCCTTTGATAAAAAGTCTTTGGAGTCAATCACTGTATTCACATCCAATTTCCACACGGTATAATCCGTACCCAACGGAACATCAAATCTCTTTCGGGGATTTACAGCTAAAAGCTCTATTAATTTTTCAAGGGTTATTACCCCTGTTTTAACAAGATTTGTGTACATAACCTGAAAAGCAGTTTCAAGACCTACTATTCCGAACGCACTGCCGGCAAGACCCTTGCTCTTTTCTTCTTCGGAATGCGGAGCGTGGTCAGTGGCAATCATATCCACAGTACCGTCCTTTATGCCTTCAATAAGAGCTAACCTGTCTGCTTCGGAACGAAGCGGCGGATTCATTTTAAAACTACCGCTTTCTTCAAGGTCGTTATCATCAAGCACAAGGTAATGCGGTCCCGTTTCACAGGTTACATCAAGTCCTTCTGCCTTGGCTCTCCTTATTAGCTCAACACTTTCTTTTGCAGATATGTGGCAAACGTGATATCTGCAACCGATTTCTTTTACAAGTCGCAAATCCCTTTCAATCGGCTTCCATTCACTTTCACTGCATATACCCTTATGATTATGTTCTTTCGCATAATCACCGTCGTGTATATATCCGCCGAAAAGGAGTGAGTTATCTTCGCAATGGGCAACTATTGTTTTTCCCAGACGTTTTGCCTCCATCATTGCCTGACGCATAAGCTCTTCTCTCTGAACGCCCCTGCCGTCATCGGAAAAAGCAAAGCTGTATTCTGCCATACCGTTCATATCTGAAAGTTCTTCACCTTTCTGCCCCACAGTTATGGAAGCATAAGGGTAAACATGGATAACTGCATCCCTGTGGATAATATCCATCTGCTCCTTAAGGTGTTCAACACTATCCGGCACAGGATTAAGGTTCGGCATTGTGCACACCGCTGTATAGCCACCGCGCGCCGCAGCCTTGCAACCACTTTCAATAGTCTCTTTATAAGAAAAACCCGGCTCGCGAAAATGCACATGCACATCGCAAAAACCGGGAAAAATAATATATTCAGGTGAATTAAAGACAGCAATACCACTATCGGAAGACAAATGAGCCGCAACATCTGAACAGAACGCCTCGGCGTCTATCCCCATTGCAGCAATATTTACTGTTTTCGCTTCAAGTTGCTTGTTCATAAAAATCCCTTTCAAAAATAAAAGCCTTGCACCACGGCAAGGCTCGAACACACAAAAAGATTGATACAGTCGCACCTGTACCGAATAAATTTATATTCAATCTTGCCGATATCTCGTACCGTCTTAAAGATTGATAATATAATACCAAACACGCTACACTTTGTCAATAGAATTAAGTTGTTTTTAGACATATTCGGCAGATGTTTTTTCAACTAAATAAACCGTCTTTTTTGTCAAAAATAACCAAATACTATTTTTTGTAGTACATATCGGTCGATTTAAGATAATCTATGAGCATAAGCGCCCAATCAGTCTGAATCATATCGTATCCGCGCTCTGCGAGCCAACCCCAACCGTAATCTCTGGAAACTGTAAAAGCGGTATCATCGCTGTGACCACCGGCGAGCTGTTGCGTGTAATCATAGATTATGGAATTCACCCACACAAGCTTGCCGTCAGCATGCATTTTTTCTATAAACTCGGAGTTTGCCATATACGAATCATCTTTTTCAAAAAGAACCTCTGCACCCACGTAGTTTATATTGCGCTTCATCAATTCTTCGTGATAAGGATGTGAATCTCTCACAACAGGCATAAAGGCAACATCAGGACAAAAATCTTCAACAGTTTTAATAATTGCGGACGAAAGCTTGCTTTTCACGAGCACCTGATCCAACATATTATGACGTTTGATTGCCCGGTAAATCATCTCGGGATTATCCCAGAATTTATCAATATTTATAAAACATCTGCCCTTGAACTGTTCAAGAAAATCATCAAAAAGCGATACACCGAACTGTGTGACAGCGTTATCATAATTCACATATCTTTCCTTTGCGATATTTTCATATTTCATCCTTTTGAAATTCATCTTTTTATTAAAATGGTCTTCCTCCATACGCGGATGAAAAAGGAAAAGCTTATCATCTTTACTGCGGCTCACGTCAACCTCAATCATATCCGCTCCCTGCATCAAAGCAATTTCATAAGCTGTCAGAGTATTGCAGGGAATATTTCCGCCACAGGCACCCCTGTGAGCAACAACAATAATATTTTCCTTGGCTTTTTCAAACAAATCAAATTTCATAACATCACCCCGATACCATTCTTTATCTATTCTACCACAAAGAAAACCGCAAGTAAAGAAATCCTGAAAATTCGGATTATCCAAACTGATTAAAACCGTTTTTTTGTAATTTTCACCAAAACTATCCCCGTATTTTCGGCAATATAAAAAACGTTAATTATTGAATATAATTTACTTATAGTATAAAATAAAAGAATAAAAATTGGGGTGGTGGCGGCTTTATGCAAAATTCTTCAATCCGAATATTCCAGAAAGGCTTCAACTACTCTCAGGATGGCCCGGGCAACAGGCTCGTTTACCATCTTTCAGGGTGTAATATGCGCTGTCCCTGGTGCTCTAATCCCGAAGGGCTCTTCCCCGATGGCAGCACTACTGTTTTAACCGTTGACGACATTGTAAAAGAAGCCGTTTCCGCTAAAATGATTTTCATTGATGGCGGCGGTGTAACCCTTACGGGTGGAGAAGTTACCTGTCAGAAAGACAGTGTTTTAAAACTTATTAAAGAACTCCGTAACAACGGCATACATACCTGTATCGAAACCAATGCTTCCCTTCCCTGTTGCGAAGAAATTTTCGACACAGTTGATTATATGATTGCTGATTTCAAATCTCCGTCAAAGGAAGCATTAAAGAAAATTACGGGTGCAGATATCGACATCGTTAAAAGCAATCTTATCCACAGAGCAAAAACAGGCAAGCCCTTGCTCGTGCGTATTCCGCTCATCAGATTTTTCAACAGCGGAAAAGGCAACGCCACGGCTTTCGGTGAATTTTTTCAAGAACTTAAAAAATACGGTAATGATACTGTATTTTTTGAAATACTTACATATCACGAATTCGGCAAAGAAAAATATGCAAAACTCGGTATGAACTACACCGTTACTGACGGCTACGTTTCAGATGACGATATAAATATACTATTAACCGAATTCAAAAAAAGAAAAATAAATGTAATTAACACCTGAGGTGATTTTATGTACAAATTTGACCCTGTAAAAACAACAGAATCCGCTAAACTTCTTTTTAAAGAAGAGAGAGCCATAAACCATCTTGAAGGCTGGTTTATCATTAAAGAAACAGAACAGAAATATGATAATGAATACAAGGCTCTGCCACCTATGAACAGAGCCGCAGAAAAATTCCGTGAAGCGGTTAAGGTTTTACCGCTTTCCGTCAGCGATCACGCAATTTTTGCAGGCACTCAACGCGACGCGTTCGCAAGAAGCTACGCTCTCATCAATCCATCCTTCCGCGTTGAAACCTTTGCCGGCTATTGTGACCCTACCGCAGTTTACGACGACATTGACCCTACCGAAGAATTTACGGTAGAGCGAATCAATGCCCTTCGCGAGCTTGATAAACAAACCGACTACGTAAAATTCTTAAGCGCAGTCTATGAAAACTGCGAAAACCTGACGGGAGAAGTCGCATTCTTTATTGAGCAGGTAACGGGTCACCTTATACCCGATATGCGATATGCTTTAAAATATGGTATCAAACAGATGGTTGCTGACATTGAAGAAAAGCAAAAAAATGCAAATGATGAACAGAAGCAAAATTATGAGGCTATGAAAACTGCCCTTGACTGTGTTCTGATTCTTACAAGGCGTTATAAAGATATCGTTGACGAAAAGCTTTCTTCTGCTGAAGAAGAAAGAAAAGAACAGTTAAAGCTTCTCAGCGCTACTCTCGCGAAGGTTCCCGAAAACGGTGCCGAAACTTTATACGAGGCTATTCAAAGCTTCATACTTCTTTGGGAAATTATGTGTCTTGAACAGGCACCCAATCCCTTCGCTTTCTCCGTAGGCAATGCAGACAGAATATTTGAACCCTACAGAGCCGCTGAAGGTCTCTCAAGAGAAGAAACTGCCGCACTTTTTAAACATTTTCTTGTGTTCTTTAACGTTGCTGACAGAAGCTGGGCTATATCACAAAACCTTATTGTAAGCGGACGTGATAAAAACGGAAAAGACCTTACAAATCCTTCTACATATGCTCTCCTTGACGCGTATTATGATATGAATTTGCCCCAACCCATTCTTTCTGTAAAGCTCCATAAAAACACCCCCCAAAAGCTTTATGAAGAATTAGGAAGATTTCTTTTCACACCGGGTTGTCTTACCCCGTCCTTATTCAACGACGATTCGCTCTTTGAAGTTCTGCCACAGGCGGGTATAGATATTGATGATGTAGTTGATACGTCTATTGCCGGCTGTCAGGAACCCCTTATTATGGGCAAAGATAACGGTAACACCACTAACAGCTGGTTTAACTTAGGTAAAGTTCTTGAACTGACCCTCAACAATGGTTATTCCACCGTAACAGGCGAAAAAATAGCTACGGTATGCGAAGAAACCGATGCGCTGACAGCTTTAAAAAATATCCGTGAACGCTTCTATAAGAATGCACAGTATTTCTGTGACGAAATGGTTAAAGCCGCAAACGGTGCTTCACGCGCCATTTCCCACCTTCCCGTACCGTTCTTAAGCACGGTTATGGGCGGTATTGAAACAGGCTATGACACAAGAGATATTACTCATCAAGGCACAAAATACAATGGCAGCGGATGTCTTATACACGGTACAAGCGTTGTTGCCGACTCATTTGTTGCTATTGACAGGCTTATTAAGGAACGTCCCGAAGATGCACAAAAGCTTCTCGATGCACTCAAAAACAATTTTGAAGGTTACGATGAGTTGAGAGAATTTCTCATTTCTGCGCCGAAATTCGGAAACAATATTGAAGAAGTTGACCGCGAAACTGCAGAAGTCACATCAAAAATTGCAGATATGGTTCGCGCACAGAAGAACTATCTCGGCAACAATTTCAGACCTGACTTCTCCACCCCATCAACACATCTACTTTATGGTTATTGGGTTGGCGCGCTTCCCTGCGGAAGAAAATCAAGAGATATGCTCAACTATGGTGTTGATCCCCTTTACGGAGAAGCTCAGAACGGTCTTGGTTTCCGCACCCTTTCGCTTATGAAGCTCCCCTTCAACAAAATGTGCGGCGGCTATGCATCACACTTCGGCATTGACCCCAAATATTTCACAAGCAAGGACTACGAAGGTAAAGGCGTTGAGTTCCGCGATAAGGTTATGAATCCCCTTTTCTTCAATGAGCTCAACAAAAATATTGCGCCCTTCTATCTTTATGTTAACGTAACCACTGCAGAAATTCTTAAAAAAGTTCTTGCAGAGCCTGAAAAATATGCTCCGTCAGGCGTTTATATTATGCGAATCCACGGAACCTTCGTAAACTTCCTTGACCTTTCACCCGCTATCCAACAGGATATTATACGCCGTCTTGACCCTGCATCAACTGCAGTTATGTGCTGATTTTATGAATATTTTAGGAATTGATATAGGTACTACAACCGTAACATGCCTTATGCTTAATACGGATAAAAAGCAGGTTATCGAAAGCTGTACTCTGAAAAACGATAGTTTTATTGAAGGTAGAGCCTTTGAAAAATTGCAGGACCCCGATATTATATTGAACACGGTAAAAACCGCAATAAGAGATGTTTGTTCACAATCTGTCCCCGATGCAATCGGTGTAACGGGACAGATGCACGGCATCCTTTATCTTGATAAAGACAACAAGCCTTGCTCGCCGCTTATGATATGGCAGGATGAACGTGGCAATGAGCTTTTCAAAGACAATGAAACATACGCAGAATACCTGACCCGCACCACGGGAATAAAAGCTGCAACAGGCTTCGGTCTTACTACCCACTACTATAATCTTCATAATAATCTTGTACCCGACGATACAGTTATGCTATCTACCATACATGATTATCTTGTGTGTGTTCTGACCAACCAAAAGCCCGTAACCCATTCAAGTGATGCAGGCAGTCTCGGTTTCTTTGATTTAAATAAACTTTGCTTTGATAAAGCCGCCTTAAACAAAGCAGGCATTAACCCCGATTTTCTCCCCGAAGTTTACCACAACACTACTATTGCAGGTAAAACAGATTGTGATTTTTTACCTTCAGGCATACCCGTTGGTGTTGCTATCGGTGATAATCAGGCAAGCTTTTTAGGTTCTGTTGCAGAACCTGAAAGGTCCGTGCTGGTAAATGTGGGCACAGGCAGTCAAGTTTCATTCGTCACCAAGAGCTCGGATGATGTCCCCTGCGGTGAAATTCGCCACTTAACTGATAACGAATATCTCTTTGTGGGCTCTTCACTGTGCGGTGGCAGAGCATACGCCATACTTAAAAACTTTTTCTCTTTATGTGCCGATATGCTTGGCGGCTCAAGTGACGGTCTTTATGAAAAAATGGATTCTCTTTCCGAAAACGTCTTCTCGTTAAGCGATGAGCTTGATATCAACTGTGAATTTTGCGGAAGTCGTGAAAATCCCGCAAAACGCGGTAGCATTGAAAACATAGGCACGGACAATTTCACCCCTGAGAAGCTTATATGCGGTGTATTAAAAGGGGTTTCATCCGAACTGAAAAATTTATATTCACAAGCAGAGCATTTACTGAATAACAGACCGCAAAAATTAGTTTGCTCTGGTAACGGATTAAGAAAAAGCCATATATGGCGTGAAATATTCAGTCGTGATTTTTCTCTGCCTTGCGAGCTGCCCCTTCACTCTGAAGAAGCGGCAGTTGGTGCCTGCGTTTTTGCAGGTGCGGCAAGCGGATACTTTAAAGATATAAAAGCATCGCAAGATGCACTTCTGAGGTGAATTATGGACACGGTAAAAATTGCATCACAACCTGTTTTCTTTGAGAAAAACAGAGTTTTCAGAGTATATACGGGCGGCAAGCTTTTCGCAGACTTTTTCGGCGATAACAGCGAAGACTGTTTTTATCCGGAAGAATGGATTTGTTCTTCCACAAAAGCCCTTAACGAAGGCAGTACCGACGAATTCGAGGGACTTTCAACCATTAAGGGCACCGACATTCATTTTGATGAGCTTTTAAAAGAACAAAAAGAGCTTATGCTGGGAAACCGAAGCGGTCTTGATGTGCTCGTTAAAGCCCTTGACTCCGCTATCCGTCTGCCTGTTCAGGCTCACCCTGACAAAGCATTTTCACGTGAGCATTTCAATTCCGAATTCGGCAAAGCTGAAAGTTGGCTTGTTCTCGCTGCAAGAGAGGGCGCATGCATATACTTTGGCTTCAAGGACGGCGTAACATCGAGTGATTTTGAAAATGCAGTCATAATGAGCGAAACAGACAAAACAGCTATGGAAAAACTGCTGAACAAAATCCCCGTAAACGCAGGCGATGTATATTTCATTCCTGCAAAAGCCGTTCATGCAATCGGTTACGGTTGCCTTATACTTGAAGTTCAGGAGCCTACGGATTTCACAATCCAACCTGAGCGTTGGTGCGGTGATTATAAACTATCGGACAACGAAATGTATATAGGTCTTGATAAAGAAACTGCTTTAACCGTATTTGATTATTCCTACAATCTCCAAAGAGTTGAAAAGGAATGCAAAAAATCTCCTGCTGTTATATATGAAAATAACGGATGCAAAAAAGAAAGTCTTATAGGTAAAAATGACACCACTTGTTTCGGCGTGGAACGTTACGTTATAAATAACGGCGAAACTGAAAAGCTTCACGCACCCTGTGTATATGTCGTTACGGACGGCAATGGCACACTGATAGGTGAATGCTATGAAAAAAAACTGAAAAAAGGCGATTATTTCTTTATGCCATATTCATGTAATGAAAAATTCTCTGTAAAAAGCAACGGTAATTTAACTCTTGCGGTTTGTCTTCCACCGGAGGTTTAATATGATAAATGAACTTTTGAACGAAAAAAATTGGAACGCAAAAACCAATGAAAAATTCTTTAGATATCTTAAGGATTTCACCAACGAAGAAAAATGTGAAATAATTTATGACGTTACACGAGAACTTATGAAACGCGGCGATGAAGAAAGTATCTCCTGTGCGGAAATAATCCTTATCTGCGCCACACAACAGTATTTTGACGTTGAATCAACGCATTACAAGGCACTTGTTTATTATCGTCTCGGAGAACTTTATGAGTGTCATAAAGAAAATTTCATCAAGGCATATACCGCGTATAAAAAATATGAACTTAACAACATAAACTTCGGCGGTGTTCACGCTGTCTTATTACGCGCTCTTTTGCTGCGTGATGACTTCACATATTCAGAAGAAATGGAAAAAGAGCTTAATCTCAGTTACGGTGAAAGCGATTTAGGTCTTCGCAAAGACCGTCTGTATGAAAACATCGGCACTCTTATAACAGCGCAGAATAACGGTGATGAAAAAACCGCGGAAATGTTGAAAAAACGCATAAAAGCCATTATCAAAGCCGATGAATACTTTTTCCTGGATTTGGTATTCCGTAAGGACGCTACCCCCGACTATTTACCAACGCCCAAGAAGCTTATTGATTATATCAATACACTATAAGAATAAAAACCGTATTCATAACTTGAATTTAAGTTTATGAATACGGTTTATATTTATATAAAAGAAATAACCCCCCGCTGTTGCGAGGGATTATTTCTTTGGAAAGAGAAAATGAAATGATTGAGCAATCAAATTGTCTATACTTTATATAACATATCAATGTTGCATTAATTTCACAAAAATGTAAACAATTTGTGAACAGAATGTGTTTTTTTGCAAAATACCGCCCATTATTATACTTATATGGTGACTTTTTCACTATATTATGGTATTATATATACATTAATTAAACAAAGGAAGATTATATGGATATTTTAAAATCTTTATGCAATGAGTTTGCCGTAAGCGAAACCCACATCAAAAATATTGTTGAACTTATTGATGACGGCAACACTATACCCTTCATTGCCCGTTACAGAAAAGAAATGACAGGGTCTTGTGACGACCAGAAATTGAGAGAAATAAACGACCGTCTTACCTACTTACGTAATCTTGAAAAACGTAAAGAAGAAGTATTATCTTCTATTGAAGAACAGGGCAAATTAACCGAAGAAATTTCTGCCGCAGTTGCTGAAGCCGTAACCTTGGCAGAAGTTGAAGACATTTACAGACCCTATAAGCAGAAACGAAAAACCCGCGCTTCCGTTGCAAAAGAAAAAGGTCTTGAACCTTTAGCAGAGCTTCTTTTATCCTTCACCCTTAAAGGTGTTGATTTAAATGAAATTGCTACAGAATACATCAACGCTGAAAAAGGTGTAGAAAGTGCCGAAGATGCTTTACAAGGTGCTTCAGACATTATCGCCGAACAGATTTCTGACTCACCTGACGTACGCCGTGTTCTTAAAGACCTTATAAACAAACGCGGTATTATAAAATCCACTGCAAAAACTGACGATGACAGTGTTTACGCTATGTATTACGAATATCAGGAACCTGTTGCAAAAATCCCGTCACATCGTATCCTTGCCATAAACAGAGGCGAAAAAGAAGGTTTCTTGAAGGTCGGTATTGAAGTGGAAGAAGAAACTGCGTTGTCTCTCATACACCAACTCTTCATAAAAGAAGGCAGTTCTTCGACAGAGTTCTGTAAAAATGCTGCCGCTGACAGTTATTCCCGACTTATTCTACCGTCATTGGAAAGAGAAACTCGCAATAATCTTACGGAAAAAGCCGATGAACAGGCAATAAAAATGTTCGGCAGTAACCTTAAGCCCTTATTGATGCAGCCACCTATAAAAAACAAAACCGTGCTTGCTGTTGACCCTGCTTACAGAACAGGTTGCAAACTTGCAGTTGTTGACGGTAACAGTCGTGTGCTTTTTACAGGCGTTATTTATCCTACACCGCCACAATCAAAAATTGAAGAATCCGAAAAAAGAGTTCTCGAGCTTATAAAAAAATACAATATCGACTGCATTTCTATCGGTAACGGTACTGCAAGTAAAGAGAGTGAAATTTTCATTGCGGACACTATTAAAAAGTCAAGCCGTCCCGTATCGTATATGGTAGTCAATGAAGCCGGTGCATCTGTTTACTCTGCATCAAAACTCGGTGCAGAAGAATTCCCTGATTTTGATGTATCCGTGCGTTCTGCAGTTTCTATTGCCAGACGTTTGCAGGATCCGCTTTCTGAGCTTGTTAAAATTGAACCGAAAAGCATCGGTGTAGGTCAGTATCAGCATGACGTACCCCCTGCAAGACTTGAAGAATCGCTTTCCGGAGTTGTTGAAGATTGCGTTAACTCCGTCGGTGTTGACCTTAATACCGCATCAGTTTCTCTTTTGAAATATATTTCGGGTATCAGTTCGTCAACTGCAAAAAACATCGTTGCCTATCGTGAAGAAAATGGTGCTTTCACAGGCAGAAATGAACTGAAAAAGGTTAAAGGCCTGGGACCAAAAGCATATCAACAATGCGCAGGTTTCTTGCGCATTCCCAAGGGAAAGACTCCCCTTGACAATACCGGTGTTCATCCCGAAAGTTACGATGCCGCAAAAAAACTTCTTGAAATATTCGGTTATTCACAGAACGATGTTGCCTCTAACGGAGCTGCCGGCATTTCAGGTAAAGTTAAAGACTACGGTTTAGCAAAAGCCGCCGAAGAATGTGGTATAGGTACACCAACCCTTACCGATATTATGGCGGAATTAGAAAAGCCCGGTCGTGATATCCGTGACGATTTACCAAAACCCATGCTTCGTTCAGATATAATGGATATGAACGACTTAAAAGAAGGTATGGAATTAACCGGCACTGTGCGTAACGTTATCGACTTTGGTGTGTTCGTTGATATCGGTGTACATCAGGACGGTCTTGTTCATATTTCTCAGATTTGTGACCGATTTATAAAACATCCGTCGGAAGTGCTCAAAGTCGGTGACGTCGTAAAGGTTAAAGTTTTAAACGTAGATGCACAGAAAAAACGCATTTCACTTACTATGAAAAATGTTTAAATAAATAGTGACAAACACTATTCTTTATGGTATAATTACTTGGATTTTAATGAAATGCGAGGTACTATGCAGTGCTTGAATTAAACAGAGCTCTTGAACTTATTATAAAAACTGTTGACGAACTCTCTTCCGAATACGGTTTCAAGGTTGAATATCCCGAAGGCGTACGCCCACCCGAACTCCCCGTCTCGGTTGTCGGTAAAAAATCTATTATTATGTTCCGTGGCGAAAACGGACGTATAAGAATTGAACACGAAGGTGACAAATTATCTCTTCACTGTGCGCGCGCAAATGAAAGCGACACACCCGATGATGATATGCGCCGTGTTTCTCTTTCTCTTCTGGATTTGGAAACCTTCGACGAAAAAGATTTAAAGTATCTTTCTGAAGACTATGGTGAATCCTTCAAAAAGAACTTCTCATCCAAATCACCCTACAGTGGCAAAAAAGCCCCCACACCGGTCTCAAGAACACAGGCTAAAAGCGGCGCTCTTGCATACGATGCAAACACATTAGGCAGCCGTTTCACAACAATCTTCCCCCAACTCCGTGACGAGTATAAAAAGAATCTTGAAGCATACGGCGAATTTTTGGCAGAAGACTTCTTCGTCAACCACGGCAATGCCCTTGTGCTTGAAACAATCCGTGAAAACGACAAAATCAAAATGCGCCAGCTGTTCAAATTACTTAACGATATTTATGAAGACGGCACAAATGATACACAGAGCCTTGTAGGCGTTACAATTCTCGGTAGTACACTTGCCGCTAATATCGAATTGCTTGATAACGCACAGGAATACTTCAGCGATACAATGAAAGAACCTGTTACAGAAATCGTAAACTATCTTGCAAAAAGCAAAAGTGCAAGAATGCGTCTTGAGCATCCCCCTGTTTACAAACCGAAAAAACAAAAGAAAAAAGGGTTATTTTCTTCAATGCTCGGAATATAATTAATTCACTAAACAGCTTAATGAAACACCGTTGCTTAATGCAACGGTGTTTCATTATACATAAAAGCACCGCCGAAATTTTCGGCGGTGCTGATTTTTTATTTAACGAACTTGCGATTTCGTTTTATATAATTTCTTTTCTCTTTCTTGTGAGTACGAATGCTGCACTTGCTGCTACGCAAACTGTTGCTGCGAGTGCAATACCCATATCGCCTGTCTTTTCAGAACCTGATGAAGAACCTGCTGCTGTTGTTGAAGCATTGCCGGGTGCAGCATTTGTTGTAGCTGATGATGTTGTTTTGTCACCATCGCCGCCATCATCGCCACCGAAGAGACCCATAATGAAATCGATAATTGTATTAAGAATATCTTCGAATGAACCGAAGTCAAGACCAAGACCACTGAGAATTTCCTGGAACCATTCAGAGATGTCGATGTCACCGTCAACGAGCTGTTCGATGATATCGGTGAGTTCTGCGTTACCGAGAACGTTTGCAATAGCATCAGCAAAATCTGCGAATGTTACGCCGTTACCTGAAAGCATATCTCTGATAGTCTGGAGAAGACCATTGATTTCGGATACTGATGAATCTTCACCTTCACCTGTTGAAGGCTCTGTTTCCTCTGCAGGGGGTGTATCGGGAGCAAAGTTAAAGTTTATAACTCTGTTCTCATAGAGAGTTGTTGTTGTGATATCGTTATCTACCTTATCGTCTGTACGGAACTCATCAATGTAGAGATTCAAAGAAGTCTGAGCCTTTGATGTATCGCGAACAGCGAATGTAATATACATAAGATCTCTTGCCTGATTTTTGCTGACGCCGTCACCCGAAGGAATCCAAGCCATAGCATACTGATTATCAGAGCCGGACTTAAGACCTGAAACGAGAAGACCGTTGAAGTTGGGAGTTACATTACCTGAACCGTCATCCGCACCTGCAAGGCCTGCTTTCGCAACGCTGAGAACAGCGGGGTCAAATTCAAAATATAAGTTAACACCGACGAGTTTCTGAATCCCCTTAGGAGCTTTGATAACAACTGTAAATGTTGTTGTTGATACCGCAGCAACCTGATCGGCTGACTCTGCGTAATTGCCCTCGATTACTCTGTTTGTAAGCGTAGGACTTGTTGCCGCAATACTCATCGGCGCAATGCTGATGCAGATAAGAAGTGCGGAAAGAAAAATCGCAAGTACTTTCTTCATTAAAATCTTTCCTTTACATGAAATTGTTGGGTTAAACCCCGTGCTACCACGTGGGCATAGATATACCGACACTTATAGCCTAATGAGATTATATTACAAACGGCGGGGAATGTCAACAGATATTTTACTTTTAATAATCACTTTTTCAACTAAAATAAAACCGCGCAACACCTTAAAAACCGCTATATTACACGGTTTTCAAGGCGTTTCGGCATTTTTAACAAAATAGTTCTGTTTTTTTCTACCAACCGATATCAGGTGTTACTCTTTTTTATCTCGGCAACAAATTCTTCCAATGATAATTTTTCGTGAACATTACCCTTATATTTATCGAGCGAACCGTACAGGCTCTTTTCAATACTCGCCTTTTGTTCTTGTGTGGTGTATTCCGAAACATTATCAACCGCAGGCAATCCGAACACACCCAAGGAGCAACTTTCAGATAATTTCAGCGGTATCATTTTTACAACCTTACCGTTGATACTGCGTTTTACAAAACAGCAACCCCTGTCGCAAAGTTTACAGATATAATCTTCATCTTCAAAGGGAAGCGGCGGATTTTTAAGCGCAGGAGTTTTTGAAACGAGAGCACCTGTGGGACAAACATTTACACACGCACCACAAGAAATACATCTGCTTTCATTCAACGGCAACCCGAAAGCACTCATAGGCACCGTGGGGAAACCCCTTCCGAAAAGACCGAGATTTTCTGTTCCGGATATTTCGCGACAAGCTCTCACGCATTGGCCGCACAAAATACACTTATTATTATCTCTTACAATAAACGGATGACTTTTATCCTTGGGATACTGACGTGTTTTACCGTCAAGAGTCAATGAAAGTGCGTCATAATCGCGCATAAGAGGTAAAAGCTCACAGGAATATACCGCCGAGCAACCACATTCAAGACAACGTGATGCTTCCATCAACGCTTCATCCCTTGTAAATGTGAATGCCGCTTCTTCAAAAGTATTTTTTCTTACCCGGGGTTCAACAAGCTTTATTTCGCGTCTTTCAATTTCAGGTGTACCATCAAGAACCGTAGCATCAAAGTTCTTATTGACAGAATACACGGGAAGCTCAGGCGGAACCTGAACGCCGTTAAGATAGCAATCTATTGAACGAGCCGCATATTTGCCCCCGGCTATTGCCCTTATTGCAATGTCAGGACCTTTATTTATAACGTCACCGGCAGCAAAAACACCTTCAACAGATGTCATATAAGTCACTTCATCAACAGCAATCGTAGATTTACCCGTCATTTCCAAGGAGTCTATATCTTCAGCTTTCACACGCTGACCGATAGCAGAAACAACAGTATCACACTCAATAATTTCGGTGCTGCCTTCTACCGCAACGGGTCTTCTTCTGCCCGAAGCATCAGGCTCACCCAACATCATATTCTGAACCTTAATACCCTTTGCTTTACCGTTTTCGCACACCACTTCAATCGGTGATGCAAGGAATCTGAATTCAACTCCTTCATCTTTTGCATCTCTTATTTCATCGGGCTCGGCAGGCATTTCGGCTTCAGTACGTCTGTAAACCAGAGTAACTTTTTCTGCACCAAGGCGAACTGCGGTTCTCACGGCATCTATTGCAGTATTACCGCCACCGACAACACAGACCTTTTTTCCTAAATCTACATTTTCGCCATTTGCCACACGGTAAAGCATCTCAATACCGCCAACAACACCTTCTGCTGAGTCGCCTTCACAACCTAATTTGGCAGAACGCCAGGCACCTGTTGCTATAAACACCGCATCAAAATCACTTTTAAGTGACTGAACTGTAAAATCCTTACCTAAAATCTTTGAACAGGCTATTTCAACGCCCATTTTCTTTATAACATTTACTTCTTCGTCAATTATCTCCTTGGGCAATCTGTACGCAGGTATGCCGTATCTCAACATACCGCCACACTCAGCTTGTGCCTCAAACACCTTAACCTTATAGCCCTTCAGAGCCAAAAAGTACGCACAGGAAAGACCTGCGGGGCCTGCGCCCACAACTGCAACGGATTTTCCGTTAGGAGCATCACATTCCGGCACATAATCCATATATGAATCCGCCGCATATCTTTTAAGCGCACAGATTGAAACCGCACCTTCAAGATGTTTTCTGCGACATTTTTCTTCACAGGGATGGGGACAAACTCTGCCGATTGATGCCGGCAACGGATTATCCTTTTTTATAAGCTCAACGGCTTCACGTTCCTTACCGTTTGCTATAAGACCTACATACCCCTGAATATCCTGATGCGTGGGACAAGCCATATAGCACGGTGCCTTACAGTCGCCGCTATGGTCTGACATTATAAGAGAAAGCGAAACCTTTCTGCTTTTTTCAAGAGCAGGTGTACTTGTTACAACCTTCATACCTTCGCTGACACTTGTTGAACAAGCGCGCAAAGGCTTTCTTATTCCTTCAACCTCAACAAGACAAAGACCGCAACCGCCGTAACTTTCAAGCTCTTTGTTATGGCAAAGGTGGGGCAAATAAACACCGTTGTTGAGAATATTATCAAGAAGGCTTAAAGAAGTATCCGCAGAACATTCTTTTCCGTTAATAAAAATATTTACGATGCTCATTCTTTCGCCTCCCCACTTATAATCTTTATGGCGTTGAATCTGCATGTAGCAATGCACTGACCGCAACGCACACATTTTTCGGCATCGATTTCATAAGGGGATTTAATCTGACCGCTGATGGCTTCAACCGGACATTTTCTGCTACACAAGGAGCAACCCTTACACAAATCCTTTACTATACTGTATCTGATAAGAGCAGTACATTTTTTAGCAGGACAACACTTTTCCTTTATGTGCGCTTCGTATTCATTCCTGAAATACTTAATTGTTGTAAGAACAGGGTTTGGTGCAGAGTTACCAAGACCGCACAAAGCACCTGTTTTTATACTTTCACCAAGTTCAACAAGAGTATCTATATCACTTTCTTCTCCCTTGCCGTTTGCGATTCTTTCAAGAATTTCAAGCATACGTGTAGTGCCGATACGGCAAGGAACACATTTGCCGCAGCTTTCCTTACTGGTAAAATCCATAAAGAATTTTGCCATATCAACCATACAGGTTTTTTCATCCATAACGATCATACCGCCCGAGCCCATAATGGCACCCGTTCGGGCAATATTTTCATAGTCAATAACCGTATCCAACATATTTTCGGGGATACAACCGCCCGAAGGACCGCCCATCTGAACCGCTTTCACCTTTGCGTCATCCTTGATTCCGCCGCAAATTCCGAAAACAATGTCGTTGATAGTGAGCCCCATGGGGACTTCAACAAGTCCGCCCCTCTTCACTCTGCCTGCAAGTGCAAAAACCTTCGTACCCTTACTTCCTTCTGTGCCCATTGAAGCAAAGGCTTCACCGCCGTTTTCGATTATCCATGAAACGTTGGCGAAGGTTTCAACGTTATTTATATTCGTAGGTTGTTTTCTGAAGCCTTTCTGCGCAGGAAATGGCGGTTTTGTAACAGGCATTCCCCTGTTGCCGCTTAAAGATGCAAGCAAGGCAGTTTCCTCACCGCAAACGAAAGCACCTGCGCCCATCATTATATTAAAATCAAAGCTGAAACCGCTATTGAGAATGTTATCGCCCAAAAGACCTTTTTCGCGTAACTCACCTATAGCTTTTTTCAAACGTTTAACTGCCAAAGGATATTCTGCTCTGACATATATGACACCCATATGAGCTCCGATAGCGATACCCGAAATCATCATACCTTCAAGTACGCGATGCGGGTCACCCTCGAGAACGGCTCTGTCCATAAATGCACCGGGGTCACCTTCATCTGCGTTACAGACAATATATTTTTCATCAGATTGTGAGTTTTTAGCGGCTTGCCATTTGATATGGGTCGGGAAGCCTGCGCCGCCCCTGCCCCGCAAGCCTGAAATTTTTATTTCTTCAATTATTTTGTCTGAGCCCATTGAAAGTGCCCTTTCAAGGGCTTTATACCCACCGTTTTCAATATATGAATCAAGACTTTCCGGGTCAACCTTACCGCATCCTGACAGGACAATACGTTTTTGCCCCTGTAAAAACCTGAGTTCATCGTCAGAAAGTCTGTTTTCCTGCATAAGCTTGCCTGTTTTTGCGGATTCGGCAAGCTTAACGGCACTTTGCTTATTAAGTCTTCCGTACAGTACACTTTCTCCGTCATCGCATATAACTTCAACAATTGGTTCTGCAAAGCAAAGACCGTTACAACCGACTTTTTCAACGGTAAATTCAGTACCGAAAAAACATTCGCTAAGTCCTTCAAGAACACTGTTGGCACCCGACGCTATACCACAGGAACCGTAGCCGAGAAGAAATCTCATTTTCCTTCCCCCTTTTTGATTGAATCTATTATTTCAATAACCTTTTCCTGAGTGAGCATACCGTAAGCAGTGTCGTTAATCATCATAGCAGGAGATATGCTGCAACAACCAAGGCAAGCAACTTCCTCCCACGAGAAAAGACCGTCTTCTGTTACATCGCCCGCTTCAATACCAAGCTGACGCTTTACCGTGTCACCTATACGCTCACTTCCGTTTACGTGGCAGGCCGTACCCATACACACCATAATTCTGTATTTACCCACGGGCTTAAGACGGAATCCCGCATAAAATGATGCAACACCCATTATTCTGCTTGATGGTATATTTGTCTTTTCGGTTATATATTCAACCGCATCTTTAGAAATATAGCCGTAAATATCCTGAACACCCTGCAAAACAGCGATAAGACTCTCTTCAGGTTCGGGGTATTTTTCTAAAACCGCGTCGATTTCCAAATTAATTTTTCCAGCCAAAAAAGCCGCCTTCTTTCAAAAAACAATTCATATAAATTTTACATCACACTTATGATTCTTGCAATAGTAAAATACGCTAAAAACACACATAATTTACAGCTAATTTATGACACTTTCTATTTACTTTTCGGAAAAATCATTATAAAATAAAAGTGGTGATAATATGAAGGAATACAACTACTATCTTTTTGACTTTGACGGCACACTCTGTGACACTACGGAAGGTATTTTCAATTCCATAATTTACTCGCTGGACTGTTACGGAATAAAGGAAACCGACAGGGAAAAATTGCGTTACTTTGTGGGTCCGCCGCTTTTTGAATCCTACAAGACACTTTACAACGTCAGCGATGACGATGCACAATGGCTCATAGCAAAATACCGCGAACGTTATAGGGTTAAAGCGGCTGAAGAATCCGAGTTATATGAAGGTATAAAAAATCTACTGAAGGAATTGAAAAGCAGAGGCAAAAAAATAGCCATCGCATCATCAAAGCCCCTTGTTTTTGTGGAAGAAATCTCAAAATTTCATAATATTGATATGTTTTACGATTTCATTTCTGCAGAAGATTTCAAAAGCAATCATTCAAGCAAAAAAGATCTCATAAACGCTTGTCTTGACTTTTTCAACAAGCCCGAAAAATCCGAAGTAATAATGGTCGGTGACAGATTTTATGATATCGACGGAGCAAAAGGCGCAGGCGTTGACAGTGCAGGAGCAGTTTACGGCTTCGGTACTGAAGAAGAGCTGACAAAAGCCGGTGCTACATACATACTCAACACACCCGAAGATTTATTGTATTAAGAGTTTCAAAAAGGTCCCTTGCGTTTCTGCAAGGGACCTTTTTTACGGATTACAAATACTGCATTCGGTATAACCGCGTTTTTTCAATTCTTCTTTCGTGCCGTGATATTCTTCTTTGTTTTTCTCGCTCATTGATTGGGCAGATGAACAGGACGGTTTGTGAATTTTTTGGGTATTGGTGTTAAGAACGTAATCGCATTTTTCACCCGATGACGTTCCTTCGTCAGTTTCATTACCCGAAAGAAACGGGTCGTTTTCATTCGCCTGACTGTCGCCCGTTGCGTAATCTATAATTACACCGGGTTGATTGTTATAACAGTAAACGTTAAAACAGATACCGTCACCATCATCTTCCACGGAAAAGGCTTCCATCTGCACACCCCGCGCAACAAGCTCATATCCGTCAAAAATCGGGGTCACTCTGTATAACACGTGATTACCCGTTTCTTTTATATAGTCCGCAACCATATTTTCAAATGGCAACATACCCTGCACGTTCATATAACGTGTACCTGTAATAAGATTTCTCTGATTTGCGTTTTCGCCCGAAAGCTGGAATCCTATAAGATGGCAACGGTTGAAAAGATATTTGCCGTCAACGTAATCATATTTGGCGGTTTTCCATCCGCTGGGTTTCACCTGACCAATTTCACCACGGTCTTCCGTGGGCATAGTTTCTTTGCCGAGACACGCAAAAGCAACACCGCACCTGCCCAAATCATCTAAAGATGCGTACTTCTCAAAATACGTTCTGTCAGCATCTTCAGAAGTGAGATCAGGGATATTGTCATTGATAACACAATATGCTTCACCGTTAAATTGGGGAATGGCATCAATATTCGCAACGGAATGACCGGATGTTTCTGTAGCGATTGCAGATTGCAGCACCTGTTCGGGTCCGTCATCAGAAGATATACCCGAACCTAAGCAACCACCCATCATAACGGAAAAAATAACCGTTACCATAATGATTATCCGAAGCAATCGTTTGTTTTTCATAACATTCACCTGCCTGCATTAAGTCTTTTTACGAAAAATCTGCTTTGTTATTTTTTCGTGTGAAAAACCTTGAAATTCATATTCTTCAACCATAGCAAAAGCTTCAAAATCAACATCACACTTAAAATCCGCAGGATAAACTCTATTCCATTTATATACAACAATCTCTGTTATATTATCAAAAGTTGCAAGAGCCCTGTCCTCAACAAAACAGACATCATTTTCATCAGCTTTGTTCAAAAAATCATCATCAACACATACACTTTGAGAATAATCTGCAAAAAGTTTTTCTGAAAAAGGTGATATCTTAAGCTTCTGACCATTCAAATCCGAAAAAACATCTTCCGTAACAATTCTGTCACGACTCTGACGACGCTTATTAAAAAGCATCCCGTTATTATCATCAAGGCACAAGATTACTTTCATTTTTCATACCCTTTCATAAAAAGAAGGAAATATTTCAAGACTGCGTTTCAGAATACCATGCATCTGCGCTATTGCTACACCGTAATTTACAACGGGTACACCTTGCTCTTTTGCAATCTGAAGACGATATTTCATCTCTTTTTCGTTGAGCATACATCCGCCGCAATGAACAATCAGAGATATCCCCGTCAACTCCTTCGGAAAATCACCGCCCGAAGTGAAAACAAATTCGGGATTGCTGTTTGTGAATTCCCTTATCCAATTGGGTATTTTCACCGTACCTATATCATTACACTGTCGATGATGCGTACAACCTTCGCTTATGAGTATTTTATCCCCGTCTTTAATCCCGGATAATTTAACTGCACCTTCAACAAGAGCTTCAAGGTCACCTTTATAGCGTGCCATAAGTATTGAAAAGGAGGTCAACTTAACGTTCTCGGGCACAACGGATGCCACCTTGCCGAAAACTTGCGAATCAGTAATAACAAGCTTCGGTTTTTGTTTTAAATTTTCTAAAGCACCCTTTAACTGAGCATCCTGACAAACTATTGCTGTACAGTTTTTGTCGAGAATTTCTCTTAAAGTCATTTGTTGCGGAAGAATGATTCTGCCCTTTGGTGCAGATTCATCAATAGGTGTTACAAGAACCACCGTATCACCTTCCGACAACATATCCGAAACGATAAATCCGGGCGTTTTTTTGGTTTTTGCAAGCACGCCGATTTTTTCTTTAAGGGCATTTATATTCTCACCTGTTACGGCACTTACAAGGATTTCATTTTCATACAACTCAATTAAGTTTTCAGCAACGTCACTTTTGTTATATGCAACAATAAAAGGAAGGCTTCGTTTTTTGAAAAGTTCAATCAGTCTTCTATCTGCTTCCGTCTTACCGCGCAAAGCATCAATAACCAGCACCGCTACATCGGTCTTGGTTAAAATCTCCCGTGTTTTTTCAACTCTTTTTTCACCCAGAGTCCCCTCATCATCAATGCCGGGGGTATCAATAATCACTACAGGTCCTATGGGCAAAAGCTCCATCGCTTTTTTCACAGGGTCGGTCGTGGTACCTTTTATATCAGATACCACCGCAAGCTGTTGCCCTGTCACTGCGTTCACAACGCTTGATTTTCCTGCATTACGCAAGCCGAAAAAACCTATATGCACACGCTCTGCGGATACTGTTTCGTTCAAGCTCATAAAATCACCTTAAAATCTGAAATCACGTCGATTGGAGTTTTTAATATCTTCTATGTTCTTTTCGGCTATTTCCCGAACTTTGGCAGAAGGTATTTTTTCGAGTTCGCGCTCAATAAGTTTATAGCCTGTAGCTTTGGTTTTGTCAGAAGCGTAGTCCTGAAGATACTCGCTCAAGGTCATAAGAGCGTTCGGATGACAGCAGTTAAGAATCTGACCGCTTTTGCAAAGACTCATAAATCTGTCTCCTGTTCTGCCCTCACGGTAACAGGCAGTACAGAACGATGGCATATGACCGTTTTCCATAAGCCAATGCACAACCTCATCAAGAGTACGCTGGTCCGAAACATCAAACTGTTCGGAATCGTGAGGCCTTTCTTCTTCAGTATATCCGCCGACAGATGTTCGTGATGCACCGCTTATCTGAGATATTCCGAGATGTAAAGCTTCACCGCGGACTTTCTCGCTTTCGCGTGTGGAGATAATCATACCCGTATAAGGAACGGCGATACGGATACAAGCAATAATCTTTTTAAACATTTCATCACTTATACCGTTATCAAATGTATCGGGATCAATATCATCTGCACGTTTCAGTCTGGGAACACTTATCGTATGGGGGCCTACACCGTGAACCGCTTCAAGATGCTCTGCATGCATAAGAAGACCCACAAACTCATACATATATCGCTCAAGTCCGAAAAGCACACCCAGACCTACGTCATCAATACCGCCTTCCATAGCTCTGTCCATAGCCTCGGTATGGTAATCATAGTCATGTTTGGGGCCTGTGGGATGAAGCTCGAGATAACTCTGTTTATGATATGTTTCCTGAAAAAGTATATATGTACCGATTCCCGCATCCTTTAATTTGCGGTAATTTTCAACGGTAGTTGCCGCAATGTTAACATTTACACGGCGGATAGCACCGTTTTTGTGGTTAACACTATAAATAGTTTTGATACATTCGAGTATGTACTCAATGGGATTATTTTTAGGGTCTTCGCCCGCTTCAATTGCAAGGCGCTTGTGACCCATATCCTGTAATGCGATAACCTCTTTTTTTACTTCTTCCTGTGTCAGCTTTTTACGGGCAATGTGCTTATTCTTCATATGATAAGGACAATAGACACAGCCGTTGACGCAGTAATTTGAAAGATAAAGCGGCGCAAACATAACAATTCTGTTACCGTAAAATTTCTGCTTGATATCGTTTGCAAGCTTGAACATCTCGTCGATTTTTTCGGGTATTTCGCAAGCAAGAAGCACTGCCGCATCCCTATGTGTAAGTCCTGTGCAACGATAGCCGTTACCTTCTTTTAAAGGACGGGCTTTCTCTAAAATCTCGTCAATCAGTTCAATATTATTTTTGTTTTTCTCGGCGTATTTTATTGTTTCAAGAATTTCGCCATCGTTAATAAATTCTTCTGCCTTTAATGATTTCGGATTATAAATCGCCATAATTAAGCTCCTTTCTTTGGGTCAGTTTTTTCTTCCCCGTCAGATAATTTTATTACGTCACCGCGTTTGTAAACCACTTTGAAACCGATGCTTTCCATCCGTTCTTCAAGATTTTTCAAACATTGTGCACTTTCTGCACCGGTGCTTATTTTATTGTCATAAAGGTCGTATTTTTTACGAACAGTTTCGGGAGAAAGATTGGGCATAACAACATTTGCACCTGCAAGAATTCCCTTTTCTCGCCCGGTCGGGTCAACCGTACCGAGAGCTGTTGTTGCCGGCAAGAGCACGTTAGGACAAATGAGACGTATTATTGACAACAAGTATATTGTCAACTCCGCGCTGCCCTGCTCAAATGATTTAAAAATTGTGTCTTTATGTGGTACAAAAGGCCCTATACCGCACATATCAGGTTTAAAACTCTCAATGAATTTTAAATCCTTCGCTATATGCGATGCGTTTTGGCAAGGTGCACCCACCATAAAACCACATCCGGTCTGAAACCCGATTTCCTTAAGATTTCTGACACATTGGAGTCGGTTTTCCAACTGCATTTTATCGGGATGAAGCTTGCTGTAAAGCTCTTCATCAACCGCTTCGTGCCTTAACAGATATCTGTCGGCTCCGGCATTGTAAAGCTTCTCGTAACTATCTTTACTGCGCTCACCTAAAGACAGCGTAACGGCACAATCAGGATAAATTTTTTTAATCTCACATATTAAATCACAAAGAATTTCATCTGTGAAAAACCCGTCTTCGCCACCTTGCATAACAAAGGTTCTGAACCCTAATGCATATCCTTCTTTGCAACACTCAAGTATTTCTTGCGGAGTAAGTCTGTAGCGTTGACAGTTAGCATTACTACCTCTGATACCGCAATAATAACAATCGTTTTTGCAGATATTGCTTATCTCAATAAGACCCCGTACAAAAACCTGATTGCCGTAAAATTTCCGTCTTATTTCATCTGCTTTTTCAGTAAGATATCGTGCCGTTTCAGGTGTACGTTCTTTTATAAGTGTTTCATATTCTTCAGTGCTCAACGAATGGGTTTGATAAAGTTTTTCGGCAAGTAAAAAAGCATTATTCATCGTTTATGACATTCGACAATACCGTTTTGGCACTTATACCTTTCAGATTTCCGATTTTACCGCTCAAAGTCGATATAATATCCTGCGGTGCATCAACAGCCACACTTATAATATTAATTTTCCTTTGCCGATAAGGAATACCCATTCTTCCAACAATATATTCGCCGTATTTATGAAGAAGTCCGTTGAGTTCTTCAACAGAATCCCCATTCTCAACAATTATACTGATAACGCCCACTCTTGAAGCCATAGAAACCTCCGAAAAAACTAAAAAATGCCGCACCCCGAGAAGGTACGGCAACATATAATTATCCTATGTTTTCACCGCACCTTTCACTCAGGATAAACCTTTATGTCAGGTACAGCTTCATTATACTATAAAAACTTATAATTATCAACCCTGTCAATTTAAGAATAATAACAAAACCAATGGTAAAAATATAAAAAACATAAAAAAGGACGTGTTACTACGCATAATCAGGAATACGCTCAATTAGTTCACGAAGAAACACCAAAATCACCCATATTAAAAGATTGTATCAAGGCTTTCGTTTTCGGCGGCGGTATTTGCTGCTTCGGTGAAGCTCTTAAAACACTTTACGGCATGACAAGCCTTAATGAAGACGAAATAAAGCTTGCCGTTTCCGCAACGCTGATTGTTATAACCGCAATTCTGACAGGAGCAGGCGTTTTTGACAAAATTGCAAAGCACGCCGGCGCAGGCACGGCAGTACCGATTACAGGCTTTGCAAACTCTGTAGTTTCACCTGCTGTCGAATTCAAGCTTGAGGGCTTCATTTTAGGCACTGCGGCAAAAATGTTCAACCTTGCAGGGCCTGTTATAGTTTACGGTTGCAGTAGTGCGAGCTTGTACGGGTTATTTTATTGGATTACAACAAAAATATAACTTCAAGCTTTCTGTCAACAACTTCATTAACCGTATTACTCTCAAACTGACATCGTGGAGGACGAAAAAAGGGATGTAAAAAACTTTCGTTTTTACATCCTTTTTTCTTAAAATCCGGCGTATATACTCACCGTAATCGCAAAAAATACATATATCAAAAGTATATATACGGGAGTCTGCTATGCCTGAAAGAATAGGAAAACACACAGTAAATCTTCAAAATAAGCCTTACATTGTCGGCTATGCCGCCGCAGTCGGCAAAAAGGAATCCGCGGGACCCTTAGCCGAGTTTTTTGACAAAGCATATACCGATGAGTTTTGTGGTGAAAAAACCTTTGAAAAAGCCGAAACTCACCTTCAGAAGGCCGCTATCGAAACAGCCTTAAAAAAAGCAAAGCTCCTTAAAAGCGATGTTCAATGTGCCTTTGCGGGTGACCTTTTAAATCAATGCATCGGTTCATCTTTCGGTATGCGCGATTTAAAGTTTCCTTTCGCAGGGCTTTACGGAGCTTGTTCAACAATGGCACTTTCTTTAGCTATGTCAGGAATTTTTGTAGATTCGGGTGCGGCAGAGAACGCCGTTGCCGCGGCATCATCTCACTTTTGCTCTGCAGAAAGGCAATATCGTATGCCCCTTGAATACGGCGGTCAACGAACACCTGCATCACAATGGACTGTAACTGGTGCAGGATGCGCTATTGTCAGCAACAAAGCAAAAGACACCAATTCACCGCGGATTGAAAAAGCAATAATAGGCGCCGTCCGTGATTTAGGTATAACCGATCCTAACAATATGGGCGCCGCTATGGCTCCTGCCGCGGCACAGACAATCGCTGAATTTTTAATTGATACCAACACCAAGCCCGAAGATTACGATATGATTCTTACCGGTGATCTTGGCTCTACGGGAAGTAATCTGTTGCAAAAGCTCATAAAAACCGAGCAGGGATTTGATATTTCAAACGTTCATAAGGATTGTGGCATAATGATTTTTGACCAAAAAACACAGGACGTTCACTCGGGCGGTTCGGGTTGCGGTTGCAGTGCATCTGTAGTCTGCTCCTATATTTTTGACAAACTGAAAAATAAATCGCTCAACAAAGTTCTATTTGTAGGTACGGGTGCATTGCTCTCCCCTACTTCTTCACTTCAGAAGGAGTCAACCCCGGGCATTGCCCACGGTGTTCTTCTCACATCAAACGATTAAAAAGCTCTCGAAAGGACATTAATATGGATTTTACAAAAAAAGAAAATTATATAAAGGCTCTTGAAAACATCTCAGGCATTGCGAGAACCTATGTCAGAATTTCAAGTCTTAAAACGGCATTGACGGTATTTCTTGCTATATACACCGTTATTAAAATCATCAGTGCCTTCAAAAATGAATAAAGTTCTTGAAAAGCTTCTCAATAAGGGGTATTATATAAATGTATTAAAATATCTCTTTACAGGAAGTGTTTTTATGGATTGTATTTTTTGCAAAATAGCAAACGGTGAAATCCCAACAACAAAGGTTTACGAAGATGACACCGTTATTGCGTTTAACGACCTTGAGCCTCAGGCGCCCACTCATATTCTCGTTATCCCCAAAAAGCACATCACTTCTGCGGCAGATATTACCGAAGAAAACAGTGGTGTTATCGCCCATATTTTTGAAGTTATTGCTAAAATCGCAAAAGAGAAGAATATGGTTGACGGGTTCCGTGTTGTTAATAACTGTGGTGACAGTGCCGGTCAGACAGTTAAACACATTCACTTTCATCTTATGTCCGGCCGCAACTTCTCCTGGCCTGCAGGTTGATTACATCACGGAAAGGGCTAAACTAAAATGAAACGACCAATGCTCATATCAGGCATAACCACCGCAATTGTCAGCGCGTTTTTAATGACGTTTCTGAAAAACGGTGCTTTTGTTGTGTTGCTGACGGGAGCGTTGGCTTTTATTTTATATTTAATAAAACCGCTTAAACTGCGCAAATACATAATCATACCCGTTGTTTGCCTTTCTTCCGTTCTCATTTGTGTGTCTTTTTTGGCATACACCCATTTTAAAATCGAACCATGTTTAAAATATGACTCCGAAACCGCTTATTTATCGGGCAAAATAGTCACAACACCGACTGCAACTTATGACGGAAAGCTTACATTTGTACTCGAAACCGAAAAAATCGGTAAATCAGACGAGAAACTGAAAGTTGATGTTACCATACCGCACAATAAAGAAGAAAGTCCCTTGCTTTATGATTACATATCAATACAATCAGCTCACTTCTCTGTATTTCGTGATGAATATAACAATCCCGATTTATCTTATGCCGCTGACGGAATTATGTTATATGCCGAAGGCAGCTCTGTAAAAATTCTATGGAAGTGTGAAAAAACACCATACTATTACTGTCTGCGCTTCAAAGAACTTGTGAACGAACGCATTGACGGCTTTATGTGGGAAGAAGCAGGTGCAATTTTAAAGGGTCTGATTTTTGGCGGTAGCAAAAACATTCCGCAAAAAATAACAACCGCTTTCAAAAACAGCGGTATTTCTCACCTTTTGGCTGTTTCGGGTCTGCACACATCACTTTGGTGCGGTCTTTTGATTTTCATTTTAAATCTTTTTAAAGTACCGCCTAAAATACGCAACTCGCTCTGCATCGTATTTCTTTCATTATTTTGCATTGTTACGGCATTCTCTCCGTCTGTTTTGCGCTCATCTCTTATGATGCTTTTGGTTCTCACGGCACCTTTTTTCAAAACAGTACCCGACTCATTCAACTCGCTGGGCTTTGCAGTTACGGTCTTACTTTTGAGCAACCCTTACATTATTTTCAGCCTGAGCTTTCAGCTGTCCTTAACCGCAACGATAGGCGTGCTTATTGCTTCTTATTTTGAAATCCGCCTGAAAAACATTCTTTCAAAAATAAAACTAAAGCCGGCACGTTCATTTATAAGCTATATTGTATGTTCCGTTCTTCTTAGTGCATTTGCAGGTTTATTTACAATGCCCGTATCCGCATACAATTTCGGTGTTGTTAGTTTTGCTGCACCCATAACCAACATTTTGTGTGTAAAGCCTGCGTTTTACGCCATGATTCTCGGCAGCACAGCAACTGCTGTCAGTTATATAAACCTTCCCTTTATAAGAAAAGTCGCATTTTTCCTTTATGATATCACCGATTTTCTTCTGACATCTGTTGCCGATATATCACAAACAATCTCAGATTTCAGGTATTGCACCTTACCGGTCCATAAAATTTGGCTTATAAACGGGCTTTTTTGTACGATTGTTCTTATTCTTACGGGTTATTTAATATTTAAAATCAGAAAAAACAGCTTATCCGTAAAAATCACTGCAGTTATAGCAGTTCTGCTGTTATTCATTAATATTTTTATTCCCCTGTTGCCAACACCCTATAGCGACACACTTACCGTTGTTTCTCACGGAAACAATATGCACATCATTATGCGTAGCGGTACAAAATATGCTTATATCACAAATTCAGCAGAGCAATATCCTACCGATGCATACAACTATCTTCCTAAAGCTACTTGTGAAAGCCTTGATTACTACATCGCAACGTATCTTACGTACACATCCTGCAAGGATTTAGAAAGAACAAACGATAGCTTTAATACACTTGAAACACACATTACACCTGAGATACACAATATATGTGTAACAAACAACATAGCTTTACCGCAAAACACCTTCATATCCGCATCAGGAAATTATGTATTAAACAATAAAATAAATATTGAAATCGTTGACACATACCGTATGAAGTATGTTATAATAAAGGGTGATAAAAAAACTGTTTTCGTTCATCTGCACGGTAATGCAGAATTTTCGGATGTTACAGATACAAGTCAGGGTGACATCTTTATTTACAATTCCAAAATACCCGATAAAATTCCCGATTGTGCCGAGAACATTGTAATAAACGGCAAAGCGGAAATTTATTTCGATTCCGGCTACAAAGAGCTCAAAAATGAGTTTGAAGATTTACACCTTACTGCATCCGACGGCAATATTCAGTTTTATATTTAATTTCTGAAAGGAGTACCCCATGGCACAGTTTACCGAAGAAACCTTAAAAAAACAAATTAAAAGCGGCGAATTTATGCGTGTGTACATTATCTACGGTAACGAGGGGTATCTCAAGCAACACTATGCCACAATGATTTGTGATAAAACCGTTGATAAAGATTTTGCGGACTTCAATCTTAAAAAGCTTGACGGCAAAGAAACCACATTAAACGAGATATACGATTGCATTTCATCATTCCCGATGATGAGTGATTACACCTGCACTCTCGTAAAAGATTTCCCGCTGAATACTTACATAAATGAAAACGGAAAACTTGATAAGGACCTTGAAACCATCCTTTCCGATATCCCTGAAACTTCCGTACTTATTTTCTGGATGGACACTACAGAAGTTGACGAAAAAGCAGGCAAGTGGACCAAAATACTGAAAATAATCGATGGTATCGGTGCTTGCGCAAAAATTGACAAGCGTACACGCTCCCGGTTAGAAAAGCTCATCATTGCTTCTGCCGCTAAAAGGAACTGTACCCTTTCGGGAGAAAATGCAAACTATATGATAAACCTTGTGGGTGAAGATATGAGCACCCTGCAGAATGAATTGAACAAGGTTTGTGCCTATGTTAATTCCGGCGATATCACTAAAGCTGTAATTGACAAAACCGTTATTATCAGTGTTGAAGCAAAAGTTTTTCAACTCTCGCGTATGATTGTACGCGGTGAAGCGGACAACGCCTTTGAAAATCTTTCAAACCTGTTCAAACTGAGAGAAGAACCCGTGATGATACTCAGCGTGCTTTCCAAAGCATTTGTTGATATGTACAGGGTCAAAGCTATTAAAGAAAAAGGCGTTTCATACTCAAAGCTTGCCGAGAGCTTCCCTTCCGCATACAAGGGCAGGACTTTTATACTCGATAATGCGGCAAATGATGCCTCCAAATACACCGTAACCCAACTAAAAACCGCCCTTGATCTGCTTAGTGAAGCAGACAGGCGTTTAAAATCCACCAACGAAGATGCAAAAACAGTTCTGGAGGAACTTATTTTAAGGTTGTTGAGAATCTGATGATAAAAATTGACAGAGTCGTTATAGTCGAAGGTCGCTACGACAAGATTAAACTTGCATCCATTTTAGATGCGGTTATTATCGAAACTGAAGGTTTCGGTATTTTCAACGATAAGGAGAAGCAAAAGCTCATACGCAGATTAGCACAGACAAAAGGGCTTTTAATCCTTACGGACAGTGACTCCGCAGGGTTTAAAATTCGTTCTTTTATAAAAGGTATCGTGCCTTCAGAACAAATAAAACACGCCTATATCCCCGATATTTTCGGTAAAGAAAAACGAAAGACCGAAGCATCTAAAGAAGGAAAGCTCGGCGTGGAAGGTGTGAAACCGCAGATTATTATAGATGCACTCGAAAAAGCAGGTGTCCTTTGCGAAGAAATACAGGAAACTGACCGCAAGCAAATAACAAAACTCGATTTATACGAAGACGGTCTTTCGGGCAAACAAAATAGTGATATTTTACGCAAAAAGCTTCTTTTACACCTTGATTTACCTGAAAAGCTCACTTCCAACGCACTTATAGAAGTGCTTAATACATTTCTGACATACGAAGAATACAAAAAAGCCGTTGAGGATATAAAAAATGGTTAATAAAAACGATGAATTCAATTTAAAAATAACCGGCTACACCTCCGAAGGCGGTGGAGTAGGCAAATTTGACGGACAGGCCATATTTGTTGAAAATACGGCAGTAGGTGATGAAATTCTCTGCCACATAATAAAGGCAAAAAAGACTTATGCCATCGGCAAAGCCATGAAAATTATAAAGCCTGCAAAAAGTCGCATTGAACCGGAATGTGAAGCTTTCAAATCCTGCGGCGGTTGTTCATTTGCCCATATAAAATATGAAGAAGAATTAAAAGCCAAAGAGCAAAAAGTGATAGACGCTTTCAACAGAATCGGCGGTATTTCTCCCGGGTTTGAAGCTATCATCCCTTCACCTGAAACCACAAGATATCGTAACAAAGCCCAATACCCCGTTAGACGTGAAAACGGAATACTCAATATAGGCTTTTACGCAAAGAAAAGCCACCGTGTTATTGATGGCGGTGACTGTCTTTTACAGCCTGTCGAATTCACGGAAATTATTGAAATTTTCAGAAAATGGATTAACGACTGCAATATTACCGTTTATAGTGAAAACACCAACAAAGGACTTTTACGCCATATTTATCTGCGAAAAGCCTTTGCGACGGGCGAAATAATGGTATGTATTGTTATTAACGGAAAAGCTTTACCCGAAAGCGAACGCCTTTTGGAGCAATTAAAAAAGATTAAAGGCTTCAAAACACTTGTAATTAATGTTAATTGCAAAAACACTAATGTTGTTTTGGGCGACGAATGCATACCCCTTTACGGTAACGGCTATATTACAGACATTCTCTGTGATGTGAAAATAAAAATTTCCCCCTTATCATTTTATCAGATTAACAGAAACGGCGCCCAAAGATTATATAACAAAGCTGCCGAATACGCAGGTCTTACAGGCAAAGAAGATATACTTGATTTATACTGTGGTACGGGTACTATCGGTCTTTCAATGGCACATAAAGCAAAATCTCTTATCGGTGTTGAAATCATACCCGAAGCCATCGAAGATGCCAATGCAAACGCCCGGATAAACGGCATTGAAAATGCACGCTTTATTTGCGGTGATGCTTCCGGAGCAGCTGAAGAACTCAAAAGGGAAGGTATCACCCCTGAAGTTGTTATTCTTGATCCACCGCGGAAAGGGTGCGCAGAAGAGCTTCTCAAAACCGTGGCGGAAATCAATCCTGAAAAAATAGTATATGTTTCCTGTGACCCTGCAACTCTTGCAAGAGATTGCGCAAGACTTCTCAATTTGGGTTACACCGTAAAAAAAGTAACGCCTGTGGATATGTTCCCGAGAACAAGCCATGTTGAGACGGTTGTTCAGTTGGTTAGAAAAAATCCAGATACACATATCGACTTTGATATCAGCCTCGACGAGTTTGATTTAACTGCTTCAGAGGCAAAAGCGACTTACCAGGAGATAAAGGATTATGTTCTTGATAAGTTTGGTTTGAAGGTGTCTTCTCTTAACATTTCGCAAGTAAAAACTAAATTCGGTATTATCGAAAGAGAAAACTATAATAAAGGCGAAGGTAAGAGTAGAGTACCCCAATGTCCTCCCGAAAAAGAAAAAGCCATAATCAATGCACTCAGGTATTTCAAAATGATATAACCTGCATGTTAGACAAAAATTTATCCTCTTTGTAAAATGGTATTACCAAATTACAAGGAGGATTTTTTATGCACTCATTTGATGAAACAAAACTTCCGGATATTCAGAGGGAATATTTTGAATCGATGTTTGAAGGGCAAAAAGATTTAATTCGTAAAGGAGCACCTGTTGCATTCCTTTCACTTGAAACAGGCGAAGATATTTGCTCATTTAATATGGATAATTATAAACCGCCTGAAGATGCTTATGAAAGGCTTGCAAGAGTACTTCTTCAGGATATTATGGAATACTTTAAAAATAAAAAAGATGATGTT
>JAFTYU010000018.1 GCA_017461235.1 Clostridia bacterium | reverse complement strand
GGTATTTTGGAAGCATCTTATCCGTCATCAACAACTATGCTTGTAATGTGTATTATGCCGACAACAATTATGCAATTTAATAATCGTATCAAAAATGAAACTCTGAAAAAGCTTATTTCATTATCAATCATTGTTTTTATTCTTTTTATGGTTATCGGCAGAATTCTTTCAGGTGTACATTGGATTACTGATATAATTGGCGGTGCAATACTCAGTTGTGGACTTGTAATGCTGTATTGTTTTGTCAGCAAACTTAAGTTTTCAAACAGATAATCCTGCCGAAAGGCTTGATTATATAAAATATTTTATTAAAGGAGATTGCTTTTTGAGAAAGACAATCGTATCGTTGGAGATTGTATCCTAACTGGGAGGTTTGGTAATACAATCACACCAACCTCCCAATATTGAAAGTCAACAATTTTCAGGAGGGAAAACAATGAATAAAAATGACTATATAATTCGTAATGAAAGAAAAGAAGAACAAAGAGAAGTTGAAAATCTTGTAAGGGAATCATTCTGGAATGTGTACCGTCCCGGTTGCCTTGAGCATTATGTTCTAAATCAGCTCCGTAATGACGAAGCGTTTATAGACGAACTCAATTTCGTAATGGAAAAGGACAGCAAAATCATAGGACAGAATATGTTTATGAAGGCGGTTATCAAGGCTGATGACGGCAGAGATATTCCGATTCTTACAATGGGACCTATTTGTATTGCAAATGAATTGAAGCGTCAGGGTTATGGTAAAATTCTGCTTGACTATTCACTGGAGAAAGCAACGGGAATGGGCTTCGGAGCAATCTGCTTTGAAGGAAATATTGGTTTTTATGGTAAAAGTGGTTTTACTTATGCCGGTGAATTTGGTATCCGTTACCATGATTTACCCAAAGATGCAGATGCATCATTCTTCCTTTGCAAGGAACTGAAAAAAGGCTATCTCAAAGGTGTTACAGGCGAATACACTCCACCACAGGGATACTTTGTAAATGAAGATGAGGCAGAGGAGTTTGACAAGCAATTCCCACCGAAAGAAAAATTGAAGCTTTCTACACAGCTTTTCTGAAGGACGAATAAGACAAGGGCAGTGTACCTCGGTGCACTGCCTGATGTTTTCTTATTCTTTTAATTATGCAGTAAAATTTTTTACATTTGAAATTGTGTTTGGTATATGTTAAATTTTTATATTAACTATTCAAAGTTGACATATTAAGTGTGTTATGTTAATATAATGTTGCAAATCTGAATAGTTATTTTCAGGAGGAGTTATGAAGATTACGCAATTTGACAGTGAAAAAGCAATTTTACAAGAATTTGGCAATCGTATAAAACAATATAGAGTATCCTTGAATATTACACAGCAACAGCTTGCTGAGCGTTGTGGTGTTTCGGTAACTACATTAATGCGTATAGAAAATGGTGACGATACAAAATGGTCTGCTATAATTAAAATTTTATCGGAATTTAATTTGTTGGATAATCTTGATATGCTTATTCCTGAACCTCAACCTGATTACAAAGCGATGTTTGAAGAAAAAACAATCAGAAAACGCGCAAGACCTGACAAGAAGACTTCAAATGATACTTGGGTCTGGGGAGAAGACAGGGAGGATGATGAGGATTGAAAAAAGTAAATACTGTTCGTGTTAAAATGTGGGGTACTACTGTAGGTTATCTTCATCAGGAGGATAATGGTTTAGTAGGGTTTCAGTATGATGATGAGTTTTTGAAGAGCAATATCGAAATTTCACCTGTTACAATGCCGTTATCAAACGTTACCTATTCTTTCCGTAGCTTGCCGGAACAAACCTTTTACGGACTTCCGGGTATGGTTGCAGATTCGCTTCCTGACAGATTCGGTAACATTGTTATCAACAGATATTTAGAAAGTCAGGGAAGAGAGCCTGATAGCTTATCTGTTATAGAAAGGCTTTGTTATACAGGCAAAAGAGGTATGGGTGCATTGGAATATGAGCCTTCGCAGGAAATCGGAGCTATAGACGAGCCTGTTGACCTTGATGCTTTAACAAAGCTTGCTTCTGAGATTCTTTCTGAAAAAGAGAATTTTCATATTGAAGAAAACGACAATCTTATGTCTCAGTTGATGGAATGCAGTTCTTCTGTTGGCGGAGCAAGAGCTAAGACTCTTATAGCCTGGAATCCTGAAACAAACGATATTCGTTCAGGTCAGATTAATGCAGGTAAGGGTTATGAATATTGGTTATTAAAATTTGATGATATCAAAAACAATAAGGATAAAGACACTCGTCCTGATGATAGTGAATATACTAAGATTGAATATGCCTATTATCTCATGGCTGTTGAAGCAGGCGTAGAAATGAGTGAATGTAAGCTTTACAAAGAAAACGGAAAAGCTCATTTTATGACAAAGCGTTTTGACAGAATAGGTAAAAACGGCAGGAAGCTGCACATGCAAACGCTTTGCGCTTTAGCTCATATGGACTTTAATTCACCAATGATTTATTCCTACGAGGATGCTTTTTCTGTAATGAAGAAGCTTAAGCTTCCTTATAGCGACTACATTCAATTGTTCAAACGAATGGTCTTCAATGAATATGCAAAAAACTATGATGACCATACCAAAAACATATCCTTCCTTATGGATAAAAAAGGCGTCTGGTCTTTATCACCTGCCTATGATGTAACCTTTGCATACAGAAAAGACAGTCAATGGGTTAAGGCTCATCAGATGCTTATTAACGGAAAGGCTGACAACATAACAAAAGAGGATATGTTAACGGTTGCCGAAAAGGTAGGTATCAAAAAATCTGATGCAGATAAAAGTATTGAGCAAGTAAAAAATGCTGTTTCAAAATGGGAATCCTTTGCAAGGCAAACGGAAATGTCAGAAAGAAATATTGAGAGAATAAAAACAATTTTAGGTTTGTAATTTTAAAGTCGTACACCTGCCGTTTGGTAGGTGTATTTCTTTGTATTATGCAGTAAAGTTTTTGAACATAAATGTAACTGTGGAAATGTGGCGGAAGGCATGGTATAATGAGTTTGATGATTGAGAATTTTTGAGGATGGTGCAGTATGAACAGAAAGAAAATATCTTTGTTACTTGCATTAACTATGTTAATCGGTTCGTTGTTAGGAGGCTGTGGTGCGAACCCTGCAGAAGAAAGCGACCTTGAGAACGGAGTTCCCGAAAAGGAAGGATATACCCTTGATTTCAGCACCGAATTTAATGATGGCAAATTAGATGCAGAATTCTGGTTACCGCAGTATCTGCCTCACTGTACTACTAACACAGCAGGCTCATCTGCAAGATATAAAGTTGAGAATGGTTGCCTGAATCTGTACATTACAAAAGATTCTCCGGATTACTTCGGCGGTCAGCCGGGTTCGGTAGATCCCGATAACCTTTTATGGATAGCTAATGGTATTCAGACCTGGGAGAAGAATAATTTGCATCCCGGTGGTGCGCAACAGATGGAGGTAGAGCCCTTCGAAGGCTATGCAACCCAATACGGTTATTTTGAGATACGAATGAAAATGCCCGACACCAAGGGCGGTGGATATGCAGCCTGGTGGCTTATTGGTACTGAGGATGATACCACTCCTGACTCAACAAAGACAAAGCAGAATGGTGAAATAGATGTATTAGAAACATTCTTTGATAACCCGGGAGTATTTCACCCAAAGGTTCATGCCTGGGATGATCCGAATCTCAATGAATGGTCAAGCGAGGTTAATCTTAAGGGTTTCTCAAAAAATTATGTTAACGAATTCCACACTTATGCAATGGATTGGAGACCTGAAGGGATAACCTTTTATGTGGACGGAAAAGAAGTGGCACAGACCGAAGAATCACCCCAATACAGAATGTGTATGATTCTGTCTATGTATATCAACTCTGATTTCAGCGGTTGGGATGAACCTGAAAATGAATATCCAATAGAATGGCTGATAGATTATGTCCGTGTTTATAAAGATATAAACGGTTATGAGTAAGCCTACTGGAATTACTGACAAATCCCAATTTGAAGATATAAGTAAATGTTGGTGTAAAGAACAGGAGGAGAAGCAATGGCAAAATTAGAGCAGGTTCTTAATGGTGATTTCGGACAGATTTTGAAGACAATTGAGAACGGAATACTGAATGGCAGTATGTCGGCATCCTTCGAAGATTCAAGCGATATTTTTGATGGTGATGCACGGTGCAGTGTTCGTGTATTTGAAAGATACAGCTATGCAGGCGGTAACCGTGTGAGTATGAATGTTACATTGTTTCAAAATGCGAACGGTCCTATTTATCTTTCCGCTATTACATCGGGCGGAAGTCAGGCGATGTTATTCAAGGTGAATACCTTGGGCGAAGAAGCTTTCCTTGATAAGCTGAGAGAGTTGTTGTGATTTATTAGAACTTTAATTGTAGGTGTGATGGTTTTATGTTTGTTAGAGTTTTTGATAAGAACGAGAATAAATATTTCAAGTCAATTGTATATTCAACTGTTGATGATGGTTGGTTTTTGCAATATATTGTTTTAAACCCCCATACCAATTCTTTTGAATTGGTTGATTATTTAGATAAAAGTGTTTCGCCTGCAAAACCACTGGTTGAGGTGATTCAAGCTGACTGCGAAGATTTTGTTACATATGATAGTGTAAGTATATTGAAATACAAACATTTTTGCAAAAAGAACGGAATCGAATTTATAGAAGTTAATAAAATGAGGGGTTATCCTGATGTGTGTGAAAACTACGCTTTCCTTGGTGAGATTTTAAGAAAAAAATCAGTTTCAATGGGAGTGTACGATATATCTATTCGCACCTTGAAAGATGCAAATGAGTGGAACTATATTTCAACTCAAGCGGATGCAGATGACTTCATGAAAAAATTTGCGGGTTTTCATGATAGTACACTTGAGAAAATCAATTACGAAGAATCTGATTCGTATACAAAGGTAAGTGCAATTTTTGATAATAGTGGATGGTTCGGAGTTGTTGAACTATGTTTTGAAGGAGTACAAATGTTGAAGATTATGCCTGCAACAGAAAACTATACAAGAGAAATCCACGAAGGCCGTTTGATTGTTGAAAATGAAAGTGTTTTCTGGGCTGATGATTATTTAGAAAATCCAGATAATTCATATGACTGCAGTACAATTAAAGCATTAAATTTAAAGTTGAAGAAAATCTAATTTTTTGAAACCCACCAACGACCACATAAAGCCCACAGACAGGGTTGGACTATTTGAAAACAGTGTGAAATTCAGCTTCAAAGAGCATTCCCAAAGCACAAGCTGTTGTGTGGAGTTCCTGAGAGCAGACGGGGACATCTTTTCGGGACGTAGAGGCTGTGGGTTCAAATCCCGTCATCTCGACCAAAAATGAAGGTGTGTACGAATCGTACACATCTTTATTTTTTAATTTGCGGAATAAACAGGGATTTGAACCCCCTCGCCGAAGGCGAAAACCTCTCGTTTTTTGATGTTCCTGTTCTTTGTATTATTCAGTAAAAATTTTTACAGGTATGTTGGAAATGTAGCGGTATGTATGATATAATGGGTTTCAAACACAGATTTATGAGGTGTGATTATGAAAAAAATCGGCTTGAAAATAATATTGCTTATAATTGCTGTTTTGTTCGTCGTTGGTACTGCTTTTGGTATCATTCTTCACAACAGCAAAATAAACGTTTCAAATATTGAGAACACCGTTGACTATTACATAAACGGCGAAGGCGAGCATTTGCGTTTTGGAGTAGAGGGTGATGATAACCTTTTTGAACCTAACGAAAAAATTAATGTTGTTCTTGAGTGTCTTGACGAAGAATTAAGCGGTACTAAAGCGATAGTTTTGATTACAAGTGAGCAAACAGGCTTCAGCAAATGGGGCTACGTTACGTTTGATTATAATTCTCCTTATAATATCTTAAGCTTTTCATCACAGAAAAACGGTATTTTCACTATTAAGATTAAACAATTCGGTAAAGATGAACTTAGTTTTACTGTTGGCGTTCTCCCCAAAAACGAGCAGGCAAGCGATGCTTTTTACTACGGTGTTCAACCATATATTACACGTGCATATACATGGGGAGAAGGTTTTTGTGTTCCGGGATATAATGCAGAAGACTCCGTTGATAAAATTCTTGATACAGCCGAATATCTTGGCGCAAACCTTGTACGCGAAGACAGTGTAGGCTGGGGTGCTATGCAGAGCGAGCCGTACGGAGACTTGAATTTTACAACTCAGGATTATCTTGTGAAACAGGTTAACAGCCACGGTATGAAATACAACTGGCTTCTCGGCTACAATGCAGGAGAATGGTCAGCTGCTAAAGAATACAAAAAGAATTATGATGAAGCAATCGGTTGGACTTATCCGCCGGATATTAAACTCTGGGATGATTTTACAAATAAGGTTGCCGACCATTATGCTGATAATACGGATATTCTTTGGGAAATATGGAATGAACCTAACTGGTATTTCTTTGCAGGACCCCCCGAAGAATACTTTGAACTGCTTGAAAGCACATCAAAAACATTAAAATCAAAAAACAAGTCAGCTTATGTTTATTCGGGCGGCCTTGCGGCGGCAGAGAAAGAAACCAATTCGGAATATTATCAGAAATCTGCGGAGCTTACAGACAAGGGCTTGCTTAATAATTTCGGTTATCACAATCATGAAGGACTTGATAATTACTACGACTACATGGCACAGATGCTCAACATCACAAACCAAGCAGGTCTCAAGGTTGGCGGATTCAACAGCGAAAGCGGTGTTGGCGGTACGGATGCATCAACAATTGCCTGTAAAGCGCTTTACACTCGTTCGACAGGTGCGAAAGGTTTTGTTTCCTTCGCTTTCAGAAAAACTGTCACACCTGAAAACGATATAAACGACTTTGCTTTTTTCAACGAATATCTGCAGCCTACCGAAGCCGTTATTTCTTATGCAACGGTTATTCATTTTCTTGGCAATGCGGATTTCGTGAAAAACATTTCAAATGATAAAAATCTCGTGATTGACGAATACACTAAAAACGGAAATAAAATTGAAGTTTATTACAGCCTTGGGGACAAAAACAAAATCGCCGCACCTGACGGTAATTACATTGCTTATGATATGTATGGAAACCCCATTGAAATAGGTGAAAAAATAACCGTAAGCAATTCACCGATTTATATTGTTTATTGATATGATGACAGAAAAAATCCAAACGAGGTGGCTGATGAATCTTAACTACAAGATATCACAATTCCAAAAATTGAATGGCGAAGATATTTTTAGTGCAGATTATTTCTATAACGTGTTAGAAAAATGCAATGCGCTAAAGACTGATTACCACGAATACATGACAACCGCGCCAATTAATTGTGATGAAGAATTAATTCGTATATCTACTGCTGATTACGATTTGTGTTGTGCGTTACTAACGATGTTATTGAGAGAAGATCATTTCAATAGCGGGAGTTTTGCAAGACGCCAAAAATGCGGTCAGGTTAAGCCTATAATTGAACGCATTATCAGGCTTCTTTTGCAGAAAAGCGAAAATCACATCAGTGGTTTTTCCGAAAAGACACTTGATTCATTAAACGGATTCTATGTTTACGCGCTTGTTGACCCCCGAGACGATAAGATTTTTTATATCGGAAAAGGAACAGGTAACAGAGTATTTTCACATGAGCTTGAAAACGAAAAAAATTGCAAACCAGAAAATAAAAAACTACAGAAAATACGAGAGATTAAAGACTGTGGTTTTTCAGTAAAGCGATTAATTGTTAATTGGGGATTAAGCGAAAGTGAAGCTTTTTCAGCAGAAGCAACTCTTATAAATTTATTAAAATTTATGCCGGATTTTCAACTTACAAATGAAGTATCGGGGCACCATGTTCATGAATGTTTAACAACAGAAGAATTTGAAATACTATACGGTGCAATTCCGTTAGAGAGAGAAGATGTAAAGCACAGTATTCTCGTTATTAAAATAAACAAGCTTTATCGCAAAGGTATGAGCGAAGCTGAATTATATGATGTTGTAAGGGGTTATTGGGCAGCATCGCTAAAATCAATCAAAAACAGAAAAGTAGAGTATGTTTTTGGTGTACATAACGGATTGATTGTTGCTGTTTATAAGCCTGACGAATGGCATTACGGATATGAAAATATTGATGCTCCACAGACAGAGCTTTTAAAGCCGGCTGATTACGAGAGACTGAAAAATCGTATATACTTCGTATGCAAAAATTATACTGTTCTTGATGAATATGCGAAATTTTATCGTTATAAGACCATAGCAAATTTAAAAGTCAACCAATCTGCGCAGAACCCTATTACATATTTGTCTCCCGAAACACTTTAAACAGCTGAATAATAAAGGTTTTCAAAGCTGTTCAGTACAACAAAACGGATAGCAACCGCTATCCGTTTTGTTCTTTATCCATAAACTTCCTGAAAAGTCAGATGTTGATTTCTTTTTTTATGGCTTCATAATAAAGCTCAGAATTGTAATATGAAGACGGGTGTTTTAAGCCATATACGGTAAGACGTTTTCTTAATTGAACAGTACATTTTTTATGATGACATTTTGGCAGATATGTAAATTTGTTCAAATACTGTTGCGGGTGCTCAACCAATTTCATTTCATTTTCACCTTTTGTAAAGCAAGGCAAGCTGTTATACACTAATCTGCTGAAACAAAACACAACATCAATTTCATTTTCGTTAACAAAACGAAACAAATCATCATTGTACTTTTCTCTGTTTTCGGCTATATGATACTTTGCTGTGTTGTCTTTACCTTTTCCGCAAAGTTCTTCTACGTAATTACCGCAAAAAACCTTATTCCAGAAAATTACTCTTTCTTCGGGGGAAATATTATATCCGAAGGTTTTCATAATATTTTTGTAAAACTCAGTATTCTTTTCAGCATCATTGCCGCAAACAGCAAGTGATTCTACAACATCGGCAGTACCGTTAATTTCACCGCTTTCTTCATAATGCGATTCACCAAATATCAAAATTCTTTCGGATTGATTTTTTGCGTTTTTTCCTACAAACACATTTTTAAACATAGCAATAGCCTCCACGTCTTTCTGTTCTCGATTATATATGGTTACATAAATGATGTCAAATCAATTAACCTGTGCAATATACCGTTATCTGACAATGGCCCGGTAGAAATATCCTACAATATGTGATATAATTATCGCAGAAATTTATTTATAAAAATATGGTGAGAAAATGGCAGAAAAAGATAATCAAAAAAGATGTAAATGGTGTAATTCAAAAAACCCGCTATACGTAGAATATCACGACAATGAATGGTGCAAACCGAACTTCCATGACGCATATTTATACGAAATGCTGATTCTGGAATCCTTTCAGGCAGGCCTGTCGTGGGAATGTGTTTTAAATAAAAGAGAAAGCTTCAGAAAGGCATACGATAGTTTTGACATAAATAAGGTAATATCTTATAACGATGATAAAATAAATGAATTGCTGAATAACAAAGATATTATCAGAAACAGGCTTAAAATAAAAGCAAGTATAACTAACAGTAAAATTTTCAAAGAAATAGTTGACGAATACGGCTCTTTTTATGAATTTTTAAAAACGTTCACAAATGACACCATCATTTATGAAACGGATAATGTCACCAACGAACTGTCCGATGCCATTTCAAATGATTTGCAGAAAAGAGGAATGAAGTTTGTCGGCTCGGTTATAATTTACTCTTACCTTCAGGCTATCGGCGTTATTTACTCACACGATAAAGACTGTTATTTATATAAAGCCTGAATAGTAACAACACCACTTGTTCACAGACGTTGAACAAGTGGTGTTGTTTAATTTATCACTTCTTTTTGTAAACCTTCAGAAGCCTTATTGTGTTCACTATCATATAAACAATCATTGCGCCGCAAGCGATTGAGATTACCTCGGGGCTACCCGATGACAGCAGCATATTCATTATACCCGCAAGACCTAAGAAAATGCCTGCCGAGAGAATAAAGTTTATAACGAAAGCCAATATAATGCTTTTTTTCGCCTTGCCCTTTTCAACCGCAACGCAAGTGGGAAGAACCGCCGCCAACGCCGCCAGAAGGAATACGGAAAGGAAATATAAAATCTCTATCCATTCAAGATACATAAAGTAAACTGCCACAAAGCAAGGCACGCAAAGAACAGCCGCAGCCACAGGCAGCATCAGAGTCTTTTTGCCCTTTACAACACCGATTATCAACCATAAAACAGCGAAAACTGCGCAAACGGCTAAAATAAGATGAAGCCAGTTTATTATCGCAATACTATGATTGAATTCATCCATGGGTTGTGGATGTGCTTCATCGTTATATGCGGTCTGTCCGCCTACCCTGTTAAGACCGATAACACTATCTTTAACAGTACCGGCTACAGAATAATCCCATGCTTCAAAATTCGTTGCAAAAGCAGGGCTGTCTTCTGCTAAAGTAAAATCGAAATTAAGAGCATCTTTAAAGCAAGGGTCAACCGCAACGGGATTATGTATAAATTCATTATCCTGAGCCGTTTTCAAGGTGTACGAATTTTCATCATTAACAAAGTACAATTCGTCACCTTCGGTTATGCTCCACATAACATTGCCGTTATCATAGAAGTGCGACGGATTAAGCATATTAACGTAAACCGGCACTTTGTCAGACGTAAGGAAAATATTGTTGTAATATGTGGCTACAGCGTGGGTTTCACCCCTATCCGGACCGGGATTCACCTGACCTTCGGCACTGAGAGCAGAAATATTGTTGCGTATCACATTACCTTCACCATAGTGAATGTTCAGCCCCTGACTACCGCATGAATACACAAGATTTTTCTCAACACTCATAAAGGATGAACCTTCGTCAAGGTAAATACCCCATCCGCCGTAACCGCCTTCACCCGGGTCGGCAGCAACGTTGTGGATAACGTTTTCGCTGAGCACCGTGCCCGGTTGTTTACCGAGCATATAGATACCGCCCATATCCGAAAGCCAACCCTGACCTATATTGTAAATAAGGTTACGGCTGATTTTAATATTCTTTGTTGCGTGGTAAGCGTAACCCCATATCCAACCGCAGGAGATACCTGTATAGTAGCCGTCGTGGATTTCGTTATTAACCACTTCCGCAGTATCGCAAAAAGTTATATGTATGCCTATAGCACAGAAGAATTTTCGTCCGTATTTGTAGATTTCATTATTTTTAATCGTGATGTTTTCGGTATAATTCTCTTGTTCGGGAAGACAATTTTCACCACCAACATAGATGGCTGTTGCTGCTATATTTTCAAAATAGCAATTTTCAACCGATGAATTTTTAACACCGAATTTCATTTTTACTGCCGTACCGCCCAGATCGGTAAACTCGCAGTTTTTGAAATGAATATCCTTCGCATATTCAACGGAAACTACACCTTCCACGCATATTGCAGCCTGCGGAAAGTCCATATCGTATTCTTCCCACCATGTGTTTTTATAAAAACCGTTTGCCTTGGGTATAGTCCAGTCAGTACGCGTAAAACGCACACCTTCAAAGGATATACCGTCAATACCATTTATATCAACAAGTTTGTCAGCAGTTGAACCGTAAAGAGTGAGCTCATCCGCCTTCTCCCCTTCTTTAGGCACATAATAAAGAATACCTGAAACACTATCAAGGTACCATTCACCCGGCTCATTGAGTGCTTCAAAAACATTCTCGAAATAATAACGATCAATGTCGCTTATAGTCATTGATGAAGGTCTTGATAATCCGATTTTTCCGGTATTTTTATCAAAAGACTTTATGTTCATAAGTTCATCGTGCCAATAGTGAAGGATGCGGATATTCACGTCACCTGAATTATGGAATTCAAAAGGTATGTCTTCGGTATTTGCATAAAAAGAACGTTGACCCAGAGTATATTCCCAAGGTCTGTCTGCACCATCTTCCGTCCAGAGATCATCCTCGGGTGCAGTAGCTTTAACCGTAAAATAACCTTCCTCGGGGAAACGGGTTATACTTAACTCGCCGTTATCACTGAAAAGAGACTTAAAATACCAGTTATCTACAGAGGTGTCAAGCTTCTTTGTAAATACCTTTACGCCGTTGACTTCGCTTTCCTCAAAACCTTTTATATCATAAGCGCCTGAAAAAACAACTTCCTGATTATTGTAGGCTTTATATGTAACGTTTGCCATATCTTTCTCGTTAAAGCACAAGGCTTTATCAAGATAGTAGGTACCGCCAAGAAGATATACGGTTGCGGATGTGTTGTCACTTTTCATAGTCTTGAGCAAGGCTTTAGCTCCTGTCAGACTTATGGGTGACGTGAGTGCACCGGCACCGTCTTCGGTTGCATCGGGTGATACATAAAGAACTATATCGCTATTTTCAACTGCGAAAGAGTTGACACAAGCAATACCGAATATATTCGCGCAAATGCACAAAACAAAAATAACGGATATCAGTTTTTTAAAACCTGTTTTCATAATATACCCCTTTCGAATTTATGTTTTCATTTTATCACACTTTACAAAAAATTCAACCGCTACAACGTAGCGCTTGATATTTCAGCAAAATTTTTCGATTGCTTCGTCAATCATCTTTTCAACGTTTGCGGCAAGGTGGGGTTAAACATTTACTTAAAAGTATAAATTTAACATTAAAAAACAAATGTAGCGAGACTTCCATCCGGAAAGCCTCGCTACCGACTTTTGGTTATTATCTTAATCCACTGTAAATTATTTTATACAGACGCTCGTTTTCTTCCGCAAGGTTTCGTGGGTCAATATATGTGGGCTCGTGGAATGTAATATCAATGGATTTTTTAAAGGGTTTGTAGCTACCGTTGATACTGAATGGCACCACAATTGTATTGGTTTCACTTGCCATTTTAACCGCACCGAATTTTAAAGGAAGCAAACGTTCTTCAGTTTTATTAACCCTACCTTCAGGGAAAATACCTACGGCACAGCCATGATTCAGGTATTTTATGGCATCCTCAAGTGCCGCTTTGTCCTTTCTTTCTCTATGTACAGGTATAATCCCTGCGGTATTAAAAAACCAATTGGTAATGGGGTATTTGAAAAGTTCCGCCTTTGCCAAAAAGTGAATGCAACGCCTGGTTGAAGCAATAACCATAAAACAGTCAAGGAACTTTATATGGTTACCCGCAAGAACGAAAGCACCATCTTTCGGGATATTTTCTTTACCGTAAAAATCAGGTCTGAAAATTATGCGGAATAAACTGATTATCCCCGGGTACAAAAAGCGATATATAAAAGGTTCTTTTCTGATTTTCTCTTTTTTCACCATAAACCACCGATATTAAATTATTTCTCTCTTAAAAAGAGTATTTTTATAAAATATTTCAGCAGAATTTTGACTTTGCTTCGGTAATCATATCGTTTACCTTTGCGGCAAGAGGTTTTGACTCATCTTTAAGGCCGGCAAGTGGCTTTCTTGCATCACCGATGTCAATTCCCTGAAGACGAAGCACCTCTTTTGCGGCTGCGTACATATTGCACTTGCAGGCACACATAGCATAAATAATCTCGTTGATTGCGTACTGAATTTCTCTTGCTTTATCGAGATCGCCTGCTTTAATAAGCTCATCGCATTTAAGGAACAATTCGGGCATAACACCGTATGTACCGCCGATACCGCCTTCGGCACCGATAGCACGACCTGCCACAAATTGTTCATCAGGGCCGTTAAAGACTACTATGTCTCTTCCGCCTTCGGCTTTGAACATCTGAATATCCTGTGTAGGCATAGATGAGTTTTTAACACCTATAACATTTGGATTTTTAAGCATTTCTTTAAACAAGGGCATTGTAAGAGCAACGCCTGCGAGCTGCGGAATGTTATAAATAACAAAATCAGTATTTGGTGCCGCGGAAGAAATATCGTTCCAATACTGTGCAATTGCGTCTTCGGGAAGTCTGAAATATATCGGCGGAATAGAAGCAATCGCATCAACACCGAGACTCTCCGCGTGAGCGGCAAGCTCCATTGAATCTGCTGTATTGTTACAGGCAACGTGGGCAATAATTGTCATTTTGCCTTTTGCAACTTCCATTACGGATTCAAGAATAAGCTTTCTTTCTTCCTTGCTCTGATAAATACACTCGCCCGATGAACCGCAGACATAAAGTCCTTTTACGCCTTTGTTAAGAAGGAACTCTGCGAAAGCCTTTGTTCTTTCGGCAGAAACATTACCGTTGTCATCGTAACAAGCGTAAAAAGCAGGTATTATACCGTGATATTTTGTAAGGTCTCTCATTTTATCATAACCTTTCGTGTTTTTTAATCGATGAAATTCTAACACATTTTTCCTTTTATGTCTATCGAAAAGAGATAATTTCTCCGTAAAAAGAAAGAATATTGAAGTTTTTTTCAATTGTGTTATACTAAAATCTATAAAACGCTAAAAATGCGGAGGCTCGGATATGGACAACAAACAATGGTTTAAACAAGCACAGTACGGTATGATGGCGCACTGGGGGCTTTACTCTCTTCTCGGTGGTGAATATAAAGGAAGGCGCGTTCTTGATTATGCAGAATGGATACAGAGCAATATGCCCATACCAAACGCAGAATACGAAAAGCTGGCAGAGATTTTCAATCCCATTTATTTTAACGCAGACGAATGGATAAAACTTGCAAAGGACTGCGGTATGAAATATTTTGTTTTCACATCAAAGCACCACGACGGTTTCGCAATGTTTAAATCCTACGCGGATAAATACAATATAGTCGATGCCACCCCGTTTGGTCGCGATGTTGTGGGCGAGCTTGCAGAAAGCTGCTATAAACACGGTTTGAAATTCGGACTGTATTATTCACAGGAACTTGACTGGCACCATCCGCACGGCGGCGGCTATGATAATTTTGCAGGTTGCTCGGGCACTTCATGGGATAACAACTGGGATTATCCCCAACGCGATAAAAAAGATTTTTCAATCTGCTTTAATGAAAAAATCAAGCCTCAGATCAAGGAAATTCTCACAAACTACGGTGATTTGTGCCTTATCTGGTTTGATGTTCCCCACACAATAACCCCTGAACAAAGTCTTGAGCTCAACGCACTTGTTAAAGAGTATCAGCCCGACTGCCTTATAAATTCACGTATCGGCAACGGTGCTTATGACTACGTTTCCTTAGGTGACAACGAATATCCTGACCAATTCACAAAGAGTGAGAACGATGACCCTAACAGTCTCGACGGGTTCAAGCACTCCCCTTACGGATTATACGAAACCGCAGGCACTCTCAACAGCTCCTGGGGCTACAAATACTATGACCAGAATTGGATAACACCCGAAGAAATAGTCGGACGCAAAACAAAACTGAATTCTATGGGTATTAATTATCTGCTCAATATAGGTCCCGACGGATTGGGAAGAATCCCTTCGTTCTCTGTGGAAGCACTAAAAAAATCCGCTGAACTCCTTACAAAATAACATAGAAAAAACTCCTACGGCAGCAAAGCAAACAGCCGCAGGAGTTTTTCAGTTAATACAAACGAATAAGTTTTCGATTAATATCCCGAATAATATATTTTGCCGGGTTCCATATAAATGCCCTTAAGTTGCATAAGCTGTGTTACTGTCACAAGCTGATAGCCCTCATCAATAAGATACGGAACAATCTCTCTTGTGGCAGAAGCAGTCGAACCGTACAGGTCATGCATAAGAATTATGGAACCGTCACGTACATTTCTTTTAACGGAAGCAGTTACCGATGTTGAATTTCTGTTTTTCCAATCCAGTGTATCTACGGACCAGTTAACGAGAGGATACTCAACCGCTGATTTTACACTGCTGTTCGCAGAACCACCCGGTGGTCTTACAATAACCGGTCTTATACCCGTAAGCTTTTCAACGGCATCATTGGTTTTTTCTACCTGATTTACCATCGTGCTTTTGCCTACGGATGTAAGGATAGTGTGATTATAGGTATGATTACCTATTTCACACCCCAGCTCTGCTTCTCTGATTATACAATCCTTATACTCATTAACTCTTGACCCTACAACAAAAAACGTTGCTTTCGCATCATACTTTTCCAGAACGTCAAGAATATCGTGTGTTACGGTAGGATGCGGGCCGTCATCATATGTGAGTGCCACCACAGGTTTACTTGGATCTATCGCAAAAATGGTCTCGATATTGGTAAGCATATCCGCGTCCTTTACACGAATTCTGTAATAATTATCTTTACCGTATTCGGCACCGGTGTGGTCAAAAGTAAGCGTTGTGATTTTATTAATCGTGGCAACAACGGACCATGAGTTGTTTTCCGATATATATCTGTCAATAATATAACCCGTGCCTTGACTTGCTTTTGTCCATTGAAGCCTTACACCTTTGGGTGACAGCACAGCCGTAAGCAAAGGTGCCTTTGCAAACTTAAAGGAAAAGCCAGTCGCATTATAACTGCCCATCTGACTTCCGTTGACCTGTCGGATAGTGTAAATATATGATTTGCCGTCCTTCACACCTGTGTCTTCATAATAAGACATTGCTCCGCCGGTTACAGCTCCTAAAAATGTCCAACTTTTTGCTCCAGGATTTTTTCTGTATATTCTGTATCCGGTTGCACCTGCTGACGGTGACCAATTAAGAAGAACTCTGTCAGGCATAGAGTAAATTCTCAAAGTGAGCGACTTCAGGGCTACAAGCTTTTTCCCTGAAAGATGTCCGCTGACACCACCCTTTTTACCGATAGCCTTTACGGTATATCTGTAAGAGATGCCATCATTAATATCTTTATCGTTATATTCAGCATTCGTTGTCTGCGCAATCTTTTCCCAGGTTGCAGCATTACCTTCTTTTCTGTACACCCTGTACGCGCAAGCTCCGCTCACCGAATCCCATTTAACCGTAATGCAATCATTGGAGTTTGCCAATTTTATATTTCCGGGAACATTTACATATTCTTTGACAACACCATTTTCATCCTTACCGCTGACAGCGTCTCCTTTTACAGCCTGAACTGTATATGAATACTGTCCGCCGTTTTTTACATCCGTATCCTTTATGGAAAAAACGTTATTGCCGACAGTTTTCATAAGAGCCCATTTGGTTGATTCTGTTTTTTTGTAAACAAGATATTTCTCCGCACCGGAAACAGGCTCCCACGAAACGGAGATATATCCGTTTGCGTTAGCCGCACTTTTCAGTTTAGGGGCTGTCATATATTTATCTGAAGAACTGTATTTACAGGCGCTTTTAAATTTCCCGTTGACGGCTACAACAAAATACGTGTACTTTTCGTAGTTTTTAACATTGGCATCAGTATATTTACACTCTGAAGATGCATCTGTTTTTGAAATACAGGCAACCTTCGTGCCGTTAAAACGATAAACTCTGTATTCCTTTGCTCCTGCTACAGAAGACCATTCAAGAGAAATGCCGCCGCAAATATTTTCAACCCGCTGAAGCTTCGGAGCATTCAGGTATAGTATAGACTCGGTTTGTGTTTTTGCACCACGTCTGCCCTTATAATATGCAACCGCGTAATACTGATACTTTGTTCCGCTTACTGCATTTTTATCAATGTACAAAACATTTTTTGTTGCACTTACATCTGCAATTTTCACCGCAGGTGAAAGCCCCTGACGACGGTAAATGCTGTATTTATCAATATTCTGTTGTTTTTCCCAGCTTATTGCTACACCCTTGCTGTTATTGACAACATTTATCTCAGGAACAGAAGTACGTCCGTAATTTCCTGCAAAAACAGGAGATACAGCCATACCAACTAAAACAGAAAGCACAAATAATCTTAATAAAGACGATAAACTTTTTTTCATCCGAACACCTTATTTATATCCGTGGGGAATACTCCTTGAAACTCAAATTCTTTATATATTTACATAATATCACATTATTCGTTCTCTTTCAATTTATCTTCCGAAAAAATATAGTAGTTTGTATGATAATTATAACTGAATTTCGTGTCGGTATTTTGTTAAGATTTACTCATCAATCTTATTGCTTTACCATTGCTTTTGGGATATAATGTAACGTGAATGAATTTTGTCGAAAGGCGGATGCACTTTGAACATAATTGTTGTAGGTATAGGTAAAGTCGGCTACACCGTTGCAGAACAGCTTTCACAGGAAATGCACGACGTAACAATTATCGACACAGACGAGGATGTTATAAACGATACTTTACAGGATATAGACGTTATCGGCGTTATCGGTAACGGCGCAACGTCCAAAACCCTTACGGATGCAGGCATAAGTGACTGCGACTTGCTCATTGCTCTTACGGGTAGCGACGAACTCAACATTTTATCCTGCCTTTTAGCAAAACAGCTGGGCGCAGGCAGCACCATTGCCCGAGTCAGAAATCCCGAATACAGCAATGACCTTCGTCTCATTAAAGACAGTCTCGGTCTTACAATAGCCGTTAATCCCGAAAGAGAAGCCGCTGCGGAAATGCAGAGAATTTTAAAATTCCCCACAGCACGTAATGTTGACATTTTCGGCCACGGAAAAGTTGATCTTCTCAGTTTTCATATTAACCGCAGTTGTAACCTTTGTGATAAATCCGTTAAAGATGCTTTCTCAAGAATCAAAACAAAAGCTCTTATCTGTGCGGTCGAGCGTGGTGATGATGTATTCATTCCCACAGGTGACTTCGTTATCAAAGAGCACGATACCATCGCTGTGCTCACTCCCGAAAAAACCGCACCCGATTTCTTTAAACAAATAGGTTTCCGCACAACTCACATAAAAAACATTATGATTATAGGCGGCGGTAAAATTGCGGTATATCTTGCCAAGTCCTTAAGTCACCTTAATGTAAATGCGACCATTGTTGAAAAAGACCTTGATACCGCACTCAATCTCAGTTATAACCTTCCCAACATAAATGTTGTTCACGGTGACGGCACAAACCGTTCGCTTCTTCTTGAAGAAGGGATGAAAAAAGCAGATGCTTTCTGTTGTCTTACCGGTATTGATGAAGAAAACATAGTTCTTTCCTTGTTTGCAAAAAGCGTTAACCCGAATATAAAAACAATTACAAAAGTAAATCACACGCTTTTCAGGGAAGTTATAAAAACACTTGATATAGACAGTGTAGTTTATCCCAAGTTCACTACAGCAAGCATAATTTTGAAGCACGTTCGTTCAAAGACGTCACGTGATGGTGTAAGCGGTGTTGAAAAACTGACAAGAATCATTAACAACAAGGTTGAGGCTATCGAGTTCCAGGTATCACCCGAAAGCAGGCTTGCTAACTGCACGGTTCAGGATTTAACCTTACGCCCCAATATACTTCTCGGCTCAATCACAAGGGATGGGGAAGTTATAATCCCGCGCGGTTCAGATACTCTTATGCCCGGCGACTCTGTAGTGGTTGTTACTTCCACCGAACGCCTTACAAGTCTGGACGATATTCTCACTAAAGATTAACTTTCATAAAGGGTTTACGTAATATGAATAAACGAATGATAGCGTATGTACTTGGCATACTGTTACTCTGTGAAGCAGGGCTTTTATTGCTACCCGTAGCAGTATCGCTCATTTACAGCGAATCAACTTTAATAAGCTTTCTTTTAACAATCGGTATTTTGTGTGCAGCAGGTATAATTCTTATCCACTTCAAGCCGAAAGATAAAACTATTTTTGCCAAAGACGGTTTATTTGTTGTTGCTCTCGGTTGGATATTTTTAAGTCTTTTCGGTGCTCTCCCCTTCTTTATAAGCCGCGAAATACCCAATTATCTTGATGCACTTTTTGAAACGGTTTCGGGGTTCACAACCACAGGTGCAAGTATTCTTTCCGATGTTGAAGCTCTGTCGAAAGCCTTGCTTTTTTGGCGTAGCTTTACTCATTGGATAGGCGGTATGGGTGTGCTTGTTTTCGTTATGGCGGTTCTTCCACTTGCAGGCGGCGGCGGAGATTTGCACCTTATGCGTGCAGAAAGCCCCGGTCCGAGTGTAAGTAAATTGGTTCCACGCTCCAACAAAACCGCCCGTATTCTCTACGGTATCTATCTTGTTATGACAATAGCACAGATAGTTTTACTTCTTGTTGGTGGTATGCCCCTTTTTGACAGTATAACAATATCCTTCGGCACGGCAGGTACAGGCGGTTTCGGCATACTCAATAACAGTATAGGGGGATATAATACCTTCTGTCAGGCTGTTATTACGGTTTTTATGACCTTGTTCGGAATAAACTTCAATGTTTATTTCCTTATCCTTATTAAAAACTTCAAGGGTGCGTTCAAAAGCGAAGAGCTCTGGGGGTATCTCGGTATAATGGGCGCGGCAATTCTGGCTATCACATTAAATATCCGCAATCATTTTGACAGTATCTTTGAGGCATTACATCACGCAGCCTTCCAGGTCAGCTCTGTTATGACAACAACAGGCTATTCCACCACAGACTTTGATAAATGGCCCGAATTCAGTAAAACCGTGCTCATTATGGTTATGTGTATCGGTGCCTGTGCCGGCAGTACAGGCGGCGGTTTTAAAGTTTCCAGGGTATTACTCCTTCTTAAATATGCAAAGAAAACGATACATTCATATGTACATCCCCGCAGCATTAAGGTTATCACCTTTGACGGGCAACGTGTAGCAAACGAAACCTTCCAGGGAACTATGGCATTCTTCATAGTTTATGTTATAATTTTTGCCGTTTCTGTTCTTATAGTGTCTGCCGATAAGCACGATCTGGTAACAGATTTTTCCGGCGTTGTCGCCACGTTTAACAATATCGGTCCCGGCCTTGGTAAGGTTGGCCCTACGGGAAACTTCGGTTCTTACGGTGTTCTTTCGAAAATAGTTTTTATTATAGATATGCTTTTAGGCAGACTTGAAATATTCCCGCTTATCTGCCTTTTCACTCCGTCGTTACATATAAAACATTTCAGAAAAAAACTTTGAGGTGAAAAATATGAGAGAAACAAAAATCATTAATCAAGGTTGGTATTTTTCCGATACCGCAACAGCTTGTCCTTCTACTCTCCCTTCTGACTGGAAAGGCTTAGACCTTCCCCACACCTGGAACGGCAAAGACGGTCAGGACGGCGGCAATGACTACAAACGCTGCAAGGCATTTTATTGCAAAGAAATTCCTGCTTCAGAACTTACGGGCAAGGAAAATTATCTTGAATTTGATGCGGTAAACTCATCTGCAGAAGTTTTCTGGAACGGTAAATCCTTGTGCGTTCATCACGGCGGTTATTCACGTTTCAGAGTAATTATCCCCTGTGATGACATAAAAGAAAAAAACATTCTGACAGTATCTGCTGACAACTCACCTAACGAAACTGTTTACCCCCAGACTGCTGACTTTACTTTTTACGGCGGTATTTACAGAAGCGTAAAACTCATTTGCGTACCTGAAACACACTTCGATTTGGATTATTACGGTGCACCGGGTATTACCGTTACACCCGAATTAAAAGGTGAAAATGCAGATATTAAAATTCAGGCATACACAAAAAATGCAGACGGCACAACAGTTAAATTTACTGTTCTTGACGGCGAAAATATCGTCGGCGAAGCTCAATCTCACGACGGCGAAGCCTTAATAACCATAAATAACGTTCACCTTTGGAACGGCAGAATTGATCCCCATCTTTACACACTCAACGCGGAGCTTGTAAAAGACGGAGAAGTGCTTGATAATATCTCAACCCGTTTCGGTTGCCGTACGTTTAAGGTTGACCCCGAAAAAGGTTTCATACTTAACGGTAAAGAATATCCCCTTCGCGGTGTTTCCCGCCATCAGGATAATCCCGATAAAGGTAACGCACTTTCATACGAGGACCATAAGAGAGATATAGACCTTATCCTTGAAGTCGGCGCTAACACCATAAGACTTGCCCACTATCAGCACGCTCAGGAATTCTATGACCTTTGCGATGAAAGCGGCCTTGTTATTTGGGCGGAAATCCCCTATATTTCCCGCCATATGCATGATGCTTATGATAACACCATAAGCCAGATGACCGAGCTCGTTACACAGAACTACAACCACGCATCTATATGCTTCTGGGGTCTTTCCAACGAAATCACTATTGCAGGCGCTGATGATCCCCACCTTATTAAAAACCACAAGGATCTTAACAATCTTGTTCACAAGCTTGACAGCACACGTCTGACAACTATTGCTTCCGTTACTATGTGTTCCCCCGATAACGAATACGTTCATATAAGTGACGTGCTTTCATACAACCACTATTTTGGTTGGTACGGCGGTTCAACAGAAATGAATGGCAAATGGTTCGATGATTTCCATAAAAAATACCCCAACAAGCCTATCGGATTGAGCGAGTACGGTTGCGAAGCTCTTAACTGGCACACCTCAAATCCCGTTCAAGGTGACTACACAGAAGAATATCAGTCATATTACCACGAAGAACTTATAAAACAAATTGCAGAACGTCCCTATATCTGGGCAACGCACGTCTGGAATATGTTTGACTTTGCTGCAGATGCCCGTGCCGAAGGCGGCGAAAACGGTATGAACCACAAAGGTCTCGTTACCTTCGACCGTCAGTATAAGAAAGACTCCTTCTACGCATACAAGGCTTGGCTTAACCCCGAGCCTATGGTTCATCTTTGCAGTAAACGTTATATCGACAGAGTTGAAGACGTAACAAAAGTTACTGTATATTCAAACTGTAATGAAGTTGAGCTTTTCGCAAACGGTGTGAGCGTCGCTAAACAAACAAAGGGCAAATATCCTTTCTTCTATTTTGAAGTTAAAAACGAAGGTGAAACAACACTCGAAGCAAAAGCGGACGGTTTGACCGATACTTCAACTATCAGAAAAGTTGATACCCCCAACGAAGACTACATTATGAAAGAAGAAAACCAGGTTATTAACTGGTTTGAAATTACCACTCCCACGGGCTTCTTCTCAATCAATGACACCATCGGTGACATTATGTCAACCTTCAAGGGAAAAATCTGTATGGTGAAACTTTTGTTGCTTATCAAAAAAGTAATGTCACAAGGTACAAAGGACGGCAAAGCCGAGGTTATGGGCTTCAGTTTCGGTAAAATCAACAAGAGCATGATAGAATCTATGTACGGTATGGTTAAAGGCTTTACCATAAAACGTTGCTTTATGATGCTGGGTAATAAATTTACCAAAGAACAAATTCTCGAAGTAAACGCAATGCTTAATAAGGTTAAGAAAAAATGATAAAAAAGAAGTTCGCGCTGATTGATGATGTGCGAGCTTCTTTTTTAATGCAAACGCATACGATCGGATGCGAATTATGCCAAAAACCAATGAATCGGCAAATGCCATGATTTAACCTTTTGGTTCATAATTTTTCGCCTTGCTCCATGATTTGCTTCACAAATCATTATATTAAAACATCCCCCTTGCTTTTACTTTCCTTTGTTTGTATAATATAGAAAGTATTTTTTAGGATGTGAGTTTTTGGCTGAAGTTCTTGCCATAATAATGGCTGTGTTCGCCGTAATCGGCGCATTTGATAAAATAACCGGCAATCATTTAAAACTGGGCGATGAATTTGAAAAGGGCATTATGACTCTGGGTCCCCTTTCCCTTTCAATGCTTGGTATGATGACAATAGCACCTGCCCTTGCAGATTTGCTTATCCCCGTAATAACCCCTGTTGCAAATCTTTGCCGTTTTGACCCATCCGCACTTGCAGGCATACTTATTGCCAACGATATGGGTGGTGCGGCTCTTGCAGATTCCATCGCAGCAGACAGTCTTTTGGGTTCATTCCACGGACTTTGTGTTGCATCAATGCTGGGCGCAACAGTTTCCTTCACCATTCCCGTTGCCTTAAGGTCATCAAAAAAGGAGAATCACGATGACGTTCTTTTAGGTCTTCTCTGCGGTATCAGTACCATACCCGTAGGCTGCTTCGTTTCGGGTCTTGTTATGGGGATAAAGCCCTTGACTGTTCTTATAAATCTTTTGCCTGCGTTACTTATTTCGGTAATCATCATTATCGGTCTTTTAAAATTCCCGAAAATAACCGTTAAGATTTTCTCTGTTTTTGGTAAAATCATTTCAATACTCATTACCTGCGGTCTGGCTCTGGGTATTTTCCAACAACTTACAGGCAAGGTTATTATTAAAAATACCGCTCCCCTTATGGAAAGCGCCGCCACCGTTTTCACTATTTGCATAACCCTTGCAGGAACCTTTCCGCTTATTGCCATTATCTCGAAAATTCTCAAAAAGCCCCTTTCCGCTTTAGGAAAAAAGCTCGAACTCGATGACGTTTCCGTTGTGGGTCTTATTGCAACCCTTGCAAACTCCATAGCAACAATGGAAAGTGCCGACAGAATGAACCGTAAAGGCAGAATTTTAAACCTTGCTTTCGCAGTTTCTGCGGCATTTGTCTTCGGTGATCACCTGGCATTTACACTTTCATATAATGACGAACACATCCTTGCCGTTATAATCGGAAAGCTTGTGGCAGGCGTAACCGCCCTTATGATAGCAAGTGTACTTTATAAAAAAAGTGAAAAATAATAAGAAATCTTCTCGCTTTATTTAACTGCGAGAAGATTTTTTATTAAGATAATTCTTTTAACGCTTTTTTTGCTTCTTCCGCCGTAAAACCGCCGGGACTGTTCATAAAATTCTTAACATTGCCCTGCCAACGTGAACACCACTCATCCAACTGTTCATCGGTCATATCAAGATTTTTTACGTCTGTAAGAGCTTTTATTGTATCAATAAGCTCAACTTCGTTTTCACCCAATATTTCTAATAACTGACGGAACCTTTCACACTCATATTTCTTTGCTTTCGTTAAAAAGCATGGCATTAATGCCGTACAGGCTTTCCCGTGGGGGATACCGTAATTTTCGGTCAACACATAGCCTACTGTATGGGGAAAAGCGGCACCGCAGATATTGAGCTCAAGCCCTGCAAAAACCGAGCCGTAATAAAGGTCCTCTCTCACATTTTCATCGGGTAAAGCTTTATTTTCTGCCAGCACCTTAAGTGCCTTGTAGATACGTTTCAGAGCGAGCTCGGCATATACACTTGCAACAGCATCGCATTTAGGCGAAAACCATCCTTCAACAGCGTGTGCCAGAGCATCAAGAGCCGTGGAAACAGTAACATCATAACCCATTGAATATGTGTATTTTGCATCAGCAAAAACAAGAGCAGCATAGCAATCAACTCCGCTTATGCTCTTTTTTTGCATATTTTTATCGTTCGTAAGCACGCTCACACCCGTAACTTCACTACCTGTACCTGCCGTTGTACCTACAAGAACAACGGGCAACGCCTTTGAAGGTATCCTTCGTCCGTAAAGACCATCAATGTCGTACTCGGGATTAGCGGCACATATTGCAACCGCTTTAGCAGCATCAAGGGGCGAACCGCCGCCGATACCTATAACAAAATCCGCGTCTGCGTCCCTTGCGGCTTTACCGCCTTCGATAACAGTCGAAACCAAAGGATTTTCGTTTATTTTGTTAAAAACAGCATAACCGATACCGCATTTATTCAGTGCGCAAACAACATCGTTTAACGCACCGCTTTTTTCAGCAGCGCTTCCCGATGTTACAATAAGGCACTTTTCACCGAATTGTGCCATCAGCTCTGCATTATCCGTAACACAATTTTTACCGCTTATTACTTTAGAATTCACATATAGATTAGCAAACATTCATTTATCCCCACTTTTTTCAAGAGATTACATAATTTATAAGTAAATATATATCAAATTACAGTTGAAAATGCAAGTGTTGTGTAGTATAATATCGTTGGTTAAATTTACTCAAAATTCAACACATTTTGACAAAAACTTAACAAGGATGAACAAATTTAAGGGAGAGTCATTATGCCTAAACCTGAAAGACGGCTATTTAAATTTACCGATTTCATAATTATCGGTATTGTTTTGTCCGTGGCTTTTTCTTTCTTAATTTGGGGACGGCAGGAAAACGGTCAGCCAACCGCAGTCATTACGGTAAACGGCAATACCTCACAGCGTATTAACCTTAATACTGCTGAAGATAAAATATTCACCGTTGATACGTCCCCTGTTGTAACCATCCAGATCAAAGACTCAAAAATCCGTTTCACCGACTCGCTCTGTCCGGATAAAACCTGTGAAAAATGCGGTTTTTTATATGAAATCGGTGATACTGCCGCCTGTGTTCCGGCAGGGGTTGTTATAACCATAGACGGCGACGGTCTTAACTCTGATTTAGATGCCGTTGCAGGTTGAAAGGAGCATTTCTTTGAAAAAACCACAAGTCAGGAAGGTTGCTCTTTCAGGTATTTTTTGCGCCTTGGCTATGGCAATCTCTTTTTTAGAGTCACTTATACCCCCGTTAGTACCCGTACCTGGTATTAAACCGGGTTTTTCAAACATAGTAACTATGTTTTGTCTTGACTCTTTGGGTTTCCCGTATGCTTTTGCCGTAACCTTATTCAAAGCGTCTTTCGCTCTCATAACACGTGGCGTAACGGCATTTTTTATGAGCCTTTTCGGTGGCATTGCGAGCCTTATGGTTACAACATTGCTTTTCAGACTCAAAGAAAAATATATCGGCTGTATGGGTATAGGCGTTTTAGCCGCCGTAGCTCACAACTGCGGTCAGCTTGCGGTTGCAGTTGCCATTTTGGGTCATACAATTTTAACCATTTCACCCGTTTTAATTATAAGCGGTGTTGCAAGCGGTCTTATAACAGGAACTGTTTTTTATTATACTGTTCCCGTTTTAAAAAAACATATAAAACTCTCTGACAAGGGGTCGATAAAAAAATGTTAAAACATATTGCAGGTGTACTTTCTCCTGCCGCAAGAGGTCGCGGTGGTGTCAAAGTTCCCCACAACAAAAACACCGAAGATTGCAAAATCATCAGAATGCCTGCTCCCGAGAAGGTTGTTCTGCCTATGCAACAACACCTCGGTGCTCCCTGTACGCCTACCGTTAAAGTTGGTGACACTGTAAAGGTAGGTCAGATTATAGGTGATAGTGATAAGTTCATCTCTGCACCTATACACGCTTCAATATCAGGTAAAGTTACCGCTATCGCTGATACTGTTCTTGCCAACGGCAGGCAGGCTCCCGCGGTTACTATTGAATCCGATGGCGAAATGGCTCTTTTTGACGGTATTGAAATCCCCGTTGTAAATAATGCAGATGATTTCAGAAAAGCTGTCCGCGATTCAGGTCTTGTTGGTCTTGGCGGTGCAGGCTTCCCCAGCCACGTTAAGTTTGCACTTTCTCCCGACAAACCCATTGACACTATTGTTGTCAACGCCGCAGAATGTGAACCCCATATCACGGTTGACTACCGCGAATGTCTTGATAACACACTTTATATCATAAGAAGTCTTATGATTATTAAAGAATATCTCAATATTCCGCACGCAGTTATTGCTGTTGAAGATAACAAGCCTGCCGCTATTGTGAAGCTTCAGAAAGTTGCCGATGAAGTCGGTGACGGCAGCATCAAGGTTATGGCACTCAAATCACGCTATCCCCAGGGTGCCGAGAAAATGATTGTTTACTCCGCAACCGGCAGAAAAATTCCTTTAGGAAAGCTGCCTGCAGACGTAGGTATAATCGTAATGAACGTTACAAGTACCGCTTTTATCGGCAGGTATCTTGAAACAGGTAAACCTTTAGTCAGCCGTTCTCTTACCGTTGACGGTTCCGCTATTATAAAACCACAGAACGTCCGCGTTCCTATCGGTACAAACCTTAACGAGCTCATTGATTTCTGCGGCGGTTTCAAGCCCGACCTTGATAAGGTTATCGCAGGCGGTCCTATGATGGGTACCGCACTTGTGAACACCAACGTACCAATTATTAAAAGCTATAACGCAGTGCTTGCTTTTTCAAAGGGTACCCTTCGTGAAAAGCCGGATAACAACTGTATCCGTTGCGGCAGATGCAGTCAGGTTTGCCCTATGGGTCTTATGCCTACAAATATTATGCGTTCTGTAAAAGTACGCGACTTTGACGGATTAAAACAAAGTAACGTTATTGCTTGTATGCAATGCGGAACCTGTGCCTATGCCTGCCCTGCAGGAAGACCCTTGGTACAGTATGTAGTTTTAGCTAAAGATATGTTGAGAGAGGAAGGTGCAAAAAATGGCTGATAACGCGTTAATTCAAAAAATCAAACCAACTGTAGCGGCATCACCTCACTTTAAATCCCACGAAACTTCACAGGGTATGATGCTTGATGTTATAATAGCTCTTGTACCCGCCCTTGTTGCATCGGTGTGGATTTTCGGACCAAGGGCTCTTGCGGTAAATGCCGTAAGCGTTGTTTCCTGCGTGCTTTTTGAGTACATAACCAGAAAATTACTTAAACGCGATAACACCATAAAAGATTTAAGTGCAGTTGTTACAGGTCTTTTATTAGCGTTCAATCTTCCTTCCACCTTACCGTTGTGGATGATTCCTATCGGCGCATTTGTAGCGATAGTTGTTGTTAAACAGTTCTTCGGCGGTATCGGTCAGAACTTCGTTAACCCTGCTCTTATGGGAAGAATCGTTCTTATGGTATCCTTCGCAGGACCTATGTCAAAATGGGTAGAGCCTTACAAATGGGGCGAAACTGTTGACGCTGTTACAACTGCTACTCCCCTTTTCGAAATTCAGAACGGCACCACACCTACCCCTGACCTTCTCGATATGCTCATAGGTCAGCGCGCAGGCTGCCTTGGTGAAACCTGTGCTATTGCCTTAATTATCGGTGGCCTGTATCTTCTTATAAGAAAAGTTATATCACCTTCAATTCCCTTGACGTTCATCGGTACAGTTGCTGTATTTATGCTCATCGCAGGTAAAGGTGACCCAAACTATCTTGCATACAATCTTTTAGGTGGCGGTCTTCTTATTGGTGCTATATTTATGGCAACTGATTATGCTACCTGTCCCCTTACATCAAAAGGTAAAATCATTTACGGTATCGGTTGCGGTCTTGTAGCTGCTCTCATAAGACAGTTCGGCAGTTACAATGAAGGTGTTTCATTCGCCATCATTCTTATGAACCTTCTTGTTCCCCATATTGACAATCTTACAAAGCTCAAGCCCTTCGGCTATATTAAAGAAAAAAAGCAGAAGGAGGCTAAAGCAGAATGAAAAACAAGTCATTAAAAGAAATACTTGTTCCTGCAATAATGTTGTTTGTTATTGCAACGATTTGCACGGCGCTCCTTGCCGGTACAAATCTTTTAACTGAAGACAGAATTGATGAATTGGAGATTCAAGCCGCAATGGCGGCAAAAACTGCGGTTTTCGCAGATGCCACAAATTTCTCCGATGAAAAAACTGTTGATGTAAACGGCGAAACCTACACGTACTACGAAGCACAGGGTGAAAAAGGCAACATAACAGGTTATGTTTTCAGCGTTACGGTAAAAAGCTACGGCGGTGACCTTAGTGCAATGGTAGGTATCTCTGCAGAAACTGATAAAATCACAGGTGTGGAAATCACATCTATCAATGACACTCCCGGTCTGGGAATGAAAGTAAACACCGAAAATTTCCTTAGTCAGTATATAGAAAGAACAGGAATCATCGGTGTCAATAAAAACGAAAAAACAGATACAGAAATACAGGCTGTTTCAGGCGCCACAATATCATCAAAAGCTGTAACAGACGCTGTTAACCAATCCTTCAGCGCATACGAATCAATAAAGGCAGGTGGAAATAATGGCTGAAAATAAATGCTCACTCAGAAAAGAGTTTACAAAAGGTCTTCTTCGTGAGAACCCTGTTTTGAGACTTGTTCTCGGCACCTGTCCTACTCTTGCAACTTCCACATCGATGGTTAACGCAATCGGTATGGGCATCGCTGCAACACTCGTTCTCGTTTGCTCCAATATTGTTATTTCGGCTTTACGTAAAGTGATTCCCGATAAGGTCAGAATCCCTGCTTACGTTGTTATCATCGCCTCATTCGTTACAATTGTTCAGATGATTGTTAAAGCTTTTGTTCCTGCCCTTGACGCCGCTTTGGGCGTATATCTTCCACTTATCGTTGTTAACTGTATCATATTGGGCAGAGCAGAAGCATTCGCCAACAAGAATCCCGTTATCGCTTCCGCTGTTGACGGTTTAGGCATGGGTATCGGTTTCACAGCAGCGCTTTTCTGTATGGCAACCATAAGAGAATTTCTCGGTAACGGCTCTCTTTTTGCAGAAGCACAAGACCTTTTAGGCGTTTTCGGGGACAATGTTTTAGGCGGCTTCAACGGAATAACAATTCTTAATACGCCTATGACAATTTTCATTCTTCCTGCCGGTGGTTTCTTTGTTTTCGGTGTTCTTATTGCTCTTTCCAATAAAATCGGCGATAAAAAGAAGCTTCCCAAAGCAGAACTCCACGGTTGCGAAAGTTGTCCGCTTGCATCCACTTGTTCAAAAGTTGTTTCAGAAAGGGAGGATAAGAAAATATGACTGCTACACAGCTTTTCTCAGTACTTCTTACTGCTATACTTACCGAAAACTTTGTTCTTTGCAAGTTCCTCGGTATATGCCCCTTCCTTGGTGTTTCAAAGAAAGTAAATACCGCTATGGGTATGAGTGTTGCGGTTATATTCGTTATGCTCATCTCTACTGCAGTTACTTATCCCATAAACACACTGCTGGTTGCAAAACATTTAGAATACTTACAAACCATTATATTTATCCTTGTTATAGCCGCTCTCGTTCAGTTAGTTGAGATAGTTTTAAAGAAATACATAAAATCTCTTTACAACTCTTTAGGCATATATCTTCCGCTTATTACAACAAACTGTGCCGTTCTCGGCGTTGTTCTTCTCAATCTGGAAGAAGGTTATTCATTCGGTATTTCAATGATAAACACACTCGGCGCAGGTATCGGCTTTATGGTTGCAATGCTTATCTTTGCAGGCGTTCGTTCAAGACTTGAAACTGCAGATATTCCCGAATTTCTGAAGGGCTTGCCTTCAACACTTATTGCAGCATCATTAACATCTGTTTCCTTCCTTGGTTTTTCAGGTGTTGTTGACGGCATATTTGGTTCATAAGGAGGCGTAAATTATGAGTGATATTTTATTTCCCGTTCTCCTTGTAGCAGGTATCGGTCTTATTTTAGGCCTAGGTCTTGCCATAGCGTCAAAAATTATGGCAGTCCCGGTTGACGAAAAGGCAGAAAAAATCACCGAGGTACTCCCCGGTGCTAACTGCGGTGCGTGTGGTTTTTCAGGTTGTGCAGGCTATGCTGCCGCACTTTCATCAGGCACCACAACACAAACCAATCTTTGCGCACCCGGCGGTAACAAAGCTGCCGCAGAAATTGCGGCAATAATGGGTACAGAGGCAGCAACAGTTCTTCCCACAGTTGCCGTTGTGCAGTGTATGGGTAACTCATCTAATTCAGAAGATAAGATGAATTATCAGGGAGTCAGCAGCTGTCGTATGGCTTCCCAGCTTTTCGGCGGTGCAAAAGAATGTACCTACGGTTGTTTAGGTCTCGGTGATTGCGTTGATGCTTGTGAATTTGATGCAATCCACATTTGTGACGGCGTTGCGCGTATATCCACCATCGCTTGCCATAGCTGTAAGGCTTGTGTTAAAGCCTGTCCTAAGGGCATTATTTCAATGTTACCGCTTAATGTGACTCAGGCTACGGTTCTTTGTAAAAACCACGAAAAAGGCGCTGTAGCACGCAAGCATTGCAAGGCGGCCTGTATCGGTTGTATGAAATGCGTAAAGGCTTGTGAGCATGATGCCGTTAAAGTTGAAAACTTCCTGGCAACGGTTGACCCCGAAAAATGTGTCGGATGCGGCAAATGTCATGAAGCCTGCCCCATTGGATGTATTGAATTAATAACACCTAAGGGTGAATAAAAAAAGCCGCTTGCTTTCGTGAAGCAAGCGGCTTTTTTATTGGAAATTGCAGAGTGCAAAATTATCAGGGGAAAACCCATAATGATTTTAAGCAAATCAAATCATATAGCAAGGCGAGAAATCATGACCCAATGGTCAAATCATGGCATTTGCCGATTTATTGCCTTTTACTCTTTACTTATGTACATTTCTTCCGTATCAATTTGTGCTTGTTTTAATGTTTCGGCAACTTTTATGTTTTCGATAAGTGGCAACACATCGGTAATAGTATTAAATAATTTACTGTACATCTGCCAAAACAATTCTTTATCAGTCATAAAATCACCCTAAAATAAAAAATGCGCCAACCGAAGCCGACGCAAAAAAACACATTAACTCCGATTGCTGCGACACAACTTTGACAAACTACAAGAGAACGTCAAATAGAGAATGTGTTTTTACCGAAATAAAAACCAATTCTCCCGTAATTTGTCTTATTAAGTTGTGTCGCAAGCATAGTTTATCACATAATTCTGAAATAATCAACTACTATTCTTACAACACAAAAGACTACGGCAAAAACCGTAGTCTTAATGTATATATTATTCAATAATCTTTTTATTTGTCTTTCTTTCAATTGCAGGGATTGCTTTTTTGAATACGAGCAAATCGAAAACAAAGTAAATTGCAACTGCGGCAAGCAAACCAACAACCGCACCGGCAATAACATCTGTGGGATAATGAACGTGAACGTAAATTCTTGAGAAGCCGATAAGAAGTGAAAGAATAAATGCGGGAATGCCGATTGCAAGCTGTTTCTTTCTACAACCAAGTAAAAGAGCAAATGCAGCACCGATTGAAGTTGATGTATGACCTGAAGGGAATGAAGCACTGCTACTCTTTTTAATAAGATCCGGCCAAACGTATGTATATCCTGCGTTCTCCCATACAGAAGCGTCAATGTTATAGGGTCTGGGTCTGTCAATGAGCTCTTTAAGAACAACGTTATTGATGAGTGATGAGAATGCAAGACCTGCGAAAACAAGAATACCGAGTTTTCTTGTTTTTCTGGGAATTAACAAACAAATACCCAGAACACACCAGATTATACCGGGAGTATCACCAAGGTGAGTAATGAATGTCATAATGCCGTTAAGAACGGGATTCATAATGCCATCAACAAATTGATAAATAGCAACGTCAATGTTAACTATGAATTCATTTAAAAAGAAATCTGCCATAATTGCCTCCTACACAATAAATATAGAGTTATTTTACTATTTTATGATATAAAAGTCAATAAAAAAATAAGCGTAATCCGAAGATTACGCTTATCTGAAATTAAATTATTCGATGATGTCTGTAACAGCACCTGAACCAACTGTTCTACCACCTTCACGGATAGCAAAACGAAGACCCTTTTCAATAGCGATGGGTGTGATGAGTTCAACTGTCATTTCAACGTTATCACCGGGCATGCACATTTCTGTACCTTCGGGAAGGAAGATAGTACCTGTAACGTCAGTTGTTCTGAAGAAGAACTGAGGTCTGTAGTTGTTGAAGAAAGGTGTATGACGGCCGCCTTCATCTTTAGAAAGAACGTAAACCTGACCTTTGAATTTTGTGTGGGGTTTGATTGAACCGGGTTTGCAAAGAACCTGACCACGTTCAATACCTTTTCTGTCAACACCACGAAGGAGAGCACCGATGTTGTCACCAGCTTCAGCATAGTCAAGAAGTTTACGGAACATTTCGATACCTGTAACAACTGTTTTAGAACTTTCGTCTTTAAGACCAACGAGTTCAACTTCGTCGTTAAGTTTAAGTTGACCTCTTTCAACTCTACCTGTAGCAACAGTACCACGACCTGTGATTGTGAATACGTCTTCGACAGGCATAAGGAAAGGCATATCAGCTTTACGATCAGGTGTAGGAATGTAAGAGTCAACAGCATCCATAAGTTCTTTGATGCAAACATATTCAGCAGCAGAAGGATCTGTAGAAGCGCAATCAAGAG
>JAFTYU010000003.1 GCA_017461235.1 Clostridia bacterium | reverse complement strand
GCAACTATCAAAAATCCGTCAACAGTTTCGTACAGCGGTAATTGGCAATTTGATTCCCAGAATATTGCCTGTGTACGTGTAAGAGCTTTCTACAAAGACGGAACACATCAGATTTCAGATCCCATTGAAGTTAAAAAATAAATGAAACCAACCCCCGAAAGGCTTATATATCCTTTCGGGGGTTGATCTGTTTTTTGGTTGATTATATGCTTGTTATTATTCTTCGATTGCCGCTTTTTTTGTATTGATTTTATAAAGCACTTCGGCATCGAATTTTTCGCTTCTGTCATAGCGGTAGATACCATTTAATTCCTGTTCAACGTCGGTGAGCTGTGTGTAACAGAAACCAATCATCTTGGGGTTGTCAATCATAGCGGTGGTAAGACCGTCATATCTCTCGTAAAATTCTTCAAGAGATTTTGCGGCGTTGCCGTAGCCCCAGGCTTTTTCTCTGTCATTTTCTTCTGCATTTCTCAGCTCGACTCTTATGCCGCCGTATTCGCTCATAAATACGGGTTCGCCCTTCCAATCCTGACGATGACCCTGATGGTCGAATACCACGTTATCAGTTATGAGCTTTTCGTAATCGGCTCTGAATTTGTTATAATCCTGGTCATAATTATGAACGTCATAAATATCTGTTTCAACGTGGTAGTTACCGCTTGTGTCGATACAGGGACGGGTTTTATCAAGGTTTTTAACCGTGCGGTAAACGATGCGGATAACATCGTCGTCCTGTTTTCTTCCGTCAATATCCCATGTTTCGTTGTAGGGACACCAACCGATTAATGACGGATGGTTGAAATCTCTTTCAATTTCTTCTTCGATTTCAAGAAGGAAATAACGAAGTGATTCAAAGCTCGTGTGGTCTGCTCCCCAGTTACCGTGCTCGCCCCACACGATGTAGCCGAGTTCATCACAATAGTGAAGGAACAAGGGCTCAAAAATTTTCTGGTGAAGTCGAGCGCCGTTGAAACCGACCTTCATTGAAAGAAGAATATCATTTTTAAGTGCTTCTGCAGAAGGTGCAGTGTAAATACCGTCGGGATAAAAGCCCTGATCGAGAACAAGACGCTGGAAAACCGGCTTGCCGTTGATTAATATGCCTTTATCCGGAGTGAGTTTAACTTCGCGTAAACCGAAATAACTTGAAATTTCATCGCCGCCGAAAGATAATTTAAGGCTGTACAGTCCGCCTTTGCCTACTTCCCAGAGATGTTTTTCGGAAAGGGGGAGTGTAACTGTAACCGTCTGGCCCGAAGTTGCGGTGGTAACTTTGCCGACTTCTGAATTATTCCAGAAAGCAACGGCACTGAATTCACCGTTACCTTCAATTTCCGCGGTTACGGTAATTGAAGCAGTATCAATATTGGGGAATATTTTAAAATTCTTTATGTAATTTACGGGACAGAATTCCATATAAACAGTCTGCCAGATACCGGTTGTTCGTGTGTAGTCACAGTCGTGAGAGTAAAGAAGCTCACTCTGTTTACCACGAGCCTGAAGGGGAGAACGGGTGTCATCCTGAACGTAAACGGTGATTATGTTGTCACCTTCGACAACATATTTTGATGCATCAATTCTGAAGGAGGTGTATCCGCCGAAATGCTCGCCGCAGTATTCGCCGTTCACGTAAACTCTTGTATGGAAATCAACAGCGCCGAAAACTATAAATGCTTTGCCTGCATTGACCTGTTCTTTGGTAAGGTTTACAGTCTTTTTATACCAGACAGCAGGAATGAAATCTTTATAGCATATGCCTGAAAGTTCACTTTCGGGGCAGAAGGGAACTATGATTTTCTTAGGAAGCTTGCAATCGTTTCGGTAAAGTTTCTTTTCTTCGCCTGAATTGCCGAAGTCAAAGTCAAAATCCCATTCACCGTTAAGGTTTATGTAATCGTTTCTGTAAAACCCGGGATTCGGATGTTCATTTCTTGGTATCATAAAAATTTCTCCTTGTGTCAGTTTGATTTTAAGTGTATAAGAAGCACCGCAATATCGGCAGGTGAAACGCCGCTTATGCGTGAAGCCTGACCGATGGTTTCGGGGCGAATCTTTTTCAATTTTTCAATAGCCTCAAGACGAAGATTTGTTATTTTGTCATAATCAATGTCATGTGGTATTTTTTTGACTTCAAGTCTTTTAAGCTCATCAACTTGTGCAAGCTGGCGCTTGATATACCCTGCGTATTTTAGATTTATCTCAACCTGTTCAAATACCTCACGGGGTAAATCGGGACGTTTCTTGTCAAAGGGTGTCAACAGCTTATAGGAAAGCTGCGGACGTTTTATAAGTTCCGATAATCTGCACCCTGTTATTGTTGGTGCTGTGCCTGCATTCTCAAGGACTTTTGAAAGCTCGGGTGAAGGGGGGATTGTTATTTTGCAAACACGTTCGGTTTCTTCTTCAATGAGACGTTTTTTCTCTTGAAGCTTATCATACCGTTCCTGACTTATAAGCCCTAATTCGTAACCCATTTCCGTAAGGCGCAGGTCAGCATTATCTTCGCGGAGAATAAGTCGGTATTCACTTCGGGACGTCATCATTCTGTATGGGTCACGGCACCCTTTTGTAACAAGGTCATCAATAAGTGTGCCTATGTAAGATGTGCTTCTGTCGAGAGTGAAGGGTTCTTTACCCTGAACCTTTCTTGCGGCATTGATGCCTGCTATAAGACCCTGTGCGGCGGCTTCTTCGTAGCCCGACGAGCCGTTGAACTGCCCTGCGCCGTAAAGACCTTCGAGATTTGTGAATTCAAGAGTTGATTTAAGAGCCAACGGGTCAACACAATCATATTCAATGGCGTATGCGTTACGCATAACCTTAACGTTTTCAAGTCCCTTGATACTTTTGAGAATTTTTAATTGTACGTCTTCGGGAAGCGATGATGAAAGACCCTGAAGGTAAAGCTCTTCGGTATCAAGACCGCAGGGCTCAATGAAAACCTGATGACGACCCTTTTCTGCGAAACGAACAATTTTATCTTCAATACTCGGACAATATCTTGGTCCTACACCTTCAATCTTATTTGAATAAAGGGGTGAACGGTGAAGATTGTCAAGGATGACCTGCTTTGTATCAGCGTTAGTGTATGTAATATGACAAATAGCCTTGTTCTGAAGCTCACCTTCCGGTGTTTCAAAGGAGAAAGGCGTAATTTCTTCGTCGCCGATTTGTTCTTCAAGATCGGTGTAATCTACACTGCGCTTGTTTACTCTTGGCGGAGTACCTGTTTTGAATCTTCTCAAAGGAACGGAAAGCTCGTTGAGCGAATCGGAAAGCTCATTTGACGGGAACATACCGTCAGGGCCGCTTTCGTAAGAAACGTCACCAACAAAAACCTTGCCCTTAAGGAAGGTTCCTGTGGCTATAATAACGCATTTGGCGGTATATGTGGCTTCAAGCTTTGTTGTGAATTCCCATAGACCGTCATCGTTCTTTTTGAGAGAGATAATCTCCGCTTGCTTCAGGTCGAGATTATCCTGAAGCTCGAGACAGTGTTTCATATATTGGGTGTATTCTCTGCGGTCAATCTGTGCTCTGAGAGAGTGCACTGCAGGACCTTTGCCCAGATTTAAAATACGACTTTGTATAAGTGTTTTGTCGGCGGCTTTACCCATTTCACCGCCCAAGGCGTCAATTTCGCGCACAAGGTGTCCCTTTGATGTGCCGCCGATAGACGGATTGCACGCCATGTTGCCTATCCAGTCAAGATTAACGGTGAAAACAACAGTTGAAGCACCGAGTCTTGCACTTGCTAAAGCGGCTTCAATGCCTGCGTGGCCTGCACCGATAACCGCAACGTCATAATTACCTGCAAAATAATTCATTGTTTATCGCCTGATTATCCTATAAATTTAATGTGACCGTCTTCCCTGTCTTTGAACGGGGGCTTCTCATTAGGGTAGCCCAACGTCATACCTAAAAGGAAACACCAATCTTCGGGCACATCAAGAATTTTCATCCATTTTTTCTTGCCGTCGGGATTATCAAAAAGACCGCCTAAAGAGCCTATCATACAAGAACCGAGACCTGAAGAATGAGCGGCTAAAGCGATATTTTCCGCCATAAGACCTGCCGCCATATCGGATTTATCTTTTGCAAAAATAAAGATAAAAACAGGAGCGTTGTGGTAAACGGGGCGTTTATCCCAGCCTGTATAGGCAGGAGTGTCCCAACCCACAATGTCTTTGAAATCCTTGTTCATTTCTTCAAGCATTTCACGATTTCTCAAAATGCGCAAATGGCAGGGTTGAGTATTTCTGCCGCTTGGAGCACGTATAGCGCATTGGAGAATAACGTCCAGCAAATCATCAGGGACTTGTTGGTCTGTATATTCCCTGATAGTCTGACGTGATAAAATATTTTCAATAACCGGATTCATATTATGCACCCTTTGTATCCTTAATTAAAGTATAGTAACCTTTTGCCGTTGAGTGAGAAATCTTTGTTTCGAGTTGATAGGCGTTTTCTATGGTTGTATCAATGCTGTCACCTACAAGAGCTTTAATTATATCAGTTTTCTTATCGGTGAAAAATGAACTGTTTACATCCGCATCACCCTTTAAAACAAGGAAGATGTAATCATTTGATGCAATAATTGCGGCATAGCGTGTGTCTATACTCTGAACCTTTGTGAAGAAACCTTCGGGATAAGATGAAGTGTCGTCCTTATGAAGAACAACAGTCTGTACCGAGCCGGGATAACCGCTTTCCGTCAGGTAATCTGCCGCTTCTTCCATAGTCTGCTCGCCGGCGTTGACCATTGCGGACATATTCTGGAATTTAAGAACCAGAGTTTCCGTATCGTTTTTATTTAATCTTATGGTGTTGCCTGCAGTATCAATTTCCGTAAAGTAGCCTGTTATAGCCTGGAAAACAATGTAATTGCTTTTAAAGTTTGCATAAAGTCGGCTCACGGGGATTTCTTCAATACCGCCTTCGCCATAGTAGTGCAGCAGTAAAGCATCGCGGTAGCTATCGGCGGTAAAAACCTTTGTGAGCGTTTCTTTTGTCACGCCGATATTGGTGTAATAATTGCCGTATATGCCCCAGTATGCATTTACTTTCTCTGAAACGGCTGCTTTTTGTGCGGTAGTAAGAGAAATGTTATAGGTATGAGCAAGTGAGTTCGTTTTATAATAAGTGCCTGCAAGGGCAGTGGCTTTATTTACCAATGACTCGTAAGGCGTCTGAACGCCCATTTCTGTAACGGCACAGTCGAGAAAATATGTGAAAACGTCATTGCCGATTTTTGTGCCGTTTATGGTTAAGGATGCAGGCTTTTCGAGAACACTGCAGGATGAGAAAATAAAAACGGAGCAAAAACAACAAAGAGCAAGCGCCAGAGAAAGGGCGCGCCTGAATATAGTTTTAGTTTTATTGTTCATATTCGCACTTCCGAAAAATTAATATAAATATACATAATAAAGTATAGCAGAAAGCAGGTACTAAAACAAGAGAAAACAACAAAAAACATCGCATACAAAGATGCGATGTTTTTGTTGAAAAGTAAGTTTATGCGTTAACGGCTTCTTGCTCGTGTTTTTGACGAAGGTCTTCATATATGGGTTCAAGCTTTTCTTTGGTAAGGGGATAACCGAATTTGAAGATGAGCCATACACCCGTATAAACCACCGCGGGGATTATTGTACAAATAAACATAATCTTGTTGCTTGTATCGTTAGCGGTGATGAAACCGTTGCCTGCAGTTTCGCTATCGTACTTTGCCCATTGAAGAAGGAAAAGTCCGCCTGCATCAGCAATAGCCTGACCAAGCTGTCTTCCGAAGGTATATGCCGAGTAAACAGCACTTTCGTTTCTGACACCTGTTTTCCATTCCTGATAGTCTATAACGTCCATAACAACTGCCCAACAGGTAAGGCTGACAAATGTGTAACCAAAACCTATAAGAAGAAGGCAAGCCATAAATAACCACGCAGGATAAATGCCCTGTTGGGGATTTATCCACATAATAAAATCCTTGTTGTTTGCTGTTACGGCAAGGAAAACTGAAGCGGCTGCGGAAATAATAGACATATTGCCGCAAAGCTCTTTTTTACCGAATCTGGCAGCTAATTTAGGTGTAAACAGCATCAATGCCGCCATTGGAAGATACGTACATACAGTACCTAAAACACCAAGGCTTGTTTCCGTGAAGTAGTTTTTGTAAAGATATGTGTTAAATGAGTTGAACTGCAACTGACCGCTGATAAGCACACCGGAAAGAGCAATCATAACGAAGGGGCGTGATTTGAAAAGACCAAGATAAGTTTTCTTGAAATCGATTTTTCCTTCATCAACTGCAGGTACGCGCTCTTTAAGATTTCTGTGACCTACAAGATAGAAGATGATAGACATAACACCCATAAGAAGGGCATATATAAACATTTTGTTTCCGTCGGCAACCTCGATTTCCTTGCCGGTGGTTTTGTCGATAGTACCTGTTCCTACGTAAATGATAAACGGAGCGATAAGCGAAACAACGGCACCGCCCACACCTGAACCTAAAGAACGAGATGTTGAAAGAAGTGTTCTGCCCTTGGGGTCATCGGTAATAACTGAAGCCAATGAGCCGAAGGGGATATTCATAGCGGTGTACATTGTGCAGTAAATGAGATATGTAATAATACACACCGCAAAAAGAAGCGTCGGATTACCTGCAAGGGTTGCGTTATAGAAAATTGAGTTGGGATCGGAGTAGGGCAGGAAGCAGATAATTGTTGAAATACCAAGTGGTACGGCAACTATTCTCAAGTATTGAAGGAACTTGCCGTCTTTGCCCGGCTTCCTTTTAGCAACGATAGCGCCCCAGAGAGGGTCATTGATAACGTCCCACAGACGGGTGACAATGAACATATAACCAACGCGCTTGGGAGCAATTTTCAAAACGTCGGTCATAAAAACTTTAAGAAAGCTTGTGATATATGTAAGGTTAAACATATTGGCGGCTTCTGCGATAGTGTAGCCGGCAACGTCTTTAAGACCTATTTTGTTAGGATGGTTATTGATTTCTTTCGGTTTTTTATTTTTTGCCATTACATCATCTCCTTGACAAACGTAATATTATCACACAAAACGAAAAATAGCAATCGTTTTGTTACATCTCGTAATTTACTGCAAGACCGCCTTCGCTTGTTTCACGGTAGTGGTGTTTTAAATCTTTTCCTGTCTGGTACATAGTGTCAACAACCGTGTCAAACTTCACCTTTCGCGTGGCGGTAAGGAAGTTCGCAAGGCTGAGAGCGTTGATAGCGCGCATAGCTGCAACGGCGTTTCTTTCTATACAGGGAATCTGAACAAGACCGCAGATGGGGTCACATGTAAGGCCTAGATAGTGCTCCATAGCGTTTTCTGCGGCATATTCAATCTGGTCAAGGTCCATAAAATGAAGCTCCGCGAGAGCTGCCGCCGCCATTGAGCATGCTGTACCGATTTCTGCCTGACAACCTGCTTCCGCGCCGCTTATGGATGCGTTCTGTTTAACAACGTTGCCTATTATGCCTGCTGTTGCAAGGGCTTTTGCAATTTCAAAATCTGTAAAGCCTTTTTTCTCTTGCATATAGTAAAGAACTGCCGGCAGAACACCTGATGCACCGCAGGTCGGTGCGGTTGTAATCATACCGCCGCCTGCATTTTGTTCGCTTGCGGCATACGCGTAAGCGCATACGAGCCTGTTTTCACGTGTTTCGGGAGTTTCGTCCATATGACGTTGAGCGTATAGGTATTTTGCCTTTCTTTCAACTTCAAGTCCGCCGGGCAAAATGCCTTCCTGATAAAGACCTTCGCGTACAGTCATTTTCATACGTTCCCAAATGGATTTAAGGAAGGGGAAAATTTCTTCACCTTCATATTTTGCCGCGTAATCACTTAATCTTAAGTGGTGCATAAGGCAATAATCTTTTATTTCTTCAAAATTCTTCTGCGGATAAACCTCGGGTGCGGTAACGTCGGGCACACCTTCAATGCGAATTTCACCGCCGCCGATGCTCATTGCACGTACTGTTGCGATTTTTTCATTTTCTTTGAAAATCTCAAAATCCAATGTGTTGGGATGGGGTAAATCCTTTTCTTCAATATTAAAAGCTATTTCATTTTTCGCTTTCAGGGTAGAAGAAAGAGCGGTATGAGTGCCGTGACCTTCACCCGTCAGGGCAAGGGAGCCGTAAAGAGTAACCTTCACAAAATCCCCTTCGGGATACTTGTTGTTAACGTATTCCGCAGCATACTGCGGTCCCATTGTATGAGAGCTTGAAGGGCCTATACCGACCTTGTAAAGTTTTTTCAAGGATTGCATATTGTTGCGCCTCCTATTAAAATATCGTCAATATAAATTGCGGCTGTCTGTCCGGGTGCCGCCGCCCGTTGTGGTTGGTCAAATTCTATAATTGCACCGTTGTTGACGATTTTTATATTCGCTTTCGTAGGCTTTGCTGCACAACGGATTTTAACAAGGCATTCAAATTTGTCGGCAGGGGCTCTGCCGGAAAGAAAGCTTAAATCATCAACGAAAATTTTGCTTGTAAAAAGCTCTTCGTTATCACCGATTGTGACAGAGTTGTTTTCGGGATTTATTGATATAACATACATAGGCTTACCGAAAGCGCCGAGACCTTTTCGTTGACCTATGGTGTATTTATAAATGCCCTGATGAGTACCGAGCTTTTTGCCGTCGGTGGACAAAAAATCACCGCAGAGAGCCTTGGGCTTAAACTCCTTTTCAATGAAGGATATATAGGCATTGTCAGGAATAAAACAGACTTCCTGACTGTCTTTTTTATGGGCTACTTCAATATCTCTGCTTTGAGCAAGGGCGCGGATTTCCTCCTTTGACAAATCACTCAAAGGGAACATCACGTGAGAGAGAAGATGTTGGTTTAATCGGCAAAGGAAGTAGCTCTGATCCTTGCCCGTAGGATTCTTTTTAATATAATAGATGCCGTCTTTTACGATTATGTCGGAATAGTGTCCCGTTGCAATAAAATCAGCCCCGTTTCTGAGAGCGTGCTCAACGAGCTTGCCGATTTTAATATTGGGGTTACAAAAAACACAGGGATTGGGTGTAAGACCCTGAAGATAGGACTCGCAAAAATAATCTGTAACAGCTTTAAAGCTTTCACGTTCGTCGAGAATATCCAGGGGGATACCTAATCTGTTCGCAACCTTTTGTGCATCGGCAATGTCTGCATCTGCGAGATTGTGCGGCTTTAAGCGCAATGTAACGCCGCGGACCTCGTATCCGCGTTCTTTCAGAAGTATTGCCGCGGCTGCAGAGTCAACACCGCCACTGAGAGCTACATAAACCAAGTTATTCATAAATCACCGAATAGGATAAAAATTACTGTTTTTTACATAGTAAATCATATCATATAGTATATAAAAAAGCAAAACAAATTTTCTTGGTAAAAAACAAAATTTCGCTTGATTTTTTTTTGCGAAAATAGTAAAATATTGTTAATGTAATATATTCGGGGTATATCTGCTGTTTTTTCGGTATTTTTACATATTAAATTTGATTAAACAGGCTTAATCCCTTATATATCAATGTTTTTGGGTAGATATGGAAAAATCTCCGCACAATGCGGGGCGGTGAAAGGAAGGATTTTTTTGTCAGCGGATTTACATTGCCACACACGGTTATCTAACGGCTCTCTCGGGATCGAAGATTTAGTTTTACTTGCTAAAAAACGCGGCGTCACAACAATAGCAATTACCGATCACGATTGTCTTGCAGGTACGGTCAGAGGCAAAGTGATAGGCGAAAGGCACGGCGTTACGGTTATACCCGGTGTTGAGCTTTCAGGTACCGATAAAACAAACGGTCAGGAAATTCATATGCTTTGCTATAAACCCGATTTCCCGGACAGGCTCGAGGGTCTTTGCCGCCGCAGTTCAATAATAAGAAAAAAGTCGTCACACCTTATGATGCTCAAAACAGCACAGCGTTATCCCATTACGCCTGAATTTGTTGTTAAATGCGCCACAGGTTCAACTAATATTTTCAAGGTGCATATTATGCAGGCGCTTATTGAGAATGGCTTTGCCGACAGAATTTACGGCGACCTTTATAAAAAGCTTTTCTCTTCTGATTCGGAAGGTAATATCAATCACGTTCCCGAGTATGAAGATATTTTTGATATTCTCAAACAGATTCACGATGCAGGCGGTATAGCGGTTCTTGCTAATCCCCAACGCTGTAAAAACGACAAGCTTCTTGATGAGCTTGTTGAAGCAGGTCTTGACGGTATCGAAGTTTACTCTCCCGAGCTCACCGATGAAGAAAAAACTGCCTTTGCAAAATACGCCAAAAAGAAAAAACTTCTTACAACAGGCGGCTCGAACTTCAAAGGTCTTTACAACAAGACAGTTCTTTCTGTCGGTGATTGTGACCTTCCAGATGAATGTGTTCAGGAGCTTAATGCTTATAAAGCACGCAAAAAGAAGCTTGAACGAAAAAAAGCAATGGAAAACAAATAAAAAAAGAAGGCTCACTCAGCGAGCCTTCTTTTTATCAGTAAATCATATCTGCCGTAGTCCAGTTTTTGAGAATCTCTTTCTGGGCGGCGGCTTCTTTTTTTGCACCTTCCAGATCGTGATCGCGGTAGTTACCGCATTCTACAGCACTCACTCCCGGTACATCGCCTTCAAAATTTTCGGTGAAAGCAAGGGCATCTCTTGTGAGCTGCAGGGCCTGTGCGTGGGTCATACCCGTAGTCAAAAAGTAAAATCCTGTTCTGCAGCCCATTGGACCGAAGTAGATAATATTATCTTTAAATTCACTGTTCCTGACAAAAGTTGCAAAGAGGTGCTCAAGGGTGTGTATAGCACCGTTTTCCATAACGTCTTCAACATTTGGGCGTCTTGTTCTTATATCGTATGTAACAACGTCGCCGTCAATGCGTGAGATATACATCCCTCTCATTAGTTTTGTGTGGTCAACGGTAAAGCTTGCAATTTTTTCCATACAGTTATTTTCCTTCTTCTTTTTATTTTTTTGAGTATCTGACCGCAGGGTTTTAAAGAATCTCGAAAGCACATCGGCACACTCGTTTTCCATAAAACCGCTTTCGTAATCGGGGGTGTAACTGAAACTGCTTTCAAAAAGATTTGTTACGGAGCCGCAGGCTCCGTTCTTTTTATCAAAAGCACCGAATACAACGTTTTTTATCCTTGCGTTGATTATAGCTCCGGCACACATAGGGCACGGCTCTAAGGTGACGAAAAGCTCACATTCCCAGAGTCGCCATCCACCGAGACGTCTGCACGCTTCGTTAATAGCTTCTATTTCTGCGTGGTGCAGAGCGTTTTTCCCTTTTTCGCGATGGTTTCTTCCTCTGCCGATGATTTTATTACCGATTGTGACAACTGCGCCTACGGGGACTTCACCTTCGGAGGCAGCCAGCTCTGCAAGGCGCAACGCTTCTTCCATAAAAGATTTTTTCATATTACATAAAGGATGATGCAACCGCCAGAACAAAAGCCTGACCTACATAAAGGACCATAGCGATAATCATAGCAGGAGCACTCAAGAATTTTCTGAATTTTTTAGCAAGTGAAAAATGGGGGATTCTGCCGGGATTTTTGAGAACGAAGTCTTTTTTATAGGCAATCAGGTAAATAACGAGAGAAATAACTCCGAGAGCAATACCGCCTAACGCCGCAACATAGAAGAAAATATTACTTGCATTTTCATCAAAGTGCTGAGTAAGAACGGTTGAAATACAGGATAAGCCGTTGTTCATGGCGTGTATAATGATAGCAGGCCATAAGCTTTTCGTCGCGATAGTTACGTAAGCGAAGAAAAGACCGCAGATGAACGCAAAGGGAATCTGTGTGAAATTGCCGTGGAATAAACCGAAAACGAAGGCTGTTGCAAGAATTGCAAAGGCGTTTCCGTATTTTTGCATAGATGACACAAGCACGCCACGCATTGCGAATTCTTCAATAAGAGGCGGAATTACCGCAATACCAAGGAACATAACTATTGTTTCAAGGATTCCGGCAGGATTTTCCGTATCCATATAGCCCGAGTCAAAGCCGAAGCTTTCAAGGAAGGCGAATAAGTATGATATGACAAAGTTTGCAATCATACAGCCGCCGAAACCGATAAAAATAAGAAGAAGTGATTTGAACGGCTTTTTTGGTGCTCCGAGAGAAATGGAGGATTCGTATTTTTTCTCGCCCGTGGTTCTGTCTTTAGGTCCTTTTAATATAAAGTGCAAAACTAAAAATACCAAGCCAACACCAAAAACGGAGTAGAACATATTTATAAGAAACAGTCCGCCCGTACCGGCATTGTAAATATCCATTGCGAAGGGAATAAACGGTATCAGCGACGACATAAAAATTGAGCGAAGGAAACAGATTATGATGGCAAGACCTGCAATGTTACCTAAAGTACGTATGGTCTTGGCATCTTTTTTGTTCTGTTGAGCTTTTAACTGCTGTTGGCGGTAATATTCGTTGTCAATTATTCCGGGTGCAGTAGGATTGCCGTAATGATATTGGGGAGCAGAGCCGCCTGCACGGGTATTGTTGTAGATTGCGGCAGGGGATTGAGCGGGTGCCTGAGAAGTGTTTTTGTAAATAGGCTGTTGTGCCGCAGGGGTATATGCCGGAACATTGTAAGCAATAGTACCGGGTTGTCTCGTATAGTTATTATAGAATGCGGAATTGTTAACAGGCGCATTTTCCGGACGTGCAACGTTGTGAAGGTGTGGCTCGGAAGGTGCAGCAGGGTGAGTGTTCGCCTGAACGGTATCTGAATCGGGAACGTGTGTGTCCACAGGCTCAGCCGCAATATTCTGTTCATTGGGGATGTTGTTAGTGGTCGTGTTTTCCATAACTGTTCCTTTCCCTCATTTGATTATAGTAAAATTATATCAATAAACATAACAAATATCAACAGATAAATTGTGTACACAAAATGAATTTTTACAATATGTAGTGTTGCGAAAAAAACAAAAACAATGTATAATCTGCTTATGATATTTTTTAAGGATGGTTACTATGGACAAGAAAGTACATAAACTCACGATTGCAGGTGAGGAATACCGTATAGTTTCCGAAGAATCAATGGAATATATGCAGGATTTAGCCCGCGAAGTCGATTTAAAAATGACAACAATACTCAGGGGCAGCCGTGTTTCCACAACACAGGCGGCTATACTTGTTGCTTTACAGTATGCAGACGATGCTACTAAAAACAGCGGTAATGCAGACAGCCTGCGCTCTCAGCTCAAATCATACCTTGAAGATGCCGCACAGGCAAAAAGTGAGCGCGATTTTTATAAACGCGAGCTTGAAAGAATTAAGGCAGTAAATACTGCCGAAGAAAATAATATCGGCAGACTCTGGTGATGATATGGAAATGCTTAAAATAAAAAAAGTACGTGAAAATGCGGTAGTGCCGGGAAGGGCAACATCGGGTAGTGCGGGTCTTGACCTTTGTGCCTGTGTTGATGAACCCGTAACACTTGAGAGCGGAGCAACAGCGGTTATTCCCACGGGGATTGCCATTGCGTTACCTTCCGCGGAGTACGGTGCGTTTGTATTTCCGCGTAGCGGAATAGCCGTAAAACACGGCATAGGTCTTCTTAACTCCGTCGGTGTTATCGACAGTGACTACCGTGGTGAAATTATGGTTGGTGTTATTAATCAGGTAAAAGAAGCTTATACCATTCAGCCCGGTGAAAGAATAGCCCAGATGGTTATTATGCCCGTTTCCCTTATGCCCGTTGAAGAAGTTGATAAATTGGATGATACTCAACGCGGTGCAGGCGGTTTCGGGTCTACAGGTAAAAAATAATTTTTCTGTTCAGGTGATTTTTTGTCAACTATTGCTGCGATTGCTACCGCTCAGGCGGCGGCAGGTTTAGGAACAATTAAAATATCAGGTGAAAATGCGCTGACCGTTGCGGACAGCGTTTTTTCTGCTGTTTCGGGTAAAAAAATATGTGATACACCCGGTTACCGTGCACTTTACGGCAAGGTCTATGATGGTGAAACTGTTATTGATGATGCGGTGGCGCTTGTCTTCAGAGCACCTAAAAGTTACACGGGTGAAGACGTTGTTGAAATCAGTTGCCACGGCGGTCTTTTTATTTTAAAAAGAGTTCTGCGCGCGGTGCTTAATGCAGGCGCGGTGCCTGCTGAAGGCGGTGAGTTCACAAAAAGAGCCTTCCTTAACGGTAAAATGGATCTTTCCGAAGCGGAAGCAGTTATGTCACTTATATCCGCATCGGGTGAAGAAGCCAGAGCCGCTACACTTAACGCCCTTGACGGTGCATTGAGCCGTGAAATTATGGCTTGCCGTGATAAGCTGGCGGTTACGGCGGCATTTATGGCGGCGTGGGTTGATTATCCCGATGATGAAATCCCGGAGCTTTCTGATGAAGAAATGATAAATACGCTCACAGAAGTTTATAACAGACTCGATAAACTTCTTTCAGGCTTTGATGCAGGTAAGGCGGTGCTTGATGGTGTTGATACCGCCATTGTGGGCAGACCCAATGTTGGAAAATCTACGCTTCTCAACGCCCTTTCGGGTAGCGAAAGAGCAATTGTCACATCTGTTGCAGGGACTACCCGCGATATTCTTGAAGAAACTGTCAGGGTAGGCAATATATCACTTCGCCTTGCAGATACCGCAGGTATAAGAGAAGATACAGATGATGAAATTGAAAAAATCGGTGTAAAAAAAGCAAAAGAGCGTTTTGACAGAGCCAGTCTCGTGCTTATGGTGCTTGATGCTCAGGACGGACTTTCAAATGACGACAAAGAGCTTCTCGCGATGTGCGAAAATAAAAACTGTGTTGTTGTTGTGAATAAAACGGACGGAGACGTTAAACTTTCTCTTGATGAGTTGAAGTGTCTTACAAACAACATTATAGTAGAGATTTCGGCGAAAAATTATTCGGGGATAGAAACCCTGACAGATGCTATAGAAAAAACCGTAGGTACGGCGAATTTTGATCCGTCCGCACCTCTCATTACCACCGAACGCCAACGCAACTGTGTTGTTAAAGCCGCAGAAAGTGTGAAGGAGGCTCTTGACGGTGTTTCAATGGGTATAACCCCTGACGCCGTTAACGTCTGTATTGATTGTGCCGTTGAGAATTTATCGGTTCTCACAGGCGAAAAAGCGACGGAAACAGTAGTGAATGAAGTTTTCGCTAATTTCTGCGTAGGTAAATGATTTTGCTGTTTTGGGAATAACTTGATTTAGCTTACTTGACGTACCCTTGTACGCCTGCGTTCACTAAATCGGCGTTCTTCATCAAAATCTCACAAATCATTAAAATCGATTTAATTTATCTTTTATAATAACAAAACACCATCTGTAAAACAGATGGTGTTTTTCAATGCTTAATGCGTAATTATTGGGGAAACTTCGTTTCCGATTATAAATAAAGTTGATTAAACGCGATAGCCTATCATCCTTGTTTGCCTCAAGGGCAAATAGGGATGGGGGTTGTATTAGCGGTGTTGGGTGGTTCTCTTGCGGTTTTACTTAAGTTAGAGAGAACAAATTATGCGATATGCCGTTGGTACGATATGTTTTGCTAAAGCAAAATGTAATGTTGAACGACCGGCTATTGTAAGGGTCGGATATATCCGACTCGCGAGTAAGGAAAGCCAATATCCCTAATTAACAAACCAAAAAGATGAAGTTAACCGCACGCGGTACGCATGTATGCGCACCTTACGATAGTTGATTGTCTTTGCATAAATGGAAGTATGATTTGCTTATTTTTTCGGTAAGGGTGTAACCGTATCGGTAAAGCCGAGAATATAGTCGGCGCTTACATTATAAAATTTACAAAGTGCAATTAAATCTTCAATGGAAAGCCGAGCCTGTTCGTTTTCTAAATGTGCATAACCTTGCTGAGATTTTTTTAATATGATGGCAATATCTTTTTGTTTTAAATCCTTATCTTCTCTTAATGCTCGGATGCGTTGAGTATAATTCATGGCAGAACAATCTCTTTCTAAGTGTTTTAAAAATTATATCAACTCAAAAACCGAGTATTGACAAATACTCAAAATATGAGTATTGTATAGGGGATACATCTCTCTGTTGTCGCGAAACAAAGAAAAATGAACTTGCATACACTTGGTATGTAGGTTCATTTTTTGGTTATTTATATACCTGATTTTTTGTTTCGGTTAAAAAAATTCCGAATTCTTCTTCATCTAAAAGTTCGGGGAAGCTTAAAATCATAAGCGGAACGCCTTCGCCGCCGTGGTAGGATGGTTGCTCATATTCATAAGAGTTGACCTTAAAGCCCAAACGGTCATAAAACCTGATGCGTTTTATCTGCTGTTGTGTGACAGGTGATTCCGCTTCAAGGATTATAGGCTTTTTGTAAGCTTCTTTTACAAGCTCTATTGTTTTTGTACCGTAACCGCCCGAGCGTTTACTCTCGTCAATGGCGATGTGTTCGATATAGACAAAACGTTCAAAGAGCCAAAGGGCGATAAAACCTACAGCATCATTTCCATCAAGAATTTCAAGAAAATTAAATAGTGGATTGTTAAGACATTCTTTTTGGTCAATATAGTCACGGCGTTCCTCGTATGGGAACGCCGCAACCATTTTTTTAAAGACCGTATCGAATGTTTTTTCAGTAACATCAATAAATCTCATCATATTATTTTATCTGTGTACCTGCAGGAACACAATCGGGAAGGAATACTACCTGACAACCGCAGGCGCCGTTTGTAGCCGCAAGGAGCATACCGTTGCTCTGAACACCTGAAAATCTTGCAGGCTCAAGGTTTGCTACAACGATAATCTTTTTGCCTATAAGCTGTTCACAAGTGTATTCGCTCTTGATTGAAGAAACAATAACTCTGTTTTCGCCACTGCCGTCATCAAGGGTGAGCTTAAGGCAGCTATGCGATTTTCTGATTTCCTGGGCTTTAACGATTTCACAAACTCTCAGATCGAGTTTATCAAAATAATCGATGGAAATCTGTTCTTCCTTAAAGGGAACGAAAGCATCAGCTTCGCCGTAAACGTGCTTGTCTTCGTTTTCAACGACCTCCGCAGCTTTAGCGTCTTCTTCAGCCTTTGCTTCTTCTGCAGTTTTTTCGTAAGAGAAATCAAGGAGTCCCACGTATTTCTGGGGGTCAATCGCATAAAGGAAAAGGTAAAGTCTGGGGCCTTTTTCTTTATCAATAAGAAGCTTGTAGATGTTCTTGAAGAATGTGCCCTGTAATGCTTTAAGAGCCTTTTCGTCAAGGTCGCCGCCATTGATTTCTTTCGGGATGGCGTAAAGCTTTCTGTTAAGCTCGTCAAGGTCATAACCGCCGGCAGAAATGAACTCAAAGAGAGCCTTGACCTCTGCCTTCTGTGTTTCGGTAAGAGTATCGTAAATTTCCCAGTTACGGGTTGCGCGAAGTCTGTTCACCTGATCGGGCGCACAATTTTCAAGCCAGTATTTAGCCTTGTCAAGTCTTGCACCGAATTCAGTCTCTTTGTAAGGTGTGCCGATTTTTTCAAAAACAGTTTCAAGCATAGGGATATTGAAGTCAACAACACTACCCAGCTGAACAAGAAGGCTCATGGGAACAGTGTCAAGAACTCTGTCACCTACCGTGGTGTTGTACATAATATCTTTCTGTGCTTCGTTAGCAGTACCGTCTTTAACAGCGTTGTACATTTTGTCGAATTCAAAGTACTGTCTTAAAATACCGTCATCGAAGCAGAAATCGAAAGCCTTAAGGGGCTCTGTCTTTGAATAGAGCCAGAGTATAACTTCGGGCTCATATATTTTGAGAAGGGTCTCGGGTGTAAGGTTAAGACCCGAAGAGCCTGACATTTTACCTGTTGTGCCTTTGATACCGATGAACTCATAGCCTTGGAAAAGAGGCGGTTCATAACCAAAGATTTTCTTTGCAATATCCTTACTTGTGTCATAGCTGCCGTGGGGGCTTGCGTGGTCTTTTCCGCCGGGTTCGAAGTCAACACCTTCGTACATCCAACGCATAGGCCAGTCAATTTTCCAGGCAAGCTTGCAGTTGAAGTCGGTTGTGAAGTCAAAATTGCCTTTGTGACCGCAGGCACAGGTGTATTCTGCCTTTGTACAATCATCGGAAAGGGAAACAATTTTTGTAGTGTCCTTGCCGCATTCCGAGCAGTAAATGCTTACGGGGTAATAGGCTTCTCTTTCACCCTCCTGAACGGGTTGTGTACGGTGAGAAGCAAGAATATCAAAAATCTCGCCGCGTTTTTTGAGAGAATGAAGGATATGTTCTGTGTATTTGCCGCTTCTGTACATTTCAGCCTGATGGCGGTAGTCCATATCAATGCCGAATTTTACGATTGAACGCTCAAACTCATGCTCGAAATATTCTGCATACGTTTTCTCTTCGGTATCGAAGGGGTTTTTAACGTCAACGTAAGGGCAGCCTATATATTTTTCCATATCGTTGTCGATGGCGGCAACGTTAACGGGGACCTTTCTCATACGGTCGAACTCGTCCCATGAGAAAAGAAGCTTTGCTTTTTTGCCTTTTTTGATAAGAGCGCGTACTACAAAATAACTTGTTGCAATATCGCGGAAGTTACCTATATGAATTGAACCTGAGGGGCTGATACCCGCGGCACAAACATATTCTTCTTTGTCGGGATTGCGCCTGATAATGCGGTCTGCAATCATTTCTGACCAATGCATAACATCACACTCGTTTCTTTGATACATAAATTTACAGTTTAATATTTTACAATAGACAAAACTTTCTGTCAAGTTAAACATTACAATAAATTATACATAAATTTGTGCAAAATGTTGATTATTCAAAAAAACTGTGGTATAATTTACCCTTGATATTTAAAGAACCTTCACCTGAAAGGAAGACAGATATGAAGAATACGGAAAAATCTATGGAAAAACTCGTTGCTCTTTGCAAGGGCAGAGGTTTTGTGTATGCAGGCAGTGAAATTTACGGCGGTCTTGCAAACACCTGGGATTACGGTCCTCTTGGCGTTGAGCTCAAAAACAATATCAAAAACGCATGGCGTAAAAAATTTATTCAGGAAAATCCCTATAACGTAGGTCTTGACAGTGCAATTCTAATGAATCCCCAGACATGGGTTGCATCGGGTCATCTTGGCGGTTTCTCCGATCCCCTTATGGATTGCCGCGAATGTAAAACACGTCACAGAGCGGATAACCTTATTGAAGATTTTGACGGCACTAATGTTGCAGGCTGGTCAAATGAACAGATGATGGAATATATCAAGGAAAAAGCAATCGCTTGTCCCCAATGCGGTAAACATAATTTTACCGATATCCGTCAGTTTAACCTTATGTTTAAAACATTTCAGGGTGTTACGGAAGACAGCAAAAACGAACTCTATCTTCGTCCTGAAACTGCACAGGGTATTTTCGTGAACTTTGCAAATATTCAGCGTACAACAAGAAAAAAAGTTCCCTTCGGTGTTGCCCAGATCGGTAAATCATTCCGTAATGAGATTACTCCCGGTAACTTTATTTTCCGCGTAAGAGAGTTTGAACAGATGGAGCTTGAGTTCTTCTGCAAACCCGGTACAGACCTTGAATGGTTTGAGTATTGGCGCGCATTCTGCCGTGACTGGCTCTATTCTTTGGGCATTAAAGAAGAAAACCTTCGTCTTCGTGACCATGACCCCGAAGAGCTTTGCTTTTACTCAAAGGCAACAACAGACTTTGAATATCTTTTCCCCTTCGGCTGGGGCGAGCTCTGGGGCGTTGCCGACAGAACAGACTACGACCTTACACAGCACATCAACACATCGGGCAAGAGTCTCGACTACTTTGATCCCGAAACAAACGAGAGATATATTCCTTATGTTGTTGAGCCTTCTCTCGGTGTTGAAAGACTTTTCCTTACAATTCTCACAGAAGCTTACGATGAAGAAGTCGTTGATGCAGAAAAGAATGATACACGTGTTGTTCTTCGTCTTCATCCTACACTTGCACCCTTCAAATGTGCAGTTCTTCCTCTTTCAAAGAAGCTTAACGAACAGGCAACTGAAGTTTTCACAGCCCTTTCAAAAAAATTCAATGTTGAATATGACGATGCAGGCTCAATCGGTAAAAGATATCGCCGTCAGGACGAAATCGGTACACCCTTCTGTATCACATATGACTTTGAGAGTGTTGAAGACGGTTGCGTAACAGTCCGTGACAGAGATACAATGGAACAGGTTCGTCTTCCCATCGCGGAGCTTGAAAAATACATCGAAGAAAAAATTGCTTTCTGATAAAAAACAAATAAAACGGGACTGTAAAAAAATAAACTGCCTCAGCTTGTGCGGACAGCACAAGCCGGGGCAGTTTATTTATTAAGGAATCCCTTGACTTGTATTATTTTATGCGGTCTGCGCTTTTTTTACATACCCGCAATTTATAATAATTTATATAATGACCATACGCCATCAGTTTCTGCAAAGAAAGTGCCCGAACTATGAACTTGTGAAATGTTTTCATATTTAGGGGGAATTACAGTTTCACCATTGGAGTCGAGCAGTCCCCATTTGCCGTTTTCCTGTACAGCAATATAACCATTGACACAGGTGTTTATTTCTTCTTCGTCCGGGTCGGTATAATATCCGTAATCGGATACCCTTGTGGGAGAATATCGGAAATCGGTAATCATTTCACCTGTATCCTTCATAAAGCCCCATTTACCATTGGACTCTACCGCAAGGATACCTTCATTGAAGCCTATAACATCATCGTAGTCATCAAACATATAGTCGGTGATTAATTTACCTTTGTTTCTGTCATAAAAGGCATATTTGTCAGACTCAAGAATAGGTTCTGCGAAGCCTGTATAGCCTGAACGGGTTTCAGAATAACCGGTCATTTTCTGTACGGGAAGGATATCATCCCAGACCACACGGTTTATCAGTGTGCTTTTGATGGATTCGGTGTCTTCAACAATTCCCGAGAACATATCAAAAAAGATGAGCTCATCGTTGTATATATACGGTATGGGGTCCATATCATAACCCCAACCGCCTCTGTCACTATAGTAAACGCTGCCGTCTTTGTCGACAATATGTTCGCCGTTTATGGGCTCGTAGAACATAATTTTATAGTCTCTTTGGAATGCCATTGTCTCACTGTAATACATAGTGGGAAATTGAGGCTTGCATAAGATGCTGCCATTAAAGTCAATTGTTCCGTATTTGCCGTTCTTGCATACAATGGCACAATCATATTCAAACGCTGCATTATCGCAATGATAAAATTGAATTGTATCTGCAGGTATGTTGCTCTTGATCAAAACAGCCTGAACATTTTTAAGAGCAGCTATTCCGCCTTCAACCTTTTCTGTTTTTAATCCGAGATGGTTTTTGTTGTCCCACAGATTGGATTTACTTATGGACTTGAACTTCGGAAAAGCCTTTACAGTGGCATTTTGCAGAAGAAATAATTTTTGTGCGAATAATTGAGTGTTTTTCTCAATTTGCGAAATCACGGAATCGACATTACCGTTATCGGAGGTTTTGATTAGCTCTATGTAAGCATTATTTGACGCTATGAGTGTTTTGTAATAGAAAAGGTTAAGCAAACGATAATCTTCCAGGTGCTTTTCATTATTATAATTTTCGTCTGTAATTGTTCCGCCTAAATTTTCAAGAGCATGTAATATGTCTTGCTTGAGACAAAGCAAGTACATTGTTGCTATCTCTTTTTCTGCATAATCCACCTGATTGTGTTCGCCATAGAGCTGTTTGTGAACCCAGACCCCTACATCCAATGATTTGGAAATTAATTCGTAATATTCTTCAACGCCTGTTGCCGTAGCGGCAAGCTGAAGCAGTGCCGAAGGAATGTTATTCAGAAAAGTCTCGTTGATTGCGGTGTGAATGGCATTGTCCTTGTTGAGCTTGTAAACTGCGTCTGATACTGTTTCTTTAACCGTGCATTCATCTGTTGTCCAATCAGAAAGTGCTGTCAGCATTTCTGTTGAATCAACAGCATTTTTTTTGTTCTGAGAAAAGTTTGAATAGAATTGAATGGCGTAATCATACCCTTCAAGAACAGAACTGCCGGTATCTATATACTCGTTAAGAAAATCCTGTGCAACCGTTGCACCTTTAATATAATCAAGTATGGTGTTGCAAATAGTCAGCGAGCTTTTTGAAGAAAGATTTAAGATATTTCCCGAAACATCTTCAGAAGCTTCGATATCGTTAAGGATTGATACACAGTTTTTATCAAGTTTCAGCTTTTCATTAAATCCTGCGGTATAGCATAACGGGTCAACGCTAATGGCTGTGCACATTGCCTGAACCTGCAGAGCGTTACCGAAATACATACCCAAATTACCTGTCAGGGCAAAAAGAAGATTATCCCAGAAAAGACGGTTGTATTGGTCATCTTTATCACCAAAGCAGGTAAGATCAACATAATTTTCATTACCGGTGCGTTCAACTGCTTCCCATAGTGTCACAAGAGGCATATCTACAACCAGAGAGCCGTTATCTATACCTAATGTTGCGCCTAAATATGTAAGCACGGGATATGCCTGTAATAAGATGACACCGTTTTTATTGCTGTGGCACTTGACAGTATATATCATAGTACCTTCTGTCATTGTTTTTTTGTTTAGGTTAACAGTAATTTTTCGTGAACCGTGAGTGATTGACAGAATGCTATTATTCAGCGTGTACTCGGAACGAGTCAGTTGGCAGATATCCGCAATATTCATATAACATATGTCATTGTAAAAATATATGGTGCGTTTTTTAAATCCGTCACAGGAGCTTTTAACGACAACAGACGTTTTGTACACATCTGTTGTTTCAGCCAGAGCAACAAAAGAGAAAATATTGAGCACAATCAAAGTGCAAAGAATTACGCTGACAAGCTTTTTCATTTTTAGTCACTCTCCTTTGTTACTGAACGGGTTAAGATTTCTTTGTAAAATTCGTTAATTTCAGGGAATATGGCTGTATATAATTCATCTGTTACAATTAGCTTTTCTCCGTCCTCAGTAATAATTACAGGACATGTTAAAGTTGTTGTTATCTTGTCACTGTCAGGAAAATCCTTTATTGCTGATGAAAGAGTCTTGCTGTCAAAATCACGGGGATTGTTCTCATAAGCCATGTAGCTTGTAAGAATTTTGCCTATGGGCGGAGAACAGACGCTCACAACAGCAGTATTTTCTTCCGGATCTACACTTAATACTGTGATTGTGGCTGAATTCAGATATGCTCCGCTGATATCATCGGAAGCATTTAATTCATCCGGACTGTAGCAATACTCTGCGGCTTTTTTCAGTTCAAGCTCTTTGCCGACAATGTCTGAAACGCTTTTCTGCGAAAAGGATAATGCCGATATACAAATTACCGTAACGGTACAAACAACGAATAATGCTACGGCAATCGGAATAATTATTTTAATTTTTGTTTTCATAATAATACCCCACCACTTTCTTTCTTAAGTCAATTATAATAACCCATTAAGAGAAAGTCAATTTGATAGTGGAACTTTGACTCGGTTAACTTATGTATTGATAAGTGATGTGATAATATAAAAATCATAAGCTTAATGAAAAACACAAGGGTTCAGGTACTTCCGGTGGGTTGTGTATTGAAAAACAGAGCAGCTTCAGGTATAATTATTAAAGGAGATGATTGTATGGAGAATTATGTTGTGATTTTCTTGGGTCTTGTTATTGGTATTTTGGGCATTGTTATTGCAACTGGTCATATTGAAGTTATACATAGCTATAACCGTGCTCGTATCACCGATGAAAACCGAAAACCCTATGGTAGAACAGTAGGTTCGGGATGTTTGGTTATGGGTATAGGTATTGTGGTGGACGGAGTAATTTCTTTGCTGAAAGAATCTTTTCCGCCCGTGCCCGTTATTGTAGGTTTGGTTATAGGTCTTATTTTGATACTGTACGGTCAATTTAAATATAATAAAGGGATTTTTTAGAAAAAACAAAACAGATGAATCGTCCTTGTGTCGGTTCATCTGTTTTCATTTAATTTCGGGGATTTTTGAGGGTTGTTGGTGAGATTCAGAATGTAATCTGTGGATACTCCGTAAAATTTAAGTTATCGGATTTACTTTGCTCGTATCGAATCAAAAAACTCGTTGTATTTTGTGCTCCATTTGCGAACATCCTGCAAGGAGTATTTTGCCGGAAAGGCAGTTTCTGTGACGGCAAATTTACCTAACCACACCGCAAGGTTTGCGATTATGCCTTTAAGCAAGGTGTTGTCCTTGACAAGCTTAACCTTTTCTTTTAAAGCAGCCATTCCCTTGGCGTTCAGGACTGCATCAAATTTTTCTGCCATAAGCTTTGATATTTCTTCGGTGGAAATAATGTTCTGTTTAATAAGCTCATTTGCCTGCTCTGCACTCACGTAGGGCAGGATGTTTTTTATTATGGCAATTCTGCAGGCAGAAAAACCGATTTCTTTATAAAATCTGCGTTGGTATGCCCACAGCTTTTCGGCGTTATAAAAGCCCTGAGTGTCATTTATAACACATTCGGCAAGCATCGTTCCTGCCCTGAGGCAGTAGGCAATACCCGAGCCCTTGATAGAGTAGGTCATAAATGCACTGTCACCTACTGCGGCGTAACCGTCGGCAACCAGTACGGCAAGGGGTTGACATATAGGAATGGTTGCGTGACATCCGCCGTAAATGAGCTCCGTGCCCATATGTGCGTTTTCTTCATGCATAGTCTGCATAATTTTCAGAATGTCTTCGTTTTCGGGCTTGCGGAATCTTGCAACGAGCAAGTCAACCCTGTCTTCTTCCGTGACAAGCCAGGTGAAGCCTACCGTGCCGCTGTCACGCAGATAAACGTTGTATGTGGTTTCCGGCAAAGGCACGTTCGGTATTCTGTTGAAATACGCCCTGTATGAGCTTAAAACATCATATTTTTTAATTTCTCTGTTAACGCACATGTAATCGGGAAGATTACATCTTACGGGAGAATATACACCGCAGGCATCAATAACAAGGTCGGCATAAAAAGCCTGTTGAGCGGTTTTAACACCGCAAACGCGGTTCCCCAGCATTATAGGTGCTACGATTTCTGTTTCGAAAAAAATCTGTGCGCCTGCTTCTGCAGCAAGATTAATAAGGTGATTGATAAGCACTTTGCGGTCAATAAAAACAGAATCATCTTCTCCGGGCGGAACAGTAAACGAAGAAACGTCTTTTTCCATAGGAATAAAGGTGATGGTGTTTCTTACGGTTTTGCAATTCTCGGGTATGGGTATATCAGCGTAAGCAAAGGCACTTTTTTCAATAGTATCACTCTGGGGATAGCCTGTTTCGTCTTTTTTTCTCTTTTCAAAAACAAGAACTTCGTGACCGGCTTTTGCGAGTTTAATTGCCGCAACCAAACCGCCGTGACCTGCACCGGCTACAATTATTTTTGACATAAAAAATATTCCCTCCGTTGAAAATTTAAAAGTCAAAACAATATCTATTATGGTTATTTATATAAAAAATATATCATAAAGTAAAAATAAATACAATTATTAAGGCAAGTTTTGCAAAAAACACTTGAAAAAACCGAAAATATATGATATATTCCCATTGTACGAATACAAACACGAGTGAGAGCAGGCCAGCCTGCTCTCATATTTATTATTTAAAAACCAATAATAAGTTCATCCGATAAGTATAATGAAAAAAGAGGTGCTGATTTGGCTAAAAACACAGTTTCACTTGTATGGGATATAGCCGAGCCTATTGCTGAAGAATTAGGGCTTATCCTTTGGGATGTTTGCTTTGAAAAAGAAGGGGCAAACTACTACCTTAAAATTTTTATTGATAAAGAAGATGGCGTCGGCATTGACGATTGCGTTAATATGAGCCATGCTCTTGACGGTCCCCTTGATGAGGCAGACCCTATTGACCGTCAGTATAATCTTCAGGTTTCTTCTCCCGGTATTGAAAGAAAGCTCACACGTCCCTTCCATTTTGATTATGCAATGGGCGAAAAAGTTATTCTCAAACTCATAAGACCTTGGGAAGGAAAAAGAGAATTTAAAGGCGTGCTTGTTGATTATTCCGAAAAAGGCGATGTTACAATCGCATTTGATGAAGAAAACACAATGACTGCCGAGAAAAAGGAAATAGCTTGGATAAAGCTTGACGACTTCTCTTTTTAAAATGCAAATCACGGGCGGCTGACTTGCTTTAACTCACTTGATGTATCATTTGTACGCTTGTGTTCATTAAATCGGCGTCAGTCATCCCGATCATTTTAACTGTATGTAAATTCCGACGAAGTTTATTTTACATATAGTTTTTAAACAGTTTAAAATTAATATCTATATATCGAAAGGAATGGTAAGAAAAATGGCAAGAAAAGCGGCTAAGCCCACTACCCAGAACAAAGAATTTTTTGAAGCAATCAGATTGCTTGAACAGGAGAGAGGTATTCCCGGTGATTACCTTCTTGAAAAAGTATGTGCAGCAATTATTACTTCTGTCAGAAAAGAATACGGCGGCGAAGATGTAGTTTTTGTTGACTGCAATCCTGAAAAAGACGAATTGAGAGTATATCTCAGAAAAACAGTTGTTGAAGCTGTTGAAAACGAATTTACAGAGATTCTTCCCGAAGAAGCAAAAAAATACAACAAAAAAGCTCTTATCGGTGATATTGTTGAGATTCCCCTTGAGACAAAACAGTTCGGAAGAATAGCAGCCACAACAGCAAAGAACGTTATCCGCGGCGATATCCACGATGCCGAAAGAGGTCTTATGCTCAGAGAGTTTGAGTCAAAACAAAAGGAGCTTGTTACAGGTAAGGTTCAGAGTGTTGATCCCCAGACCGGCAATGCAACACTTGAAATCGGCAAAGCGGTGGTTGTTCTTCCTAAATCAAGACAGCTTCCCGATGAGGTTCTTAAAGAGGGTCAGCTTGTTAAGGTTTATATCGAAGGTGTTAAAGATACACCCAAGGGACCGAAGGCTATGATTTCAAGAACTCATTCAGGTCTTGTAAAGAGACTTTTTGAAACAGAGGTTCCCGAAATCTATGACGGTATTGTTGAAATTAAATCGGTTGCCCGTGAAGCAGGCTCAAGAACAAAAATTGCAGTTTGCTCAAAGGATGAAAATGTTGACCCCATCGGTGCTTGCATCGGTCCTAAAGGAACAAGAGTCGGCACAATCGTTGAATCATTGGGTGGCGAAAAAATCGATATCGTTGTTTACGATGAAGACCCTGCAAAATTCATTGCTGCGGCTCTGGCACCGGCAGATGTTCTTCTTGTTGAAATTGACGAAGAGAAAGAAAATGCCTGCCACGTAACTGTTCCCGATACACAGCTTTCACTTGCTATCGGTAACAAAGGTCAGAACGCCCGTCTTGCTGCAAGACTTACAGGATGGAAGATAGATATTAAACCTGAGAGCGGTTTCTATATTCCTCAGAATTCGTGAGGTCGTTATGGCAGAGAGAAAAATACCTATGAGAAAATGTCTGGGTTGCAATGAAATGAAACCTAAGAGAGAGCTGATACGCGCGGTTAAAAGTCCCGAAGGCGAAATAAGTCTTGACTTGACCGGCAAAAAGTCGGGCAGAGGCGCATATATTTGCCCCGATAAAGCTTGTTTTGATAAAGCGAGAAAAGGCAAAAGAATTGAGCGCGCTCTTGACACTAAAATTCCCGACAGCGTGTATGATGAAATGCTCAAGGAATTAAACTGAAACCAACGAAAAGGACTGTGACAAAATTGAATATTAAAGATGCAATGGGTTTTTTAGGCATCTGCCGTAAAGCGGGGAAACTTCTCTGCGGTCACGATGTTGTTAAAGAATCAATAATTTCATCTCAGGCGCAGCTTGTGATACTCTCGGGCGATGCTTCGGAGCGACTGGAAAGAGAAATGCGCCACGCGTGTACTTATAACGGTAAAAATATACCTGTTTTACGCACCGCTTGCACTATGGACGATTTTGGCGCGGCCGTCGGTAAAAAAGCAGCAGTTTTTTCCGTTACGGATACCGGATTTGCAACCAATATACTTCATAAATTCGGGGAGGAATAAGATGATAACTAAATATAAAGTTAATGAAGTTGCTAAAGACTTCGGTTTACAGAATAAAGATATTACAGAAACACTTGCAAAGTTTTTTGATGAACCTAAAAAATCACAGACTGCCCTTGACACCAAGGAGCTTGACGTGCTTTTTGACGTCCTCACTCAGGAAAATTCGGTAAGTGATTTCAATGCATATTTTGCTATGCAGAAAAAAGATGAACAGAAACCTCAGAAGCAGGAAAATAAAGAATCTCAGAAGCCTGAAAAGAAAGAGTCGCCCAAGACAGATAAAAAAGCACCCCGCAAGGCGGATGAAGCAAAATCTGCACCTGAAAAGAAACAGGAAAAACGCGATGATGCCAACAAAAAGCAGAAGGAAAAGGCTAATAAAAAGCCTGACAACAAAAAGGCTGAAGATAAGAAACAGGAACAGCCTGCACAGAAGAAGCACGGTGAGAGTTCTCTTAATCCCTTTAAAAAGCATGAGAAGAAAAATGACGGTCCCATGCAGTCAAGAACAAAGGGTGAAAGACGTACAATTGACACAAGAGCAGAAGATATTCAGCTTGATAAGTACAACGAAAAGTATGAAAACATTGCTCCCGTTCATTCAATTAACGACAATGTTCAGACTAAACAGAAATTAAAACAAAAGAGCCAGCAATACAGAAAACAGCAGGGTATGCGCTCCAAACGTAAAGAGAGCGAAGCAGAAAGATTAAAGAGAATCGAAGCCGAAAGAGCAAAGAAAACTCTTGTAATTACTGTTCCCGAAGAAATTACCGTCGGTGACCTTGCCGCTATGCTTAAGAGAACTGCCGCAGAAGTTATCAAAAAGCTGTTCTCACTTGGTATGATGGCAACTGTTAACCAGGTTATTGATTTCGATACTGCAGAAATCGTTGCTACAGAGCTTGGTGCAAAGGTTAAAAAGGAAGTTGTTATTACTATCGAAGACAGAATTATCGACGACCACGAAGATAATGAGGCAGACCTTCTTCCCAGAAGTCCTGTTGTTTGCGTTATGGGTCACGTTGACCACGGTAAAACATCACTTCTTGACGCTATTAAAAACACATCTGTTACAGAAACCGAAGCAGGTGGTATTACACAGCATCTCGGTGCTTACAGAGTAAACCTTAACGGTCAGGACATCACTTTCCTTGATACTCCTGGTCACGCTGCTTTTACTGCTATGCGTGCGCGTGGTGCTATGGCAACTGATATTGCTATCCTTGTTGTTGCCGCAGACGACGGTATTATGCCCCAGACCATTGAGGCTATCAACCATGCTAAAGCCGCAGGAGTTTCCGTTGTTGTTGCTATAAACAAAATGGATAAACCCGATGCTTCACCCGATAAAATTATGCAGCAGCTCACAGAGCACGAGCTCATACCCGAAGAATGGGGCGGTGACGTTATCTGTGTTCCCGTTTCTGCAAAGACAAGAATGAATATTGATACACTTCTTGAATCTGTTCTTCTTGTTGCCGAAATGAAAGAGCTTAAGGCTAACCCCAACCGTGCAGGTAAGGGTATCGTTATTGAAGCTAAACTCGATAAGGGCCGCGGACCTGTTGCAACACTTCTTGTTCAGAACGGTACAGTTAAATCAGGTGACATTATCGTTGCAGGTACAGCAGTTGGCAGAGTACGTGTTATGACAGACGATAAGGGCAGAAAAGTTAACGAAGCAGGTCCTTCTGTTCCCGTTGAGATTACAGGTCTTGCAGAAGTTCCCATCGGCGGTGACCAGTTCGACTGTGTTTCCGATGAGAAGCTTGCACGTGAGCTTGTTGAACAGAGAAAGAATCAGCAGAAGGAAGAAGAATTCCGTTCAATGCAAAAGGTTACTCTCGACAACTTGTTCGATTCAATTAACGCAGGCTCTCTTAAAGACCTTAACATCATTGTTAAGGCTGACGTTCAGGGTTCAGTTGAAGCTGTTCGCCAGAGCCTTGAGAAGCTTTCCAATGAAGAAGTACGTGTTAAAGTTATCCACGGCGGTGTTGGTGCAGTTAACGAGTCCGACGTTATGCTCGCAAATGCTTCAAACGCTCTTATTGTCGGCTTTAATGTTCGTCCTGATTCCGTTGCCGAAACTCATGCAGAGCGTGACGGCGTTGAAATGAGAATGTACAGAGTTATCTATGACTGTATTGAAGAAGTTGAAGCCGCTATCAAGGGTATGCTTGCACCTAAATATCGTGATGTTGAAATGGGTAAAGCGGAAGTACGTAACGTATTTAAGCTTTCAAGCGCAGGCACAATCGCAGGTAGCTACGTTATTGACGGTAAAATTACAAGAAACTCAAAAATCCGTGTTGTACGTGACGGTATTGTTATTTTTGATGATGAAATTGCATCTCTCAAACGTTTCAAAGATGACCAGCGCGAAGTAGCAACAGGCTACGAATGCGGTATCGGTCTTCAGAAATTCAACGATATCAAAGAGGGCGACATTCTCGAAGCATACATCATTGAGGAGTATAAGGACTGATATGGGAACATATAAACAGAACAGAACCGCAGAAGATATACGTCGTGAAATTGCAACAATCGTCAGAGAGCTGAAAGACCCTCGCATATCTGACCATCTTATAAGCGTTGCCCGTGCCGAAGTGGCTTCGGACTCATCCTATGTAAAAGTATATATCAGTGCGGTTGAAGGTATTGAAGTTGCTAAAGGTGCGGCGAAGGCTCTTACGGGTGCTACAGGTCTTGTAAGGCGTGAAGTCGGTAAAAGACTCGGCCTTCGCAAAACTCCCGAAATTAAATTCGTTGCAGACGATTCTATCGAATACGGTATGAATATTGTTAAAAAGTTAGAAGAACTTTCTTCAGGAAAAGAAGAATAAACGTAAGGTGTAGTATGGTTATTGACAGAAAAGAATGTGCAAAGCTTCTGAGAGAGAACGGGGAATTCCTTGTTCTCTCCCACGAGCATCCTGACGGTGATACACTCGGGTCTGCTTTTGCACTTTGTGAAATTCTCAGATTAATGGGCAAAAAGCGCGCATTTTTATGTTGCGACAAAATTTCTGCAGATTTCAGTTATATGACAGATGGATTTACGCCCGATGAAGTCAAGAATCCGTTTATAATTGCAGTTGATGTGGCGGATGTTAAGCTTCTGGGCAGTATTGCCGATGAGTACGGCAAAAAGGTTGATTTGAGTATTGACCATCATCTGTCAAATACTTACTATGCAAAAAATAACTTTGTTGAAGACAGAGCGGCGGCTTGCGAGATTATATATGAGCTTGCTGCAGAGCTGGGTGTTGAAAAAAACAGATATATGAGAAACTGTATATACACGGGGCTTTCTACGGATACAGGCTGTTTCAGATATCAGAATGTGACACCTTCTGTTTTCCGTGTTGCGGCATCCCTTGCGGAAGATGGTGTTGATAACGTAAAAATCAACAAAATTATGTTTGAAACCAAAACGAAAAGCTTTCTTCGCCTTGAAATGATAGCCAGAGAGACTCTCGAATATTATTTTGACGGCAAGTGTGCAGTTATTACCATTACACAGGATATGTTCCGGAAAAGCGGTTCGGGTGAAGATGAATGTTACCCTATAACCGCACTTCCGCGACAAATTGAAGGTGTATTGGTCGGTGCGGTTATCAAGGAGCAAAAGGACGGCTCCTTCAAAGTTTCCGTAAGAACCGAAGATGGTATAGATGCATCAGAGATTTGCAAGCGTCTTAACGGCGGTGGTCATAAAGGTGCTGCAGGTGCAAACTTCGGCAACGATTACAACGAAGGTAAAAAGCTGCTTCTTGAATCAATAAAAATATCATTGGACGGTATTGAATAATGACGGGTATTATTCCTCTTAACAAAAGTGAAAATATAACATCATTCTTCGCCGTCAGTAAAATAAGACGTCTGGCAGGAGAAAAAAAGGCGGGTCATACAGGTACTCTTGACCCTAACGCCACAGGTGTTTTGCCCGTTGCAATGGGCGGTGCAACCCGTTTCATAGAGCTTCTGCCAACGCATAAAAAGGCTTATAAAGCCACTTTTAAAACAGGTATAAGGACAGATACTCTTGATATCTGGGGGAATGTAACGGAAGCTTTCGAGAAAAAAGTAACTTTCCGTGATGTTTTAAAGGCGGCAGAAGGCTTTAAAGGTGAAATAATGCAACTTCCGCCTATGTACTCTGCCTTGAAAAAAGACGGGGTGCGTCTTTACGAATTGGCAAGACAGGGGAAGGAAGTTGAAAGAACACCCCGTAAATGTGAAATATATGAACTCATCGTCGGCGAAGCAGAAAACGGGGAATACTCCATTTACTGCGAGTGTTCCGCAGGAACCTACATACGCACTCTTATTGACGATATCGGAAGTGTGTTGGGGACGGGTGCGGTTATGACCTCGCTTCAGCGTACTTTTGCCTGCGGGGTGAGTATAGATGAGTGCTATACCTTAGAGGAACTCGCCGTTTTGCAGGAGAAGGGCGAGCTCGAAAAAACACTTATCCCTGTTGATAAGCTTCTTGAGTTTTATCCCGCCGTTAAGGTTACCGATAATCAGGCGGTGCGCTTCAAAAACGGCGGAGACCTTTTAGTCGAACGTGTTAAGGGGCTTAACAATGGGTTCGGATTATACAGAGTGTACGGATTGAATAAGTTTTTAGGCTTGGGCGAGTATCTGCCCGATAGTGAAAGCCTTAAGGTTAAAAGAGTTTACAACGAAATGTGAAGATAATTATGAAGGATTGTTTAGAAGGCGCATTTGTTGCGTTGGGTACTTTTGACGGATTGCATATCGGTCACAAAGCGGTAATTACCGCAGAAAAAACTGAATACCGACACAACATTGCATTGATGTTTTCTGAACATCCGCAAGAGTATCTCAGGGGTGAAAATCCCGGTTCTCTTATTACTCAGGGTAAAGAGACAGAGATTCTCAGTGAATGGGGTGTCGAGGCGGAATACGTTTCTTTTTCTGAAATTTCCCGACTTTCACCCGAAGCTTTTGTTGATGAAGTTCTTATAAAAAAATACAATGCAAAAGCTCTTGCCTGCGGTTTTAATTACCGATTCGGTAAGGACGCACAAGGGGATTCAGCAAGGCTTATGGCGCTGTGTGCCGAAAGAGAAATTAAAATTACCGTGGTTGAACCTGTTCTTTACAAGGAAGAGCCCGTCAGCTCCACACGCATAAGAAAAGCCCTTGCGAAAGGCTGTATGAAAGATGTCAAAGCAATGCTGGGCAGATATTTTTCTTATGATTTTGAAGTAGTTCACGGCGATGAACGCGGCAGAATTCTTGGCTCACCCACAATAAATCAGTTTTTTGATGAAAATTTTGCAGTGCCGGAGTACGGCGTGTATGCATCCTTTACCGAGGTTGACGGCAAAATGTATCCGTCTGTAACCAATATCGGTATAAGACCTACCATAGGAAACAGTGAAAAACGCAGTGAAACGAATATTGTAGGGTTTGAAGGCTCCCTTTACGGCACTCATCCCGAAGTTTTTCTTGTTGAAAAAATACGCGGTGAGATGCAGTTTTCATCCTTGGATGATTTAAGTAAACGTATAGCATTGGACAGGGAGCTTTCCCTTGAAATACTGAAAGGAGAATCCGTCTGTGAATTTTAAAAACGAAATAAAAGTATCTCCGTCAATTCTTTCGGCGGATTATGCCTCTCTTAAAAATGATATTGAAAAAGTCAGAATCGGCGGAGCGGATATGCTTCACGTGGATGTTATGGACGGGCATTTTGTTCCTAACATTTCCATTGGTCCACCTGTTGTTAAAGCTATAAGGAAAGCAACGGATATGTTCCTTGACTGTCATCTTATGATAAGCAATCCTTATGATTATATTGATGCGTTTGTATCAAGCGGTGCTGACTTAATCGCGTTCCACGTTGAAAGCAACAGTGACGTTAAAGCAACTATTGAGAAAATAAAAAGCGCAGGCGTATCACCTGCACTTGTAATAAAGCCTGCAACCAAAGCGGAAACGGTTTTTCCGTATCTTGAAGATATTGATATGGTGCTTGTTATGACCGTTGAACCCGGGTTCGGGGGACAATCCTTTATGAGAGATATGCTTTCGAAAATTACTGAAATCCGTGAACAGGCAAACAAGGTTAATCCGGGTCTTATGATTCAGGTTGACGGCGGTATTGTGCCGGAAACGGCTAAGCTTTGTGTTGAAGCCGGTGCGGACGTGCTTGTTTCAGGAAGCTATATTTTCGGTGCAGATAATATTGAGAAAGCAATAAACTCACTCAGACAATAACGGTTTTCCGTATTCATAAATTTTTGAAATGCTCGTTTTGTTGCCTGTTTCGGTCTCGCCGTATTCGCATAGTGCAAGGTCGATATGTTCACAAAATGAAGGTTTAGGATGAATTACAATAAAAAATTCATTCTTACATAAAAAGGACTCGGAAGCTCTTATGGATTGAGAATGTTTTTTCAGAACAGACAGAGCATCAATGAAGGAATCCGCGTCAAAAGCACGCAACAGTATCGGTTCAGCATCTTTTTTCATTATGAGCCGCTTTTTGGAGTTGCTTTCTAAAAGTGGCATCTGTGTAAAAAGCATAAGGCAGCCGCCGTCATCGGCAGGGGATACCTGAACCAGAAGTCTGCCGTCGGTACTGATTTCCTTACCGAGAACACGTTTTGCCTCGTCTAAAACGGTCCATATAACGCGGCGTGTTTCGATGTTTGAATAATCCATTTCATCATAGGTTATATCAAGTTCGTTCATATCCTGGTGGCTGAGAGTTACGGCAATTTTTTCATCTCCGTCTGCTTGGATGTTCAATTGCTATGCCTCCTTTATGAGTGTTTTTCATTTGATACCTATTATCATAATACTCAAAGGGCTTAGCCGCAATGATAAAATAATGGAAAGGAATTTGAAAATGAAATTTGCAGTCAGCAGTTACAGTCTTTCGTCACTTGTAAATAAAGGTGAAAAAACAGAAAAAGAACTGATTTCTCTTGCAAAAGAGCTGGGCTTTGACGGTATTGAGTTTGCCGAAATCCACACTCCCGATGGGAAAGATAAAAGGGAATATGCAAAGGAGCTCAGAGCCGAGTGTGAAAAACAAGGTGTTGAAGCGGTACAGTATTCTGTGGGTGCGGATTTTATTTACGGCAGTGACGGGGATTTAGATAAAGAAATAGAGCGCCTTAAAGAAGAGGTTATGGTGGCAGTCGAGTTGGGCGTTAAAGGTATGCGCCACGATGCTACAGGCGGTTACAAAAATGAAGAGAAAAAATATAATGGCTTCTCTCAGGCTCTTCCGAGAATAATAAAAGGATACAGAGCGGTTACGGAGTATGCTGAAAAATACGGCATACGCACAATGATTGAAAACCACGGATATTTCTGTCAGGACAGCGACAGAGTTGAGAGTATAATAACAGGTGTAAATCACCCGAACTTCGGTGCTCTTATAGATATGGGTAATTTTCTGTGTGCTGATGAAGATCCTGTTAAGGCAGTGAGCAGGTTAGCACCCTTCACATCATATCTTCACGCTAAAGATTTCCATATAAAAAGCGGTAATGCTTTTCCGCCTTGCGACGGTTTTTTCAAATCAAGGGGCGGAAACTTCTTGCGCGGTGCCGTTTTAGGTCACGGTGATGTACCCGTTTTTCAGGTGATGAATATTATAAAAGACTCAGGCTACGACGGTTACGTAACATTGGAATTTGAAGGTCATGAAGATGCTGTAACCGCTTGCCGTTGGGGTCTTAATACACTCAGAGCCATATGTAAGGCGTTGGATTGGTGAAAAATGTTCAATGAAAAAATAATTCTTGCATCAGCATCACCCAGGCGTAAGGAGCTGATCGCAAGTATAAGTGATAATGTTGAAATAAGACCTGCCGAATGTGACGAAACGTTACCTGATAATATCGGCGCACAGCAGGCGGTTGAGTATCTTTCAAAAATAAAAAACGAAGCGGCGCGAAGAATATCCGCTGATGATGAAGCTGTAATTTCTGCGGATACGGTAGTTGCCGTTGATGATGAAATTCTCGGGAAACCCATTGATAAGGATGATGCACGCAGAATGCTCAGGCTTCTCAGCGGAAAAACACATCAGGTTTACACGGGCGTAACTATATCAAAGGGTGAAAAAACACTAACCTTCAGCGAAAAAACCGATGTTGTGTTTTATGAGTTGACAAATAAAGAAATCGAAGACTATATTTCCACTTCAGAGCCATATGACAAGGCAGGGAGTTACGCTATTCAGGGTAAAGCCGGACTTCTTGTTAAAGGAATAAACGGTGATTATTTCAACGTTGTGGGTCTTCCTGTGGCAAGGCTAAAAAGAGAATTGGAAGAATTTTTCAGATAATACATTATATTGCGTTAAACCACACTATGTGATAGAATAAGTTTTGTTAAAACGAAAGGCGGTGCAACCGTGGCAGAAAAAACTAAAGAAGTTTATATTGAACCCACGATTACCGAGGCGGATATAGAAAGACAAAAACGTCAGCAGGAGAAAGAGTATCTCGGCCCACGTGAAATGGCAGCGTACATAATATCGGGTATCGGTGACAAGAACTGGGAAACCTTCAACGGAAACAATGAGTTCTTTTATACTACAACCTTCCAACACGTAAGCCCCATTACGTTGAGTATTGCCCAGACCTTCTCGACAATAGTTGATACTTTTGATAATGCCATATCAGGACCGATTCTTGACAGAACACGTACACGCTGGGGCAGAGTGCGACCCTACCTTGTGCTCACACTTCCCTTCTGGATTTTTTCGGCGGCAACACCGTATTTATTGCCAGACGGCTTATCACAAGCAGCCTTGTTTATATGGTTTTTGGTAATAAGATACGTAGGCTCAATAGCAGGTTCGTTCTATAACCCTGCATATAAGGCAGTTCTTTATAACCTGACCCCTAACGTTAATGAGCGTAATAAGCTCATTGCGGCTGACACCTATGTTGACCTTTTCGGTGTCTGGTTACCGTCGCTGTTCCCGTTCTTTGTTGACTATCTGCCGAGAACGATACCGACGCGTAATATTTATCTCGTGGGTGCGGTTGTTTTCATTGCCTTAGTAATTATTTTCAGAACCTTCGGCTTTTTCAGCTTAAGGGAACGTGTGCCCCTTGCATCACGTGATGAAATGAAAAGCACAAGTGTCTGGAAATCTGTTAAACAGGTTGCTTCCTGTCGTCCTATGTGGGTTCTTATGATTAAGGGCTTTTTCGGTATGGGTAAAGGTACAGGTCAGCAGGTTGCCAACTACTTCTGGCTCAACTGTACCGGTAAACTTTCAAATGCGGCAATATCCGGTCTTTTCACAGGTTTACCCAGCTATTTTGTGCTTCCCTTCGCTACAAAGCTTACTAAAAAAATCGGACTCAAAAATCTTTCTGTTTTAAGCTACGGTTACTGCGGACTTATATATCTCATTATGTATTTTGTAGGTTATAAGCCCACGGATAATCACATTATAAACCTTATTATTATCGTTATTTTCCTTACCCTTGCTGGTGCTATGAACAGCGTTCAGCGTTATTGCGGAACGGCACTTGAAGGTGATATGTACGATTATGTTGAGTGGAAAACAGGTATAAGAAACGAAGGTATGATGAGTGCCGCTATGGGATATATTACCCTTATAGCAAACGGTGTTTCGGGAATACTTAGCGGTGTTATTATTGAGTCAATCAAGTATGAGCCCCTTATGAACTCACACGGAGTCGTTATACCGCAGACTGACCCTGATATGTTGCAGGCTATCTGGGCAGTATTTACTCTTGCTCCTGCAATCGGCAGAATCTGTAAAGCAATTTCGCTCAGCTTCTTTAATGTAAACGGCAAAGTCAGAGAACAGATGATGACAGACCTTGCAGTTTCAAGAGCGGCAAAGCTTAAGAGCCGTACAGATGACGGTGAAAGTGAAGAATAAATTTTTCGGTGATACAAGATGAGATTAGTTGTTAAAGTGGGTACATCTACGCTGGCACACAGTACGGGATGCATAAATATCCGCCACGTTGAAGATCTTTGCAAGGTTCTTTCTGACCTTAAAAATGCAGGTCACGAGATAATTCTTGTTTCTTCGGGTGCTATCGGTATGGGTATAGGTAAACTCTCCTTGAAGGAGAAGCCTACCGATATGCCTACAAAGCAGGCGGCAGCGGCAGTAGGTCAGTGCGAGCTGATGTATGCATATGATAAGCTTTTTTCGGAATATAATCATACAGTAGCACAGATTCTTTTAACGGGTCTTGATCTGGAAGACCCTACAAGGTATCATAATATCAAGAACACTATGAACAGACTTCTTGAGCTTAACGTGCTTCCGATTATTAACGAAAATGATACTGTAAATACAGATGAAATTTCAGTCGGCGATAACGACACACTCGGTGCCATTGTTGCGGTGAGTATGCATGCTGATTTATTGGTGCTCCTTTCGGATATTGACGGTCTTTATACCGCCGACCCGCACAAGGACCCTGATGCGGAGCTTATTTCTGAAATCAGGGAAATTACACCTGAAATCGAGGCTCTCGGCGGAAAAAGCAGAAGCGGTCTCGGTACGGGCGGTATGGCAACAAAGCTGGGCGCGGCAAAAAAATGTATTGAGCGCGGTACAGACGTTATTATTGCCAACGGTTCGTCTGCGTATGTGTTATACGATATAATAGAAGGCAAAAAAGTAGGAACAAAATTTATTGCAAAAGTCTAATAAAACGGGGATTGATTTAATGAAATCTACTTCTGTTATTCTCGAAGAAGCAAAGAACGCAAAAGCTGTTCTTTGCTCTCTTGATACTCAAACAAAAAATCAGATACTTTTGAAGATGGCGGATGCACTTATTGAAAACAGTGCAGAAATTCTCGCGGAGAATGCCAAGGACCTTGAAAAAGCAAAGGGCACAGTTTCTGACGTTATGTTAGACAGACTCGCTCTCTCGCCCGAAAGAATTGAAGGTATGGCGGAAGGTATCCGTCAGGTTGCGGCGCTTCCGGACCCTGTTGGCGAAGTGCTTGACAGGATTGAACGTCCCGTCGGTATAGTTGTTGAAAAAACAGCAGTACCTATGGGTGTGGTTGCCATTATTTATGAAAGCCGACCCAACGTCACCTCGGATGCGGCGGCACTTGCAGTTAAAAGCGGTAACGTTTGTGTTCTTCGCGGTGGTAAAGAAGCATTTCTGTCTGCAGATGCTATTGTCCGCGCAATGAGAAAGGGTATAGCTTCAATGGGTCTGCCCGAAACTATAATAAACCTTGTTCAGGATACCACAAGACAGAGTGCCAATGAGCTTATGAATGCGGTTGGTTACGTTGATTTGCTTATTCCGCGCGGTGGCGCAGGACTTATTAAAGCCTGCACGGAAAACGCAAAAGTTCCATGTATCCAGACGGGCACAGGTATCTGTCATATTTATATTGATGAATTTGCAGATATTGAAAAAGCTCTCAATATCGTGGAAAATGCCAAAACCAGCAGACCTTCCGTTTGCAACGCTTGCGAGGTTATAGCAGTTAACGAAAAAATTGCTTCTGAATTTTTACCCCTGCTTAAAACAAGGCTTGTTGATAACAGAGTGGAAAAGGGTCTCAATCCCGTTGAACTGCGTCTTGATACAAAGGCGGCTGATATTATTGACGGCACAACGGCAGGCGAAAATGATTTTGACACAGAGTTTCTTGATTATATTCTGGCGGTTAAAATTGTTGCAGATGTGAATGAAGCAATTTCACACATATCACAACACTCAACGGGGCACAGCGAAGCCATTATTACCGAGAATAAGGATAATGCCGCACTTTTTACAATGTCTGTTGACAGTGCTGCGGTGTACGTCAATGCATCTACACGTTTTACTGATGGCGGTGAGTTTGGTTTAGGTTGCGAAATGGGGATTTCAACCCAGAAGCTTCACGCAAGAGGTCCTATGGGTCTTAAAGAGCTTACCACTTATAAATTTATTATCAAAGGTAACGGTCAAATCCGCTGAAAAAGGTGATAATATGAAAAAAATAGGATTTTTAGGTTGCGGAAATATGGGTGGTGCTTTGGCTAAAGCTGCCATTAAATCCGTTGGTGCGGAAAACATATTTGTTTTTGATATAGACAGTAAAAAAATTAAAGAGTTCGCTGACGAAACAGATGTGAATATTGCTGATGCGGAATATATAGTTTTCAATTGCGACTATATCTTTTTAGGCGTTAAACCACAGATGCTGAAAACCCTTTTTGAAAAAATTGCGCCTGTTATTGACGAAAGAACAACAGATTTTACTCTCGTTTCCATGGCTGCAGGCGTTTCTACACAGTCCATTACCGCAATGGCAGGTGTTGATTGCCCCGTAATAAGAATTATGCCGAATATGCCTGTAAGTATCGGCGAAGGTATGATACTTTATACTGCAAATGAGTTTGTTTCTAAAGAAGAAATTGATGATTTCTGTGAGGTTATGAAGTATTCAGGGGTTCTTGATAAAATCGATGAAGATAAAATTGATGCGGCGAGCTGTGTTTCAGGTTGCGGTCCTGCATTTGTGTTTATGTTCTGCGAAGCACTTGCCGACGGTGCAGTTGAATGTGGTCTTCCCAGAGATAAGGCAATGCTTTACGCCGCTCAGACCCTTGCAGGTTCTGCACAGATGCTTATGGAAACGGGCGAACACCCCGGCAAACTTAAGGATGCCGTATGCTCCCCTGCAGGAAGTACCATTGAGGGTGTAAAAGCCCTTGAAGAAGGTGCTTTCAGAGCCGCCGCAATGAACGCAGTAAAAAGTGCATATAAAAGAACGTTGGAATTAGGAAAGTAAAATTTAACGTTCATTTTTGTATTGCGAAAAGAAATATCTTAATAACAAACAAAAGAGTATTGTAAAAACAAACAACCACGCTGACCCATAAATTGAGTCTTCGTGGTTGTTACATTTTATAATTGTCCGGTTGAAATGGGTTGTCCGTAAGGTTAAGAATATAATCGGTAGTTGTTTTGTAAAAGACAGCGAGTTTTATTAGGTGTTCCAAAGGAATATTTTGAATTCCGCGTTCGTATCTTGAATAAACCGTTTGCTGAATTTCTAAAATATCCGCTATTTGAGTTTGTGTAAGGTCATTATCTTCTCGTAAGTCTCGAAGTCTTTTGAAATACAAAATCACACCACCTTTTAGAACTGATTTGCACTATTGACAATAACATATTTTTGTTTTATAATCACAACATAGAACTCATAAGTTCTAAAACGCTGATGCGTACTGTTTATATAATGTGTGTTTTCAGAATATAATAAAGTAGTATGACTATTATTTGTAAGTTTTGGAGATGTTATTATGAAAAGATGGTTAAGTCTGTTACTATCATTAATTGTGGTTTTAGGTGTGACAACAAGTATGCCTTTAATTACAAATGCTGCAACTACACCGGCTGCGGTTTCATCAGATGTTGCATATAACAGAATATATGAATTATATAACATTTTAGGTGGTTCCTATTTTAATACAACTCAAAACACCGCTTGCGGCACAAAGTCAAGTGGTCACAGTTGTTCATATTGTAGGTTAAGTTCAATTATAAAACAAAGTTGGTTTGTGAACAGATTTGGTTCACTGGCGGTCAGTCAATTTCCGATAACTTATTATTCTAACGGAAGTGTTCATGGCCCCGATGGATGGTCATGTTTTGGTTTCGCTTCTTTTGCAGAGTGGTATATATACAAAACAGCAACAACGGATAAAGTTACTACAACATATATAGGAACATTCTCTTATGATTATTCAACGGTTTCCGGCACTGTTCAGACAGGTGATTTGATACGTGTCGGAGATAGCCATTCAGCAATTGTTATCTCGTGTGATTCAACCGGGGTAAATGTATTGGATTCAAACTGGAGCGGTAGCTATAATTGTCAGGTTAATATTCATAAGATAAAATATACAAGTTATAGTAAATTTTCTATTTCACGAGCACAAAATGCCGCAGGCGGAAGCAACACTCCAACGAACCAATACACCAGCACAAATCCGGATTCATACACCTATCCCACCAGAACATTGAAGCAAACATCGCCGGTAATGAGTGGTTCGGATGTAGCTTGGGTGCAGGCAGTGTTAAAAAAATTGGGTTACAATATAACTATAGATGGTAAGTACGGACCTAATACAGCAAGTGTTGTGAAACAATTCCAATCTGCTTATGGTCTGACTGTTGATGGCTATTGCGGCCCAAAAACCCGAGAGAAGTTGTTAGCCTTGTGGAATGCAATGAAGCATACCCATAATTATGTTTGGAAGCGAACGGTATCTGCAACTTGTACGCAAACGGGAAAAAAGGTATATGAGTGTTCTTGTGGTGCAAGTTATACCGAAACTATTGCTGCTCTCGGTCACAGTTTCCCTGAACAATGGATAGTGGATACGGTTGCTACCTGTACACAAACCGGTTATAAGCATCACTCTTGTACAATGTGCGGGGTTACGGCATATGCGGTTACGCCAACCAAACAGCATACGACATCAGCTTGGATTACAGATAAAGAACCAACTTGCACTCAAGACGGTTCTAAACATAAGGAATGTACGGTTTGTGGTAAAATATTAGAAACGGGAACAATCATTAGCGTAGTGGGTCATGTAGTTCCATATTATTGGACTGTTGATAAACCGGCCACTTGTACACAGGACGGTTCGAAATCCAAGCATTGTGTAAAGTGTGATGCAAAAACCAATGTTATAGTTATTCCTGCAAAAGGTCATACCGTAGGTGATTGGATTACCGACACACCGGCCACAGTATATGCCACAGGCTCCGAACACAGGGAATGTACCGAATGTGGTGAGATTCTTGAATCTTCAGAAATTGCACAGCTTAAATGTGCAACGCCTGAACTCACAAAGGTTACAAATACCGCAAGTGGTGTTAAATTTATATGGGAAGAAGCAGATGGTGCAGATAGCTATTCCGTTTACCGTAAAACATACGACGCAAAAGCAAAAAAATGGGGTGGATGGTCAAAAATTGCAGTTGGCGTAACAAGCACGTCATATCTTGATAAATCTGCAAAATCGGGTACATACTATCGTTATACCGTAAGGGCAAATAATGAGATTGGACTTTCGGGATACATCACATCAGGTCTCAAAACATATTTCCTTTCAACACCCAAAATCACTTCAGCCGCTAACACAAACAGCGGTATAACAATTAAATGGAGTAAGGTGTCAGGTGCAAATGGCTATGTTGTGTATCGAAAAACCACAGAAGGTTGGACTAAGATTGCAACGGTAAAGGGTAACGGGACAGTATCTTACACAGATAAGACCGCAAAAGCCGGTATAACATACAGATACACAGTCCGTGCATATTATGGTTCATACCTTTCTTCGTATATTGCAAAGGGTGTTGCAGTCAGAAGACTTCTCACACCGGTCCTTAAGAGTGTAACAAGTGCAAAATCAGGCATAACACTTAAGTGGGGACAGGTAACAGGTGCAACAGGCTATATCGTTTACCGTAAAACAGGTAACGGAAGTTGGCAGAAGCTGGCGGTTATAGAGAGTAATTCAAATGCATCTTACCTTGATAAAACTGCAAAGAAGGGCACGAGCTATAAATACACTGTTAGAGCTTACTACGGAACATCAAAAAGCTACTACAATACAAAAGGTCTTACAATAAAGGATAAATATTAAAATAATAAACTGCTTTGAGTTTTTCTCAAAGCAGTTTATTGTTTTATAAAAGATCCTGATTTACACGCGCATATACCGCAATAACCATTTTAGGGTGTTATTGTTTATATCATAACCGGAGCCTTCATAATACCAATTTGTCTTAATTTGTATTCGTAACTCCAGTTTGCGCCTTTGGTACGCCATGCATCGGGACCGTGCCAGCTTTCTTTTTCGTTCACAAGGTGAACAGGGCCAAATGTGTTGTAGCGGTGTGTAAAGAGAGTGAGCTCAAGGGTATGAGCGCCCTTTTCAATACCGTCCGCAAATACGCAGTAGGGTGGATAAATAATCTTTCCTGTCTCATTTCCGTCAAGCTTTACGCTGATAAGTGCACCGCGGTAATCGGACGCACAAACCTTAAGGGTGTTATTTGTAACCTCAACGGGAATTTTATAGGTAATGTTACCGCCATAGAAGGGGAAACCATTTTGAGTAATATCACCGAAACTGATTTTTTCGGGAAGTGTTGTGAGTGTTGGGATTCTGCCCTGAAGTTTAACACCGAATTTACCTAAAATAAATACGTTTTCAAGGTTTGCGCTATCGCCGAAGGGAAGGGTGATAATAAGAGTGTTTTTGCCCTTTACTATTTTCGGGAGATTTACTTTGAATATTGAAATATCAACGAAATTACCTGTAATGGTGTTGTCAACTGCTTCGCCGTTAAAGGTGATTTTTGCTTTTTCGGCATCTTCCAGAGCAAGGGATGCACCTTCGTACTCAATTTCACTTGTGAAGGTGTATTTGAGTGTAACTTCGGATATAGGTTCGATTTCACCGTAAACCCAAGGTTGAACAACTCTTCCGCCACGGTTTCTTAAACCGAGTCTCTCACGGCAAATGTTATCAAGACGTAAAATTTCTTCCTCGGGTGAAAATTCCTCTTCACCCTCAAGCTTAAACTCTGCCATATCAAGAAGAAGTACGTTTTCTTCGGAGAGTTCATAATCTACAAGGGTTGGGGCGGAAGTACCTTCACCGTCAAATTCGGGTTTATCTGCAGTCTGATTTTCGGTTTTCCCTTCAGTTAATTTATAAAGTTTGGAGTCATAGTCATAGAAAACTTCATTAATAACGGTGTTGCCGTTAGTGTATGTAACGTCCGCAGGGTAAATGTCACCATTTTGAGTGTCGTAAACAGTTACTGTGTACTCACCGGGAATACTGATGCGTATATCGTCACTGTGGCAAAGGTCCTTGTTATAAGGCTCTTTGTCATGACAAACGAAAAGCCAACTGCAGTCAACATCTTTTCTTAATTGATAAATAAGATGGTCTGAAAGGTCGCCGTCATCATAACGAATAGTAAGTGTACGGTCTTTTTCAAGGGCGGTAAGTATTGCGGCACGTGAAAAATCAACCTTTTCGCATTTATCGGCTAAAAGTTTACTTCTGTCTGAGGGGAGTGCATCACAGAGAGTGGGTGCTGAGCCCATAAATATAATTCGTCCGCCTAATTCACGGAATTTTTCCAGTCTTTCGAGTGTAGAACTTCTCAAGGTTTCGCAATTGGGAACAACGATAGTTGTATATTCCATTTCACCAACCTTAAGGGGAGCGGTAGCCTCTTTGCAAAGGTCGGGTAAAAGGGATTCACAGATAAAGTCAAAGTCAATACTGCCTTCAATGAGCCATCTTGTAAGACCTTGGAAATTCTCGTCACAACTCTGACGGAAAATAGCGGATTTATCATTGGGTCCCCAATGTAGCCAAAAGCTTTCAACAGGGTGAATAACGGCTACTTTAACTACGGGCTTGCCCCTTGTAAGAGCGGTATTTACTCTTGCAAAATGGTCTTCAACTGCGGTGTATTCCTTGTACCAGGGGGATTGGTATGAAATTGATGCAGGATAGTCGCGCTTGGCTTCGCCTGCCATAGCATACCACGAAAGATGGGGTACACGTACAGTAATACCTAAAGCCGCCTGCCAGTCGCCCTGATGTTTATATGTTCTGAAATCGCAGTCCCAGCCTGTAACACCGTAAAGCTCTGAGAGTACACCTTCGTAACCGAATTGATGTGTCGCAGATGCAGCCTGTTTTGTGGTGGTGAATTCGTGGAAATTGCAAAGTAAATCTATACCTGGGAGCTGGAAACTTCTGTATGAACGCATTGCTTCGCCTAAAGCGGCGGTCTGGGAGTGCAAGGTGGGTTCTTCCATCATATGACCCGTAAGGGCAATGTTGTTTTCGCCACACCAACCGCCTACTGTATCTGCAAAAGAGCTTGCGAAAAGCTCCGCAATAAAATCGTGGTAACGATAGCGGTGAAGTGAAGGTGCACTGTCTTTTAAATCCCAGAAGATTTCGGGAAGGGTGTCAAAAATATCCGCGCCGTATGCTTCTTTATAAAGCTCGGGAACCTTGTTGGTCCAGGGCATCATAATGTCTTCTTCGGTGTCAAAGGAGTTACCGAGAACTCTTTTACGTGTGAATTGAGGCTCGTCGGTAAAAATTGCGGGAACAACCCCGTCAAAATGCTCGCCTATTGTGTCCTTATATTTTTCGTGAGTGACCTCAACGAATTTTTCAACCGCCTCTTTACTCAACGTATCAAGATAAGTCTGGTCATTGTACCAGCTTGAAGGTTGATGAACTTCTAAAAATGCATACCACTTAGTACCTGTTGCATCATCGTTTTCGTCAATACGTTTGTATGATTCAAGGTAGCCGTTTTTATCCAGAATAACGTCGTAACAAGCGAGAAGTTCACCTTCGCCACTTCTGTTGCCTTCTGCGCGGGAGTCAGTATCAGTGTATACTTCCGCCTCTTTTCGTGCGGTGAACATAAGGTTTCTCGCTCTGTACTGTTTGTCTTTTGTAACAAGACCGCCTGCTGCACCTGAGGGCCAACGGTCTTCGTCATAAAGCCAGGCAAGCATTTCTTCCTTCTTGGCTTTGTTAACGCAAGCCTTGATGAGTTCCATATATTCGTCGCTTAAATATTTGTTTTTTAAGCCTGTGCGCACGTGCATATGGAATCCGCCCAGTCCCATTTCTTTAAATACATCAATCTGACGGCAAAGCTCTTCCTTAGTAAGGAAATTGTTTAACGCCCAGAAGGGTGTGCCCCTGTATTCACTTGTGGGTTTTTTAAACAATTCATCGTTTAAGGGTGAATTGCCGTTTTTCTTATAAAGCATAGGAAAACCTCCTTGTATCAATATCAGAATAATTCTATCATAGCGTTTTTATAAAAGCAACAAAAAACGTGTATTGAAAAGAACAAAATTGTCAGGCTTTTCTTGACATACGGAATAAGATTATATAAAATTCAAATTAAAATCATATTTTATTTTTTCGGAGAAAATGGATGAAAAGCAAATCTAAAAAAATGACACGGCAAAAAGCGCACGTGTTAAAAAACACGGCATTTATGCTGGGGTGTGCTTTGAAAAGTGCGCCCGTATCTCTTTTTATAATATATTTTTCCTATATGGCGGAAAATATTTATTATGCTGTTGTGGTTAACGTAATGTTTCTTGAAACAGCACTTTCGATTATTGAAGGTAACGGAACTTTTAAGGAGTTCGTCGTGAGAATGTGTATCATCGTTCTTGGCAAGCTTCTTGTTGACCTTATCGGATACGTCAATGTTTACACGGTAAGAATAAAGTTTGAAATAAAGTGTGAAAGCTACATAAACTCCCTTATTTTCAAAAAAGCACAGGAAGTAGAACTGGGTTGTTATGAGAATCCCGAGTTTTTCGATAAATATAACCGTGCAACCTGGGTAGTTGATAAAAGCGGCTTCAAGAGAATTATTGAAGGCTCTGCATGGACGTTGGGTTCGGTGGTGAGCCTTGTTCTGCTTGTGTCGTACCTTATATCAATAGACCCTGTTTTGCTCGTGTTTATTTTGTGTCCCGTTGCGGTAGTTGCCTTCAGAGTGCTGAAAAACAATCTTGAACTCGAAAAAGAAAAAGAGATGACACCTTTTGAAAGGGAAAAGGATTATGTAAGAAGGACGATTCTTCTGAAGGATTTTGCCAAGGAAATAAAAACAACAAACATTTTCGTTGTTATGGAAAAAAGGTTCCGTTGTGCAATTGAGAAAAATATTCAGGCAATAAAAAAATATGGCTGGAAAATTGCCTTGCTGGAGTGCGTGTCCGACTATTTTGCTGAAATAATACCCGTTGCAGGCGGCTTTATATATGGCTGCTACAGATTAATGATAGCAAAGGATATTCCAGTTTCAGAATTTTCTGTGCTCGTTTCCGCCATAACCACATGCAGAAATAAACTCAATCAGCTTGCCTATTATTTTGCAATGCAGCAAAAGCATTGTTTATGGGTGCAGAATTTAAGAGAGTTTCTCCAATATGAGCCAAAGATTCAAAGCGGGTCGGTTATCCCGGGTGAGTTTTCGAGCCTTGAGTTTAAAAATGTTTCTTTTAAATATAACGAGAACACAGACTTTATTATAAAAAATGTTTCTTTTAAAATAGAGAAAGGGCAAACCGTTGCCGTTGTAGGCCATAACGGTGCAGGTAAAACTACTCTTTCAAAGCTTATAATGCGTTTTTATGATGTGACCGAAGGAGAAATTCTTTACAACGGTATTAATATCAAGGAATATGACCTTCTTCTGTATCGTGAAAAATTCGCTTCGGTTTTTCAGGATTACCGCGTGTTTGCAATGACTGTTTCTGAAAATGTTTTAACTCAGGAGGTAACAGAGAATAATAAAGATGTTGCTGTTGAAGCGCTTAAGCTGTCGGGTGCGTATGAAAAAATAGGAAGACTCCCCAATAAGGAAAACTCTCTCCTTACCAAAGAATTTGATTCTGACGGCGTGCTCCTTTCCGGTGGTGAAACACAAAAGGTTACAATAGCCCGTCTTTTTGCAAGGGATTTTGATGTTGCGGTTCTTGATGAGCCTTCGTCTGCCCTTGACCCTGTTGCCGAAAGTAAGATGTACGATGCACTTCTTGAAGGAACGAAGGGTAAAACGGTTATTTACATATCGCACCGTTTGTCCAGCGCCACGCGCTCTGATAATATTCTTGTTTTTAACAGCGGTTTGCTGAAGGAACAAGGCTCTCATAACGAGCTGATGAATAACAACGGTGAATACAGTGAAATGTTCACCTTGCAAGCATCCGGCTACAAGGAGGTGTGTGAGAATGAAGAATAAGGAAAAAGTCAGTTCATTTAAGAACTACGTATATATGCTTAAATTCATTTCAAAGCATACGCCTTTTATGGTTTTCGGGTATTTGTTTTTTGATGTTCTTGCAAACCTTCCCTGGACACTTTCAAACGTAGTGCTTCTTAAATACATAATTGATGTTGCAACAGAGGGTGAAGCTCTTTATCGTGTTGCAATAGCGCTGGTGCTGTTTGTGGCTTTCGTTGTCGTAACAAATCTTTGCACAACTCTTTTCTATGAAGTATCTATGCCCAAGCAGAAGGAAAAACTCTATTTTGCCATTTATAAAACAATTTATGAAAAAGCGGCAAAAATGGATTATGAAGCATATGATAATCCCGAATATTACAACGACCTTGTGCTTGCGATGAATTCGATGAATGAAAGAGCGTATGCTGTTTTGTCAAATACGCAGGATATTTTAACAAACATTATCGGAGTTATTACAATAGGCACGGTTATAGTCACCATTGACCCTGTCTGTCTTGTTTTTGTTGCGGTTTGTGTTGCGATAATGACACCCATCGGAAGGCTTATTGCAAAAGTAAATGTTGACAGAACTGAAGCCATGACGCCCCTTGACAGAAAGAATCTTTACTTCAGCAGAGTTTTTTATTTACAGGATTATGCCAAAGAGCTGCGGCTTTCGGGCGCAGGAAAAATGATTGAAGACAGGTATAACAAAAATATTCTTGACAGGATAAAAACAATTGCACCGTATCTTACAAAACAATGGAAGCTTTATTTTTGTCAGGAATCACTTCCGATGACGATACTTATTTATCTTGGAATTACTTTACTTATGGGTTATAAGGCTATTGTTACAAAGGAAGTTAGTATGGGTGATTTTGCGGCAACCTTTAACGGCGCCGCATCCATAAGCACAAGTGTTTTTGCAATTACGAGCCAATTTGCCATCAGCATAAGGGAGAATGGTCTTTATGTTGAAAAATTCCGCCGTTTTATGAATGCGAAGGAAAAAATGGTGTCGGGAACAAAAACAACGGTTTTTGACAAGCCTGTAACTATAAAATTTGAAAATGTCTCATTCAAATATCCGGGTACAGAAAAATATGTTCTCAAAAATATTAACCTTGAGATATCGCCATATAAAAAAATAGCACTTGTAGGCTATAACGGTGCCGGAAAAACCACTCTTACAAATCTTCTTTTGCGCCTTTATGACGTAACGGAAGGTGTTATAAAAGTAAATGGTGTTGATATCAGGGATTGGGATATAAAAGCGTATCACAAGAATTTTGCGGCAGTTTTTCAGGATTTTTCACTTTTTGGTGCAACCTTGGGCGAAAACGTTTCTATGGATGATATTCCCGATAAAGATAAGGCATCAAAGGCGCTTAAGGCAGCAAGCTTCAACAGGGAGCTTCCTGATGGTATGGACAGCATTCTTTTGAAAGAATTTGATGACAACGGCGTGTCTCTTTCGGGCGGAGAAGCACAAAAAATAGCAATATCAAGGGCTTTTTATAAAAATTGTGCATTTGCCGTTCTCGATGAGCCCAGCGCGAATCTTGACCCTGTTGCCGAATATTCTCTTAATCAGTCTATGGCGAAAGCAGCGGACAGTAAAACGGTTCTTTTTATTTCTCACAGACTTTCTACCACAGTTATGGCTGATGAAATATATATGCTTGAAAACGGCGAAATAATAGAGCACGGCTCTCATGAAGAGCTGATGTCACTTGACGGAAAATATGCTTATATGTTCCGTTTACAGGCGGAGAAATACGCCGAAAGGTAATCTGCACTTATCGGTTGAAAAATGAAACTTTTTAACTAAATAAATATACTTGAAATGCCATATTTTGTATGTTATTATTATATTGTATGTGAACAGATATTCATTTTGGAGGTAGATTATGAAACACGCAGACCTTATTAAAAAGATGACACTTGAAGAAAAAGCATCTTTCTGTTCCGGTCTTGATTATTGGCATACTCCCGGGATTGAAAAACTCGGTATTCCCGTTGTTATGTGGACGGACGGACCTCACGGTATCAGAAAGCGTGCAGAAAAAATGGATAAAGACCAGGCAACAAGCCTTAAGGGCGTACCGGCTATTTGCTATCCTACTGCGGCTACAACCGCTTGTTCATGGGACCCCGACCTTATTTATGAAATGGGCGTTCTTCTTGGTGAAGAATGTCTTAAAGAGCAGGTTAGTGTTCTTCTCGGACCCGGCACTAATATCAAACGTTCACCCCTTTGCGGAAGAAACTTTGAATATTTCTCTGAAGACCCCTATCTTGCAGGTGAAATTTCAGCCGCTTTCGTAAACGGCGTTCAGTCAAAGGGTGTGGGTACATCACTCAAACATTTTGCAGGTAACAACCAGGAAACACGACGTATGACCTGCGATACGGTTGTTGATGAACGTGCTTTGCGTGAAATTTATCTCACTTCTTTTGAAAAAACAGTTAAACAGGCTCAGCCCTGGACAATTATGAACGCATATAACCGCCTTAACGGTACATACTGCGCAGAAAATAAATGGCTTCTTACAGACGTTCTTCGTGACGAATGGGGCTTCGAAGGTATGATTGTTACCGACTGGGGTGCAGAGAATGACCGTGTTGCAGGTCTTCTTGCCGGTCAGGAACTTGAAATGCCCACATCCAAGGGAATGGGTAACGCAAAGATTGTTGAAGCGGTTAAGGATGGCAGAATCCCCGAAGAATTCCTTGATAAAATGGTTGATAATGTGCTCAACGTTATTATGAAGAGCAAAGAAGTTCTCGGTGATTATACATACGATGCAGATGCACACCATCAGAAAGCAAGAGAAATTGCCGGTCAGTGTATGGTTCTTCTTAAAAATGACGGCAAGATTCTTCCCCTTAAAAAGGATGCAAACGTTGCGGTTATCGGCGAAATGGCAAAGAATCCCCGTTATCAGGGCGCAGGTTCTTCAATAGTCAACGCTATTAAGGTTGACTGTGCATACGATTCTATTGTTGAAAAGGGAGCAAAGGTTACTTACGCACCCGGTTACTCAACCGCTAAAAAGAATAAAATTACTGACGAAAAATTCATCGCAGAAGCAGTTGAAGCTGCAAAAGGCAAGGATGCAGTAATTCTCTTTATCGGTCTTACCGAAGAATTTGAGTCCGAAGGTTTCGACCGTCGTCATATCCGTATCCCTGAACTCCATACAAAACTCGTTGACGCAGTAAGCGCAGTAAACGAAAATGTTGTTGTGGCAATTTCCGGCGGTGCAGTTATTGAAATGCCTTGGGCAGATAAAGTCAAGGGTATTCTTAACTGTGTTCTCGGCGGCGAAGCATCAGGCAGTGCGGCGGCAGATATTCTTTTCGGTGATGTTAACCCCTCCGGTAAACTTGCCGAAACATATCCCAAAGCACTTTCCGATACACCTTGTTACAACTTCTTCCCCGGAAATACTGCAAGTGTTGAATACAGAGAGAGCGTTTTTGTAGGTTACAGATATTATGATTCTGCCAACAAAGAAGTTCTTTATCCTTTCGGTTACGGTCTTTCATACACAAGCTTTGAATACAGTGATATAAAACTTTCTGCTGACGGCATCAAAGATACAGACGAAGTTACAGTATCATTCAAGGTTAAAAATATCGGTGATGTTGACGGTGCCGAAGTTGCTCAGATTTACGTTAAAGATAATGAAAGCACAATTTACAGACCTGAAAAAGAACTTAAAGGCTTCAAGAAAGTGTTCCTTAAAGCAGGCGAGGAAAAAGAAATTTCCGTTACGCTCGGCAAGAGAGCCTTTGCATACTATAACGTTAATATTCACGATTGGCACGTTGAAAGTGGTGCTTTCACAATTTGTGTAGGTGCTTCAAGCCGTGATATTAAGTTGACCGCTGAAATCAACGTTGAGTCAACAGTTGATGCAATTGTTCCTGATTACAGAGAATCTGCACCTGCATATTACACCGCAGATGTTCAGAGCGTTCCCGCAGAGCAGTTCGTAAGCGTTCTCGGCAGAGAGCTTCCGCCTTCTGAAATCAAAGCATACCCCAATCTTACACTTGTTAATACAATCGAGGATTCCGCAGATGGTAAAAACGGTGCAAAGATTGTAGGTCTTATTAAAAAGCTCGTAGGTGAAGAAAGTATGGCTTCGGGTATTGCTTTACAGTTGCCCATCAAGAACCTTATTTCTATGAGTTTCGGTATCTTCAATCCTCAGATGGCAGAACAGCTTCTTGATATTCTCAACGACAAGAAGCCCCTTGTAAGAGGTATCGTTGTTATGATAGTCAAGGCTATTCCCAAGGTTATTAAGGGTATTCCCGACCTTAAGAAAATCTGACAAACACTAAAGAAGGACTTCAGTCAAACGACTGAAGTCCTTAATTTATACAAATATTTTTCTGCCCAGCCACGCGCGGACTTTTTTACTTCTGTTAGAATATAACCAGAAGAAAACCAATGCAAGGCAACAGGCATCAATTACTATGAAAACATCAAAAGTGATCATATGTTGCGCAATGTAAAGACACACGCATAAGGCAGAAAGTGAAATGACAAGCTCTATGAAAATAAGGAGCATTTTTGATGTCCAATGGCGTTTTTTCTTTCTTCCCCAGTATATAAAGAAGAGAACACACAACGAAACTGTCAGAATGGTAGGAAGCGCTATACCGAGATACCATTTCTCGCCGCCAAGATTTTTGGCGTGAAAGACGAAAACATAAAGGGCGATTGTTATTGTATCAAAAGCCCACATAATATACGGGTGTAGCTTTTTTGTGAAAAAAGGGAAGATGAAAACCACCCAGACCAGAAAACTGGAGGATAAAACATACACAAACCACAAATTGTGCGGGTTTACCAAAAGGTTTATGAGCGTGCAAACGATATTGGGTATCAGAAGGATGTAAGTAATTATAAGTGCCACAAACTTTTGCTTGATGTTCGTGGGTATCATAGGTATCCGGGAAAAGGGGGTCGGCTCATTGTTGGTGCTTTTTAGTGCAGGGTTATAAACGGGTGTATCGCACAAAGCACATTTTTTTGCTGTTGAATCAAGCTCAACACCGCAATTAACACAATATGACATATTAACTCCTATTCTCTGTTACTTTCGATTTTTACGTGAACTCCCATTTTGACGAGAGTAGTGAAAAACTCACGTTCAATATCATTTTCTTCATAACAGTTTGCTATGGTAAAAATAAGCTTGCCGTTAAAAGATGCAATACCGCATCTTGCGGCAGTCCTTATTCCGGGTCCCGGAACAAACAAGACCTTTTCAATAAAAGGTACCATCTCATCCGGGAGCTTGACTTCACCTAAATTTGAAAGGTACACGGAAGTGGTCTGCTCAGCACCAACAAGAGTAGCAACATTAAGGCTCACATTTTTTACAGGTAAGGGAAGGAATTTTAAGAAAGGATTCCTTTCAATGCGCACGTGCTTTGAAATTGTCGCGTTGATTTTCTTTTCGTCGCGTGCAAGTCTTAACTGCAAAGCCACTTGCTGTAAAAGCTCATCAAAGGAATATTCGCCGAAGTTCGGATCAACCTTAACCATAAGACAGATTGAAAAATTACGCATGGTCTCAGATGGATATACGTTACGCAGATTTATGGGAATCTGCACGGAAACTTCTTTAAGACGACGGGTTTCCTGAAGCTGCTTGCGGCAATGAATATCGAGCATAATTGCCGCAAAAAATTCTGTTACCGTAACGCCTTTTGCCTTTGCCAGTGAGTGAATTTCATCAAAGGACATTATTCCGCAGGTCATATTTACCATATGTTTTGAAAGTTTTGTACCGGTTGGATGGTAAACGTGCTTGTCCGTAATAGATGCTTTCGCTTTGCTGTTAGCATATTTCGGGAAATCGTCTGCAAGTTCGGCGGAAGGCGGAATTTCTCTGATATTTTTAACAAAACCGCCGGAAGGTATATTGTGCCCTTTTAATCTTAAGTATTCTGCTGCAAGGGTGCATACGAATCGCGAATTTCCGTAACCGTCTGATACTGCGTGGAAAAGGTCAACGGCAATGTGATTACCGTGGTAATAAACCCTGAAAAGAAAACGGTCGGATTCCTTGAATTTTACTCTGTAACAAGGGTTTTTAATATCGGGAGAAACCTTAGGTACTTTAACGGGGTTTTTTTCAAGATAGTACCAGAACAAGCCCTTTCTCAATCGAACGTTGAAAGCAGGAAAACGCGGCATAATGTTTTCCAGAGCTTGCTTGAGAACGTCGGGGTCTATTTTTTCTTTCATTTCGATTGAAAACCTGAAAATATTGGACCAGTTGCGGGTATTCTGACCGGGGAAAAGAATACCTGCGTTATCCAACCTGAACCACTCGGGGGATGAATGTGACTTTTTTTCTGCCATATCAGAACACCTCCTTGTCGCATAACTATGTACATTATACAGATTTGTAAGCAGTTTTGCAACATTTTATTTGAATATACTTTCAAAGAACACCTGCTCCGAGATTTTATAAGGTCGGTTGAATCTTCCGAGTTCGTAAAGGTCACCGCCTGTGGTAAGGGTGTTTGCAGTTTCGCGGCAGGTAAGGGTCACGGTAAAGCCCTCGTTTTTCAAAACATCTGTAAGCGTATCGTTTCTTATGCCGTAGGGATAGGCGGCTATGATGGCTTTTTCGCCTGTGATTTGCAAGAACATCTCCTGAAATTTTTTGATGTCGTCGGTGATTTTATTGATATATATTTCATCGCTTTCGCCGTAAAGCTGAGCCATACCGCGTCGGGTGCTCAATGAATGCATATCATAAGAATGGTATCCCAATTCAACCAAAGGCTCCGTTGAAAGAAGCTTTATATCCTGCTCATTAAGATATGCATATCTGTCATCGGTGTCGCCGTTCTGTGAGTACAGGGCAACAAGGGAGCCTACAACATTGATGTTTGCAGGATAATTATACTCACGTAACAATGGCAGAACTTTTGTGAGAAACGAACGCTCACCATCATCAAAAGTTATTACAACAGGATTTTCGGGCAGCTTTTCTCCTGTTTTTATATAAGTGAACAAGTCCTGAAAAGATACGGGATTTATATTGTGCTTTTTCATATATTCAAAATCACCCCTGAGAAGCTCGGGTGTGATGGCGTAGTCACCTAAAATTTTCGGGTTGTCGGAAATCTGATGATACATAACAACAGGAACTTTGATGCCCGCGGTTCCCATAGTCTGTATGTTAGGCAAAATAACATTGAATGCAGAGCCGCCAAGCAAAATAAGACATAGTAAAACACATAAAAAGGATAGTTGTTTATAGGTAAAAATCCTGAACATATTATCACCGCAAACAGTTTATGAAAAATTTTTTGAAAAAACACAAACAAATGTTTGCTTTTTGAGAAAATATATGTTATAGTATAAACAGAAAATTTGTTCGGAAAGGTGATTTTATGGAGCCTATTAACGAAACTCAAAAAAGAATATATGAATTTCTTGTGGAACGTTCGCAGGACGGAGTGCCACCCTCAGTAAGGGAGATTGGTGCGGCAGTAGGTCTTAAATCAACGTCTTCTGTACAGGCTAACCTTGACTCTCTTGAAAAAGCGGGTTACATTATGCGTGACCCGTTACTCAAAAGGTCTATTCGTATATTGGGTCAGGCAGAGAATATTACACACGTGCCCTTGCTCGGTACAGTCACAGCAGGTATGCCTATCCTTGCGGTTGAGCAGATTGAAGGCTATATACCCTATACAGGCAGAGTTTCACGTGACAAACCATTATTTGCCCTTAAAGTCCGCGGCGAAAGTATGCTCTGGGCAGGTATCCTTAACGGTGATATAGTTATTGCGGAAAAAACCCCTTACGCTGCAAACGGCGAGATTGTTGTTGCAATGCTTGAAGACGAAGCAACGGTAAAGCGTTTTTATAAAGAGAACGGTCACTTCCGCCTTCAACCGGAGAATGACGAGTTTGAACCTATTATCACAAACGAAGTTGTGATTCTCGGTAAGGTTGTTGCTCTTATTCGCTACTATTAAAAGGCAAAATAAAAAGGCGTGTTTCTCTTTACAGAGAAACACGTCTTTTCTATGTACTAATTATAACACACAATAAAAAATAAAACAAGTCTTGTATAAATAACAGGTGTGTAGTAAAATTTACGGTGCAATGTTAAAAAGGGGGTATGTGCTTTGTTCCGTAAGGATATGAGTCTTGAAGAACAAAAGTATTCGGAAGTCCGCGATTTTCTTGACAGGGAAATTGTGCGACTCGGTGACCTTATAAAAGAATATCGTGCAAGCATAAAACAACAGGGCGAAGATTTTAACAGAGATAATCCGAATGGCGGAATGTATTCTAAAATGGAGCTTACCGAAATCCATTATGAAATGGAAAAACAGATGATTTATGCGGAAGAAGCCGCACAGGACATCAGCTTTTTTCAGAAGCTGCGCCTTTCACCGTATTTTGCAAAGGTTGTGTTCAAGCCTGTTGAAACAGGTAAAGAGAAAACTGTCTATATCGGATTGCGTACACTTCAGGACCCGAACACCTTTGAAATGTTCGTGTGTGACTGGCGTGCGCCGATATCGTCACTTTTTTATGATGATTTTGACGGCAAGGCGTGCTTCGATGCTCCACGGGGGAGAATTGAATGTGATTTATTGCTTAAACGTCAGTTCAAATTTGGTGACGGAAAGCTTCTTTATTACGTTGACAGCGATATTAAAATAGATGATGAAATACTTTGCGATGTGTTGTCTGCATCGTCGGGCGAACACCTTAAGGTTATTGTAAACAGTATTCAACGTGAGCAGAACAAAGTAATAAGATACTCTGATGATGAAAATCTGCTTGTTACGGGTCCTGCAGGAAGCGGTAAAACATCTGTTGGTTTTCACAGACTCGCGTATCTTCTTTACAGAAATCGTACTGAACTTTCTTCCGCAGAGATAATAATGTTTTCAAATAACGATATTTTCTCAAGTTACGTTGCAGACATTATCCCCGAGTTAGGCGAAATGCCTATTAATTACGCATCTTTTTACTCTATTTTTGCTGCGGAAATTCCTACAGTAAACACGGGGGATTATTATTCACTTGCCGATGAATGCATAAAAGGCAATAAAAAACGTCTTGAAAGCGCATCTCTGAAAATGAGTGAGGATTTTCTTGATTTTCTTGAATGTGCTGCACAGACGGTTGAACCGGAATTTAAGGATATCAGCCTTTTCGACAAGGTTGTATATTCGAAAGATGCTTTGCTTGAAAGATACAGATTCGATAGTGAAAATACACAGAAATCAAGAGGTGAGCGCCTTGCATCATACGTACAGGGTGTCATTGATGAGTATTTTATAAATAATCGTGAAGAAATATATGCGATCGTGGACGAAATAACATCAATTGATGAAGACACGGCTAAAGTTGTTAAAAGGACGCGCCGCGAATTAAAGGCGTGGTCGGTGGATATGATAAAAAATGCAACTGTTACCGATCCCGTTAATGTTTATTGCTGCTTGCTCTCGGACTACGCAAAAGAGAAAAAAATGCCGCAGCTTATTGATTCGTTACAATCTCTGAAAAATGGTTTTGTTGAGTTTGAAGACGCTCTCTGCATAGTGTATCTGAAAACTGTTCTCGGTACATGCGCGGTGCTCCCGGGTGTCAAACACATTCTTATTGATGAAGCGCAGGATTTTTCTTATATTCAGCACCGCATTATTCAAAAAATGTTCCCCAGAGCCAAGGTGACTCTCCTTGCGGATACAAATCAGGCTATTCTTCCCGAGCTTAATACCTGCGATGCAGAAAAGCTGGCGCAGATTTACGGTGCCAAGGCTCTTAATCTCAACAAGAGTTACCGTTCAACGAAGCAGATTAACACTTTTGCAACGGGTCTTTTGTCGGAAGATGTACGTTACGAGATTTTTGAACGCGACGGAGAAGACGTGAAATTTATAAGAGGCACAAAGGATGAGCTTGGTGAGTTCGCCCGGGATATTGCCCAAACAAGCAAAACTCTTGCAGTTATCACAAAAACCGCAGACGAAGCCCGTGATATTTACAAAAAGATGAAAAAGATAATGCCGGATTTAAGACTTTGTGACAATAAATCCTGCGAAATAGGTAAAGCTCCTGTGGTAATGCCCTTATCGTTGACCAAGGGTCTTGAATTTGACGGGGTTATTGTTGTTGACAATGACGGCTCGTTTACCGGTGAAGATAACAAAAGATATTTGTACCTTGCATCCACAAGAGCACTTCATAAACTTAATATTTATTCAATATAAAAAATTCGCCTGAAGCAAATGCATCAGGCGAATAATTTTATTTGGCTATTTCTTTATTTATTGTTTTTCTCAAATTGAGTAACCAGGATTTTTCGTGGGGATAAGTTTTAAAGCTTAACGGAATATCAAGGTCTTTTTCAATTAGTGATAAGACGTATTCTCTTGAAGTGTAGGCTTCAAGAAGCTTCAGGGCTCTCAAATCCTGTAACGCATCGGCAAAAACAAGGTGCCTTAAGGAGTTAAGGGGCTTTCCGCCTTCACCGGGATAGACGACGAAGGAGTCGCCCGAAGGGAATCCGCCGCCTGCATCGGTCACCTTGAAGGGGTCAACAGGATGCTTTGAATATTGAGAATACCAGAAATTGTGCCCCCATTGTAAAAAGCCTTTTGTGTCATACTTATAAAGCAACACACCGAGCACACGATTCCTGACAGAGGGCTGTGAAAACATTCTGTTGGGTAAAAAGTCGTGTACCTGACCGCAACAGTAATACGTCCAGAAATCGTCAACTTCTGCTCTGAAGATATCTGCATCACCTTCCGAGCAAACGGGAGTTTTGATAAGACCGTTTTTATAATATCTGATGTCGGAAAGAGCATCAAGCATATTGAAGTCATCGAATAATTCGTGGATAATTTCAGCGGCTTTTTTGTAGTCTTCAACCTGTGATTCGTTAGGTTCATCGGAAACGTGTAACCAGCAACGTTCTTTTATGCCAAGATTGTCAACTTCTTCTTTGAAGGCAACCGAAAATGCGGAAAGAAAATCTTTGTATTCGTTACCGCTCGCTGCTGTTTCCCAGCCGAAAATACGTTTTTCTTCACCATTTACCTTGGCAACAATTTTAGGAGCGTGTTTTGCACCCCATTGTGTGAAAAAATGAGAAATTTCAAAGGCTTTTATGCCGTTATTGAGACACAAATTCACGTATTTTCTGAAATTAGTAAAATCAAAGGAATATTGAAAATCGTTCTTTTCAACGCCGACAAGCTGTACCGTGGGGCGCTCGCCACCCACTTCTGTATCAAGCGGCGGTGTGAAAACAGGGGTTAGAAGCATATTCACACCGTGGTCAGCAGCATTTTTTATGAAGCGCTCAACGATACACCAATATTCATCCGAAAAAACATCAACGTTATAATACGTGCAGATACAGTCATTGTGGAACCAGTTTGTAAAAAGCAGCTCCTGTTCGGGTAAATTGTGGTTAAGAATATTGAGTTTGAATTCTTTTGTTAATTCTTTATCGCCTGCGGTTATTTCAACCACGATTTCTTGCTCGCCTGCAACATCCTTAGTCGGAGTGTACTCAAGCCAGAAAGAATACCACTCTCCGACGGTGAGCTTCACGGTATTGTCAAACTGTTCGAGCAAATCAGGGAACTCTTTTCGTTCAAGGTCATAGTGGAAGGAGTCGGAGTTTTCATAACCGTTTCTTCCAGCAGGAATATTACGTACAAAATAAACGTTGATATCATCCGCCAAATCAGAGATTATTTTGATTTTCGGTTGTGTTTCCGAGTCATTTTCCGGCAAAAACGCAACCTGAAATGAAAAATTCTCGTTTTTAAGACTCGAAAAATCTGAAAATTCGGTCTCGTTCGGTTCAATATCTTTAAAAACTTTAGAGAGCGAAGAAAGTAAAATTGCTTTCATAATTAATCCTCTTTTTTGTTAAAGCCTTTTTTCAGCAATACAGCCAAAGGAATGAAGACAAGCGCGGCAACAACTGCGCTGTAAAGGAACATTTTTGCATCGGGAACAATAGTTTCAACACCATATTCGTTAATATAGGTTGCGCCAACGCTTCTGGAGGCAATGTCACCGATTGCAGGACCTACTACCATGGGGATAAGCACGAAGAAAATCATTCTTATTCCCTGGAAACGACCTGCTTTACCTTCGGGGATGAAGTCACGTGTTGTGGCATTTAACTGAATTGTAAGAACAAGGTAGCCAATAAACGTGGGTGCGACACCGATAAGGATTGTATATATGCTTGTTGATGTTGAAAGAATAATCAAACCTGCAATAAGGCAAAGAACACCGGGGATCAAACCGAGAGCCTTGCTTTTTTTAGAAAGCTTCAATAAGATAATAACACCTGCAAGGAGAACTGTCACGGCACCGACGCCAACGGCTATAAGTGCAGGTGAAATAGGTGAAAGTAAAGCGGCATTTTCGGGTTTTATGAGCACGACGTATTGAAGATATACAAATAAATACGGGAAGAAAACCTGAAAAGCACAGTTGAAAAGACAAAGGCATGCAAGCGTGAGATAAAGACGTGAGTTCTGCCTTATTACGCCGGGTCTGAAGCCATAGAAAAGGTCAGCCCAATAGCTTGCTTTTTTTGCAGTAGGTTGTTGTTTTTGTACGGGTTCTTTAAGTGTGAAGAAACCGATTACACCGCAAACAGCAACAATAAGACCGAGAATACCGAAGAAAAGCTTGTATGAAACGGCGCCGCTCTGGGCAAATGAGCCAACGCCCATAACCACACCGGTTGCGGCAAAACCGATAATAGTGAAAGCAGTTTCAACTGCAGGGCGGGTTGACGGCGTTGTGACGTCGGTTGTCCATGCGTTGAACGCTGAGTCGTTACTTGTTGAACCCATAAAGGTCATTACCATATCCATAATGATAACTGTCCATACTGTAACTGTAAGGATTTGAACTGCATCTGAAAGACCGAATAAAGTTGCAATATTATCTCTTGTGATGAAGCCAAACAAAGCCGTGACAAGACCCCATACGACGTAACCTATGGAGATGAAAAGCTTTCTGTTTTTCATTCTGTCGCTGAAGGTACCGGAAATAAAGGTGGTTACAACGGCAGTTATCGCAGAAAGTGCAACCATACGGCTGATAGCGGTTGTGGGTGCCATAGTACCCTGAAGGGCATCTGCTGAAGCACCTGCATAAACAGCGTTGTAAAGGAACGTATTGAAATACATATTTTCAAGATTCCAGGCGACCTGACCGATAAAACCGAAAATAAGAAGGTTAAACCAGATAAGTCCGGGAAGCTTGTTTTGATTTTTGAGTTTTCCCATAAATGCACATCCTTATAAATATTATAAATACAATTATAAAACCAAACACCGTAAGTGTCAAGAATCATACGTGGATGAATAAAATTCAAAAAAACAACAATAATGTATAAAAAGAAATATATTATTGTTTACAAATTAAATATTTACAAAAAATTTTTTGTGTGTTATCATACAAGGTATGGTAAATAGAAAGGGGGATTGTAATGGAACACGCGATAGTTCATTTTGCGGCGGATAAGGCTCTTACACGAATATTGAAATATATTGATAAAGCACCCGAAAAAAATCTTTTGAAAATACTCAATATTGCGGAAAAAACCTTCAAAATGTTCCCCCGTAAAAACTTCATTAAAATGAAAGAAGCCGTTACGGATGAAGACAACGTTTATATGCATCTTTTCAAGAACATTTTAACTGATATTGACCGTGACCTTGCAAAATCCCTGATTCTTTCTATGGGTGTTCACGCAGGTTATTTCGGCACAAAAACCGTTCGCGCAAAGCGAGATAAATATAATTGCAATATCCCCTTTACGATTTTGTTTGACCCTACAAGCGCTTGTAATCTCAAGTGCAAAGGATGCTGGGCAGCAGAATACGGTCACAGTATGCAGCTTTCACTTGATGAAATGCGCAGTATCGTAAAACAGGGCAAGGAGCTCGGCACTCATTTTTATATGCTTACGGGCGGCGAACCCCTTATCAGAAAAAATGATATTATAACTCTCGCTTCCGAGAATCCTGAGTGTGTATTTCTTATTTACACCAACGCAACCCTTATCGATAAAGAGCTTTGCGATAATATCAAAAAATGCGGTAACATCACTCTCGCACTTTCTATTGAAGGTGATGAGGAGAGCAATGACTACCGACGTGGCGAGGGCGCGTATAAAACAACTACCGAGGCAATGGAGCTTTTGAAAAAAGAAAAGGTTCTTTTCGGTATATCAGTTTGTTATACAAGCAAAAACCTTAATCAGGTAACATCTGACGAGTTTATGGATAAAATGGTTGATGCAGGTGTAAAATACGCACTATATTTCAATTATATGCCTTTGGGAAAAACTGCGGATAAATCACTTATTCCAACTCCGTCACAGCGTAAATATATGTATTTCTGGATGAAGAAAATACGTAACAGCCATACGGGTAAACCTTTGTTTATAATGGATTTTCAGGATGACGGCGAGTATGTAGGCGGTTGTATCGCAGGCGGCAGAAACTATTTCCACATCAACTCCAACGGCGATATTGAGCCCTGTGTTTTTGTTCACTATTCTGATTCTAACATAAGAACACATACACTTTTTGAAGCGCTCAACAATCCCTTGTTTATGGCATACAGAAAGGGACAACCCTTTAACGATAATCATCTTATGCCTTGTCCTATGCTTGAAAACCCCGATGTTTTAAGAAAAATCATTAAAGAAACAGGCGCAAGGAGCACTGATTTCGTTTCACAGGAAACTGTGGATGAGCTGTGTGCTAAATGTGATGATTTCAGCAAGGCATGGGCACCCGTGGCGAAGGATATATGGGATAATAACCCACATCCCGTTACCCATACCCAGTATTACAGAGATACACCACAGGGTAAGGCGCAACTCGCCGACAAATAATTAAAAATATCAGCGGTCGTTGCTTGGACAACGACCGCTTTTGTTGTCATTGTTTACATAAATCCGTGATAGGATTCGGCTCTTTGTCTATTTACAAAAATAATCAATTTATGATATACTATATTATGTATCAGTATCTTCGGGAGGTGTAACCTGATGGAACGAAAAAGCGGTGTTTTGATGCATATATCATCCCTTTGGGGTGATTACTCCTGTGGCTCTTTCGGTAAAGCAGCAAGGGAGTTTGTGGATTTTCTGTCCCGTGCAGGCTTTTCATATTGGCAGGTGTTGCCTTTCGGTCTTGTGGATGAATGCAATTCACCATATAAATCCTATTCTACCTTCGGCGGCAATCCGTATTTTGTTGATTTAGAAAAGCTTTTTGAGAAGGGTCTTTTAACTGCTGAAGAAATCAATCACGCCCGACAGGAAACACCCTATTCCTGTGAGTTTGAGAAATTAAAAGATGAAAGAGTAAAGCTTCTTATCAAAGCATCTACGCGTGCAGACGGCAGTCTTCGTCAGAAGGTCAATGATTTTATAAATGATGATGGTTATCTGAAGGATTTCTGCGTGTTTATGGCGTTGAAATTTGCGAACGATGACAAAGAGTGGACGCAATGGACTACCGATGGCTATTGTGAAGAAATTGAATTCGGCTGGCGTTTCATTCAATACCAATTTTTTACCCAGTGGGCAGAGATTAAAAATTACGCAAACAGTAACGGCATTAAAATTATAGGTGATATTCCTATTTATGTTTCCTTTGATTCATCGGACGTTTATTTTAATAAATCCCTTTTTATGATGGATGATAACAATAAACTCACCGATGTTGCAGGTGTTCCGCCCGATTATTTTGCCGAAGACGGTCAGCTCTGGGGCAATCCCCTGTATAAATGGGATGAAATGGAGAAGGATGGCTTTACATGGTGGAAGGACAGAATAGCCTTTTCACTTAATATGTTTGACGGTGTGCGGATTGACCACTTCAGAGCATTTGAAAGCTTCTGGGCAGTTAAGGGTGATGCAAAAACCGCCAAAGACGGCAAATGGGTTAAGGGACCGGGAATGAAGCTTATAAACGCGCTTAAATCCGTTGCCGGTGATAAGCTCATAATTGCGGAAGATTTAGGTGATATAACAAAAGAGGTTATTGAGCTTGTGGAAGAAAGCGGTTTCCCGGGGATGCGCGTTTTTCAGTTCGGATTTTTCGGCGGTGATACTCCGCACAAACCTCATAACTACATAAATAACAGTATTGCATATTCGGGTACTCACGATAACAACACTCTTTTAGGTTATCTTTGGGAAACGCCTGCAGATATAAAAAAGGATATTATGAAATACTGCGTTTGTGACCCCGAACGTTGGGATGAAAAAGGGTGCGATGCCGTAATCCGCACCATAATGGCAAGTAATGCGGGTCTTGCAATTTTCCCTATACAGGATTTGTTGGGATACGGCAATGATACACGGCTTAACGTTCCCGGCAGAGCTCACGGCAATTGGCTTTTCAGGATTACCAAAGAGCAGGTTTACGGAATTGACACGGCAAAATATAAAGAGTTAAACAGACTTTACGGAAGGTAAAATTATGGCAGATTTAAAAGATATAACATTGTTTCTTCTTGATATGGACGGAACTGTGAATTTAGGATATGATCCGATAGACGGAGCGAAGGATTTTCTTTGCACATTAAAAGAACAGGGTAAAAATTATATTTTTCTCACAAACAATTCATCAAAAAGCGCATCGGATTACGTTGAAAAAATGCGTTCTTTGGGATTCCCGTGTGAAAGTGAAAACGTTTTTACATCGGGTATGGCGGCAGGAATGTTCCTTGAAGAGAATAAAAAAGGAAGCAAAATATTTGTTTGCGGAACACAGTCCCTGAAGAATGAACTTAAAAATTACGATGTTGATATAAGCGAAACAGGAGAAGATGCCGATACCGTTCTTTTAGGTTATGATACAGAGCTTGATTACAAAAAAATAAGAACGGTTTGCGATTTGCTGGACGGTGGCGCAGATTACTATGCCACAAACATTGATATGGTTTGTCCAATTGAAGGTGGCAGATATCTTCCTGATTGCGGTAGCTTTGCCGATATGTTTGAACAGGCGGTAAAAAGACGCCCCCGTTTTTTAGGTAAGCCCGACAGAACGATGATTGATATTATTGCAAAAGCGCAGGGTGTACCGTATGAGAATATAGCAATGGTTGGTGACAGAATTTATACCGATGTGAAAACGGGTATAAATGCAGGGGTTACATCGGTCCTTGTTCTTTCAGGTGAAACAACACTTGAAGATTACAAAAACTCCGATGTTAAACCTGACTACATTCTGGATTCTGTGAAGGATATTTATGAAGATATAAAGGGAGAATAATATGAAAACTAAAATTGTTTCAATAATTATGGTTGTTGTGATGCTTTTTACATTGATGTCGGCATCCATATCCGCTTCCGCTATTTTTAATAATGATATCCGCTACGGCGATGTTGACGGTAACGACGTTATCGATACAGCTGATGCAAGGCTCGCTCTTATGGCGGCGGCAGGTCTCGGGATTATTGATGATGAGGACGCTTTTGACAGAGCCGATATCAATAATGACGGTTTTGTAACACTGTTTGATGCACGTCAGATTCTTCGCGGCGTAACCGGTCTTGTTGCTTTACAGCCCGACGGCGCATTCAGCGGCTTTACGGGCTACAGTGACGGCAATATAAATGTTTCATCACCGGAGGCGGCCATTGCCGTATTTAATACCTGCCTTAACAGAGTAAAAACCGAGTTCCCGGGCTTTACACGAAGTGAAGCAACAGATATTACTGATTTCAACATAAAAGAAGTAAATCTTGTAGGTATAAATTTCGGCAACTCTGCAGAGAGCGTTGCACAGCTGGTAAAGGATATGATAGTCAGCGAAACCGAGCCTGAAGAGGCACAGATCATCGTAAAAGGCACAAACAGTTATAATGCAATGTCTGCAGAAGGGGAAGATTACGTTTCAAAGCTTACTGTCGATGACGTTTACGGCATAGAAGTTACTTATGATATAGAAGGTTATATGACCATTAAAGTTGCACTTCCCGACAGCGAGTTGGATAATCTTAGTCAGACCCCTTATGCTAAGGCGTTCAATACAGATATTATTCAGGAAGATTCCGATAGTGTTCTTCAGAACGTTTTTGAATCCAACACTTCTGAGGATGCTAAAACCAAAAACGCTGAAAATGCAGTTCTCACCCTTGTTATAGACACAACAGGTAACGTGGTATCTTATTCCACAACCTATGAAACAAGCATGTATCTCGTAAACTCAACGTTCGGCGTAAGCTCTGTTCTTTCAGCAGAACTCAAAGGTGTAACTTATGGTACTAAGGTGACAGTTACTTATGATAATTTCCAGTGGTAAAACTTTATAATTCTGCAAGGAGTGACTTGTTATGAAAAAATATGTTCTCGCTCTGGACCAAGGAACAACATCATCAAGAACTATTGTTTTTAATAAAAAAGGCGAAATTGTTGCCAAGGGTCAGTATGAATTTGAGCAGATATATCCTAATTCAGGTTGGGTAGAGCACAATCCTTATGAAATACTTGATTCCCAGTTGCGCTCAGTTTCATCAGCATTGTTTAATGGTCAGATTGACCCGAAAGAAATCGCCGCAATCGGTATAACCAATCAGCGCGAAACAACAATTCTTTGGGATAAAGACACGGGAAAACCCGTTTATAATGCAATTGTGTGGCAGTGCCGCAGAACTGCATCAATCTGTGAAGATTTAAAAGCAAAAGGTCTTGACGAATATGTTAAGGAGCATACAGGACTTTTAATAGATGCTTATTTCAGCGCTACAAAAATCAAATGGATTCTTGATAACGTGCCTGAAGCACGCACCCTTGCGGCAGAAAACAAGCTGCTTTTCGGTACGGTTGAAACTTGGCTTATCTGGAATCTTACTAATAAACAGGTACATATAACAGACTACAGTAATGCTGCAAGAACAATGCTCTTTGATATTGAGAAGCTTTGTTGGGATGAGCACCTTTGTAATGAGTTGGGCATACCCATGAGCATACTTCCCGAAGTTCGTGAGAGCAGCTCTGTTTACGGATATGTTTCTGAAGACGTACCCGGTCTTAAGTCTTTAGCGGGTATTCCAATATCAGGTGCCATAGGTGACCAGCAAGCCGCTTTGTTCGGTCAGGCATGCTTTAACGCAGGTCAGGCGAAGAATACTTACGGCACAGGTTGCTTCCTTCTTATGAACACGGGAGATAAACGTATACACTCCAAAAATAACCTTATCGAAGGTATCGCCTGGGGTATAAACGGCAAAGTGACATATGACCTTGAGGGCAGCGCATTTAACGCAGGCTCTGTTATCAAGTGGCTCAGAGACGAGTTGAGACTTATTTCAGAACCCAGTGAATGTGATTTCCTTGCCGAAAGTGTAAAGGACGCCAACGGTATATACCTTGTTCCCGCCTTTACGGGTCTTGGTGCACCTTACTGGGATATGTACGCCAGAGGCTGTATCGTCGGTCTGACAAGGGGTGTTAACCGTGCCCACTTTGCAAGAGCAGTTCTTGAGAGCATCGCCTATCAGGTAACTGATCTTGTTGATGCAATGTCAAAGGACAGCAACATTATTATGAGTGAAATGCGCGTTGACGGCGGTGCTTCCGTCAGCAACGTTATGATGCAGATACAGGCAAACCTTACATCTTCAAAGGTTAACCGCCCGAAGCTTGTTGAGACTACAGCTCTCGGCGCTGCTTATATGGCAGGTCTTGCCGTTGGGTTCTGGAAAGATTTTGACGAAATCGAGCGAGTTCGTGAAGTTGACAGGATTTTTGTTCCTACAATGGATAACTCTACCCGTGAAGTTGCCCTTAAAGGTTGGCATAAGGCGGTAGAGTGTTCAAAAGGCTGGGAGTCGAAATAATATGACAGAAATACTGATTATACTGTTTGGTGCACTGACTGTAGCACTGACAATTGTGTGTATCGTTCTTGTTATTTCTTTGAAAAAAAACAAGAATGATGCGGCTATTTACGAAGAGTTTCGTCGCAATCGTGAAGAAATGGCGCGCGCAGGTAAAGAATCTCGGGATGAAACTACTGCCGCGTTAGGCAAAATTGAAGTCAAGCTAAACGAAATGCTCAAGGAAAATTATCAGAGCAGAATCGACCTTACTGAAAAAGTGAGTGCATCGCTTAAATCCATTCAGGAACAAAATGCCCAGAGCTCCGAAAGGCAGGCGAGAGTTGTTTCGGAATCAATTGTGCGTATGCAGGAAAGTAACGAAAAGAAGCTTGAAGAGATGCGCGTTACGGTTGATGAAAAACTCACATCTACACTTACAACCAGACTTAATTCATCCTTTAAAACGGTTTCAGAGCAATTGGAAAATGTTTATAAGTCTTTGGGAGAAATGAAAGAGCTTTCACAAGGTGTTACAACCAACGTTACGTCCCTTAACCGGATTCTTACCAATGTGAAGGCGCGTGGCACATGGGCGGAAGTTCAACTTGAATCTATACTTGACCAGACAATTCCCGGTCTTTACGTTAAAAACTATTCTCCTAAAAACAATGCGGAGCGTGTTGAGTTCGCTATCAGATTTCCCAATAGTGATAAAAACGGTGAAGATATTTATCTGCCAATCGACTCAAAATTTCCGCTTGAGGATTATGTGAGAGTTTGCGAAGCGGCAGACAATGCGGACCCCGAAAGCTTAAGGATTGCCCGTAAAGCCTTGGAAGACAGAGTTCTCGCTGAAGCTAAAGATATCAAGAAATATATCTGTGTTCCGCAGACTACGCCTTTCGCAGTGCTTTACCTTGCAACGGAAGGTCTCTATGCTGAGATTGCTTCTTCCAAAACCGGCATTGCCGAAAAATTGCAGGCGCAGAATGTTATGGTGGCAGGACCATCAACAATCACAGCACTTCTCAATTCCTTCGCTATGGGCTTCAAGGCTATGGCAATAAACGAAAAAGCCGATGAAGTCAGAAAGCTTCTTTCAGTTGCAAAATCACAGTACGAAACCTTCGGCACCGTTCTTGAAAAAGCAAGAAAGAAAATCGACGAAGCAGGCAAATCACTTGACGAAGCACAAAAGAGAAATGAAATTATACAGAAAAAACTAAAAGGCGTAGAGGCAATTGAGTCTGCTGCCGCAGAACAGTTTTTTGAAATAGAAGAATAATAAAAAACGGTGTATCCGAAAATTGCAAATCGGATGCACCGTTTTTGTGTGGATTTTATTCGGGAATAACCAACATACTGCAGGTTCCGTCTGTGTATTTAACCATAAGGAATTTACCGTTGTTACCCACGTTGTAGGAAAAATAAGATTTTTTAACCATGTCCCGGGCAACGTTAAGGTCGGTTATTTCTTCACGTGGCGGCGGAAGCTGTTCAAAGTTGTAATCATCAGAATAATAGTCATCATCAACGTACAGTTCTGTATGGTAATCACTATAACTATCTGTTGTCCGGTAGAAATCACAACCTGTTTCCAGATAATCGTAAATCTTATCGTTGCTTTGAGTAAAATGCGTTGAATGTAATATGGTTTGCTCGTATTGCTCGTTGTACTCCAAATCCATATCATAGGGCAAATCTTCGTAATACGAATAAAACGTTTGCATCCAGTATGCCATATGGTTTACATCCACAAGGTGTGCCTGTGCAACTTGTTTTTTACATCCAAAGTACGGCGTGTAGCCCAACTCATCAAGGACTTTAAGTGTATTCGTCATATTGGAATTGATATAGAATACATCATAATAATTAGCAAATAAATCTTTAGCTGCGCGCTCGTAATCGCTGCTGTAATCCGATGCGAAAACCAAAGCTCCCAACTGTTCTTCGGGCATAAACCATTGCTCGGCGGAAAGGGTACAGACATCTTTGTACAATGCTTCGGTAATAAGGTTTATGCTCTCGCGCAGGTATAGTGTTGAAGAATCCTTGTTAAAGGTTTTGTCAATATCGGTAACCTTATTGTCTTTGCTGATTATATAAATATTGTCCGTTATTGAAATTGGGTTTCCCCAACCGGAATAGATATCGCCATAATAGTCATGTACATTCTGATAATACATTCCTTCATACATAATCGACTCGTAAGCGGAGACGGTGGACTGGTAGTCGTCTGTTAGATATGTCTCTACATCCTCCCGCCATTTTTCTGTATCGTCAGCGGTGTTCTGACCCAAGAGAAATTTATAATTTCTCTTTATAACCTTGGTTTCCCAAAGATTAAGATACTCATACGAGGCTTCTTCGCTTATATTGTAGAAATAGCGGGTTATTTTTTCACCGTTCTTTAAATTGTAAGTTATATGACAATATATAGCAGTTTCGTTTTCCGGCTTTGTGTCAACAATAGATTTATGAATGTTACGAACAATCTCCATATCATCCTTGTCGGATATCAGAATATTTTCTTCGCGGAATGACATATCATCAAAATAAGTGTTATCCATACTCTCGTGAAAATCCGCAAAAGGTAACGATATATCGATATAGCTTATGTCTTTTGTTTCGGGTATATATGAGGAGAATCCGAAGCAACCCGTATAACCGATTACTGCAATGATTATTGTGAGTGTGGCTACGACTCCGGCGCCGCTGATACCACAAAGTATCTTTTTAACTCCAAGGGAGACAATAAGGTTTATCAAAACGGAACAAACTGAACTTATAATCAAAGCGATGGCTATATATAGTATTACTGAAGTTGCGACAGGCTTGGAGTAATAATCAGTACCTATGAACTGCTCTAACACGATAAAGGACACAAAAAGGGGAATGGTAACCGATATAAAAGAAAGAGCAATTCCGGATTTACCTTTTATTCCGCTTGATTCGGGCTTGAATTTTTTTGAAAAATAAACACCGAAAAGAGCCAATGCCCCAACACACAGAGCCAGATTAACTGTTTGTCCCAATACTATTGGTAAAATATTTATTTCATCTTTAATGGAGAAAAAAGTAAAATTATCTTCTAATGCAACGCTCAAACCAATCGGGTCAATACTTGCGAAAAAATCATCGATCTCACCATTGGATGAATATATATCGCCAAATCCGAAAAGAGTTGAACTGAATATAGTTATAGTAAGTTTTCTGATTGCCGTCGGGAAAAGAAGCAGTGAAATTGTAAGGGCAATAGCCTCTGCTTTTCTGCTTGTAAAAAGGTGGGCTGCTACCGTTACGGTAAAACAGAAAACAAGTGGAAGTATATACGCTAATATATTGACGAGCAATGCTTTCAATAAGTTTACGCGAAGTCCGAGATAAAAGATGTTGAAAAATGCAACGGGTAAATTAACTGATAACACAATAAAGACAGCGCTGACTAACGGGGCTAACGTTCTGTACAGATAAATACGGCTTCGTTTTAAACCAAAACTCAGGTGAGTCAGGCACGCTTTTTTATTAAGTAAAAAACTGAATTGAAATATTCCAAGCAATATGCCGCCAAAAGCAGGAAAAAGCGGGTCTGTGTATCTTGCGTTAAGGTAGTAATAAGGATTATCGGTATTTATTTCGCCTTTAATTGCCTGAAGCAACGTGTAACTTCCATCGTCATAATAACCATATTCAAAAAATGTTACATAAAATAATATTATTGCAAAAACTACAAGGCAAATGATTGTAGGTAAGGAAAATATGTGCCTGATACTGCTGTTAACGGTTATTTTGTCTGAAGACTGAGTTGATTTTTTCATTTTTGTTTTCCGCCTCCGTTTCTTCTATAAATACTTCTTCAAGAGTGAGCCTTGTGGTGTCTATGTTGAGATAACCTTTTGCGTTGAGCTTTTCGATTTCTTTCGGTATATCTCCGCAAATAATCATTGAAACTGTTTTACCCGATATTCTGAGTTTGCGGTAATTTATATCAGCGAAAGCTTCTTCGGTTATATTGTTCTCAAAAGTGAGATTCACTCGTCTGAAGTGGTCGCTTACATCATCAATGGCACAGTTAAGAATGACGTTTTTTCCGTTGATGATGGCAATGTGGTCACACACGCCGGATATTTCATTCAGATCATGGGAAGCGATAATTACCGAGGCACCCGTTTCGTTTATGTATTCCAACAAAAGTTTTTTGAGAATTTCTTTTTTTTGTGGGTCGAGTCCGTCAAAGGTTTCATCTATCAGAAGGTATCGGGGCTTTGCGGCAAACGCTATTGCAAGTGAAGCCTGTTTTTTCATCCCTTTTGAAAGACTACGGATGCCTGCACGCTCCTTTAATCCGAAAATTTCACAGATTGAAGAAAAAATCCTGAAATCAAAAAAGGGATAGTATGATGCATAGTATTTTGCGGCTCCCTTGACAGAAGATGATGCGGGGAACCAGAGATTGTCAGAAAGGTAAAACATAAGACAACGCTCGTTATTATTATCAAACGCATCGCTACCGTCTAACAGTGCTTGCCCGTTGTCGGGTTTGTATATTCCTGCGCATATGTTTAATAACGTGGTTTTTCCGCAACCGTTGAAGCCTACTATGCCGAGAATTGATGAGTTTTCCGCTACGAGATTAATATTCTCTATCGCGGTAAAGTTGCCGTAATTTTTAGTTACCGATTTTATTTCAATCATTGTTATCACTCTTTCCGTATATTTCGTTAACTAATTCCGTTATCCTTAGAGCAGAAACGCCTTTTGCCTTCGATGAAGCAATAATGCGTCTGAGTTCTGTTTCTGCGTTATCAATTACGAGTTTGTTTGCGATTGCTGTATGACTGATAAAAACGCCCTTACCGGGAATAGAGTACGTTACTTTCTCTGTCTCCAATTCCTGAAAAGCTCTTTTGACTGTGTTCACGTTAAGGTCAAGCTCGGATGCCAACTGTCGTATAGAAGGAAGTTTATCATCGGGCTTCAGCTCTCCGGTATTGATGAGATTGAGTATCTGTTCTTTTATTTGTTCAAATATGGGTGTACGGCTATGGTAGTCAATTATTATCACTTCATCACCTCCTGAAGCACAACTGTGATATCTGTGCTATCACAGTTATAAAATAACACAGGAAATGTTACTTGTCAATACCAATTTTAAAAATAAGAACACCGTGCATCAGAAGATGCACGGTGTTCGTTTCGTTAACACGAATATTTGTAGTGTAAAATTAAAGTGCGCCGTTAATAATGTTGAGAAGCATATTAATGTAATCAAGGATTACACGGATAAAGTGGTAGTTGGCAAGTGAATCATTATAATCAGCAGTGCCGAAAGTGTTTCTTGTAAGAACTGCGCCGCAATCCTGACAAATTGAAGATTCTGTGCCGTTCTGTAAGAATGTCTGGTCATTGTTTGAGGTCCAGCAGATATATTCGCCGTTTTCGTCAACAAGAGGATTACCGTTTTCATCAAGAACGGGTGTGGGAATATGGGGCTGAGCATTATGTGCTTCGCCACAACCGTCACAAACAATAGCGTGATAACCGGGCTTTGTATCTGTGTAAAGGTCTGTAGTGATGCTGGAATAGCCGTTTGACCAAGCGTGCTCAACCTTAACAGGTAATTTTACAAGTTCAATACCGTCAAAGTAAGCAATAACTTCAGTTACATTAACATTGAGCTTTTCGTCTTTTGAAGGGTTAGCGCTGAACATATTCTGGGTCTGGGGACCGTAAACAACCAAACCTTCGTAACCTTCTTCGAAGGAGTAAACTCTTTCAAGAGCACCTGAAGCACCGGGAAGCTCAACATAGCTTGTAGCTACTTTTGTTTTAACACCGATTGTTGTACCTTCAAAGTCAATCTTTTCGGTATCAACATAATCCTGCTTTGTAGGTCTTGAAAGAATGTCGATTGTGTCAACACGGGGGAACTGCCAGATGTTATCAGTAATGCTGATTTCGATGGGAAGTGCAACGTTTGATAAAGCATCATCAACAGGGCCGAGACCGATAGCAAGGGGAGCCATAAAGCCTGATACGTAGATTTCGTAATCAAGGGCACCGAAAACCTTGTCGCTTTCAAAGTTAACTGTAAAGGTAACTTCAAGAACTGTACCTGAAAATTCTTCTGCATCAAAAGCAGCGAAGAAGGCATCTTCGTCCTGAAGATAGTCAATACCGTTTGCTACAACTGAATCTAATTCGCAAGAATATGCTTTTGATGCACCGTCAAGAGAAGCGATTTTAGAGTCGTCAATTCTGATATCAACATTGAAAAGCTCTTTCTGAGCATCTGTTTTACTGTCAAGGGCATATGTGCCGGTAACAGTGTATGAAAGTGCAGGTGTTTCTCCGGCAACAACGGAAACTAAACCGATGCTGGAGAAAAGCATTACTGCAACAAGTAAAACTGAAAGTATTTTTTTCATTTTTATTACCTCCGATTAGCGAATGCCTGCAAGAGCCTGGATGAGTGTAACAGCAATCATATAGAAATATGTGATGATTTCTACTTCGAAGTTAGTCATCTCGCCGCCGAAAATTGAAAGGAATGTTTCAGAGCCGGGAATGCTGCGTGTAACTTTTTCACCACAAACTTTACAAGTACCTGTTTCTGTCTGCTGGATAATAAGACCGCCGTCATCGTTGGGGATGTATTCATCAATTTCGTGTTCTGCGTAGTTGTGAACCTTACCGCAACCTAAGCAGTACTGACCGTGACCTGCTTCGCTGAAGCTTGTAACTTCACCGAGAACGTGGCTTATTTCGATTTCAACGGAGCCTACATACTCGTTTTTGTAATAAACTTCAACGAATGTTGTGGGCTTATCTTCGCCTTCGGCATTTGTTTCAACTTTAAGATATTCGTTAAGTGCAGGTGAGAAAGAAAAATCGGTGTCAACGGGAGAGTAAGCGATTTCGTTTTCACCATCTGAAATAACAAGACCCTGGGGATTGAAAAACTCACAGTCTGTGTACTGTGTTTTTACGGGTGCTGTAACGATTCCGGGTGCAGCGGAAGACACAACTGCAAAAGGAATTGCAAGTATAACTACTGCAAGTAAAACAGCAATTGCTTTTTTTGTTTTCATAGTAAATTCCTCCAAATGTATTAGTGTACACTACTAGTGCTTGTATTATATCACAGATATTTCAAAATGTAAATACACAAAATACAGAGAGTTTATTATATATATTGTATAAATATTGTGTTTTTCGGTCATTTTGACAGATTTCAGCGATTTTTGCAAAGTAGGTTGACTTGTTAAAAGGGTCGGGATATAATTTTTACGGTGATTAAAATGTTGATAAAAGGTTTTCAGAAGCTGACGGTGCTTGATTTTCCGGGAAGAACTGCGTGCACTGTTTTTACATGGGGTTGTAATTTCAGGTGTCCTTTCTGCCATAATGCTTCGCTCGTTACACAACAGGATGATGCTTTTTATAACGAGAGTGAAATTTTTGAGCATCTCGAAAAAAGAAAAAACGTTATAGACGGTGTTGCCGTAACAGGGGGAGAGCCTTTGTTGCAAAAGGATATCGAGCGTTTTTTATATGAGATAAAGGAAAAAGGCTTTGCTGTTAAGCTTGATACTAACGGCAGTTTTCCTGAAAAGCTTGAAGGGATTCTGCAGTTAGGCCTTGCGGATTACGTTGCCATGGATATTAAAAATTGTCGTGAAAAATACGGCATGACCGTGGGAGTCAAGAATTTTGATATCAAGCCTGTTGAAAAAAGTATAGAATTGTTACGCAACAGCGGTATAGATTACGAGTTCAGAACTACTGTTACGGCGGATTTTCACACTCCGGATGATATTGAAAAGGCAGCGGAGTGGATACAGGGTTCGCCCGCGTATTTTTTGCAGAATTTTGAAGATTCGGGTAATCTTATAGATGAAAATTGCCGCGGTGTTTCAAGGAATGAAATGCGCGAAATGCTTAAAAGAGCGCAAAAATTCATACCACAGGCACAGTTAAGGGGTATGTGATTTTATGAGTATAACAGAGCTTCAAAAAGCTATAAACAAAGCACAGAATATATGTGTTTTTACCGGTGCAGGCATCAGCTGCCCCTCGGGTATTCCTGATTTTCGTTCTGCAGACGGACTTTATAACGAAAGCGACAAAAGCGGTTATTCTCCCGAAGAAATAATTTCTCATACGTTTTTTAAAAGGCATACAGCTTTGTTTTATGAGTTTTATAAATCAAAAATGATGTATCCTGCTGCAAAGCCCAATACCGCACACATTTTCTTTGCGGAATTGGAAAGATGCGGAAAAAATGTGACTGTGGTGACACAGAATATTGACGGACTTCATTCTGCGGCAGGCAGCAGTATTGTTTATGAACTTCACGGAAGTGTGCATCGTAATTACTGTATGAATTGCGGAAAGTTCTTTGACGGTGACTATATATATAAAAGTATGGGCGTACCTGTGTGTGACGGTTGCGGTGGTACGGTGAAGCCTGACGTGGTTCTTTATGAAGAAGGTCTCGACGATGAAACCGTAACAGGTGCCGTGAAAGCCATTCGTAATGCAGATTTACTTATAATAATCGGTACATCTTTGGCAGTTTATCCGGCGGCTTCGTTTTTGCAGTATTTCCGGGGAGAAACGATAGCTCTTATCAATAAATCGTCCACACCTTTTGACAGTAAGGCGGATATCGTTATATATGACGATGTGGCGAAGATTACGGAACATCTTGTAGTTTGAAAAGGATTTTTATGATTTGAAAACACAATATATAGTGGGTGCAGCCACAACATATTGTGCCTTGAAAAGAAGTCTGCAGAACTAAAAAGGCAAAAATATACAAAAGCCACAGGCAATATATATGCATATTTACTACATTTTGCTGAAAAGCAATCAATATCTTGTGTTTCTTTGGAAAATATTTTTTCGGGAAACACAAGATATTGTGTTTTTGGTATTGACAAAGGAGTGTTTATCTGCTATTATCAGTACCAGTCACCTTCGGGGCAGGGTGTATTCTGTCCGAAGGTCAAGCTCAGGTTAACAAAAATCAGATAAATCAAAAAGAAAGAAGGAGAAGTATGTATCAGGTAATTAAACGTGACGGCAAAATTGCAGATTTTAATATTGAAAAAATCGCCATAGCAATTAAACAGGCTTTTGAAGCTTGCAACAAACAGTATAACGACAATATCATCGATTTCCTTGCTCTTAAGGTAACGGCAAACTTTGAACCCAAAATCAGCAACAATCTTGTTGCGGTTGAGGACGTTCAGGACAGTGTTGAGTCCGTTCTTGTACAGGCAGGCTATGCAGATGTAGCAAAGTCATACATCCTTTACAGAAAACAGCGTGAGAAAATCCGTAATATGAAATCAACAATCCTTGACTATAAGGAGCTTGTTGACAGTTATGTTAAAGTTACAGACTGGCGTGTTAAGGAGAACTCTACGGTTACTTACTCAGTAGGCGGTCTTATACTTTCTAACTCAGGTGCAATTACAGCTAACTACTGGCTTTCTGAGGTTTATGATGAAGAAATCGCTAACGCTCACCGTAACGCTGATATCCATATTCATGACCTTTCAATGCTCACAGGTTACTGTGCAGGCTGGTCATTGAAACAGCTTATTCAGGAAGGTCTCGGCGGCGTTCCCGGCAAAATCACCTCTGCACCCGCGAGCCACCTTGCAACTCTTTGCAACCAGATGGTTAACTTCCTTGGTATTATGCAGAACGAATGGGCAGGCGCACAGGCATTCTCTTCATTTGACACATATCTTGCACCCTTCGTAAGAGTTGATAATCTTGACTACAAACAGGTTAAAAAATGTCTTGAATCCTTCATTTTCGGTGTAAACACACCTTCTCGTTGGGGTACACAGGCACCGTTCTCGAACATTACTCTTGACTGGACAGTTCCTGCTGACCTTAAAGATATGCCTGCAATCGTTGGCGGCAAAGAGATGGACTTCACTTACGGCGATTGTAAGAAAGAAATGGATATGGTTAACAAGGCTTTCATCGAAATTATGATTGAAGGCGATGCTCACGGACGTGGCTTCCAGTATCCTATCCCCACATATTCAATCACAAGCGATTTTGACTGGTCAGAAACAGAGAACAACAAGCTTCTCTTTGAAATGACTGCGAAATACGGTACACCTTATTTCTCAAACTATGTTAACTCCGATATGGAGCCCAGTGACGTTCGTTCAATGTGCTGCAGACTTCGTCTTGACCTTCGTGAACTCCGTAAAAAGAGCGGTGGTTTCTTCGGTAGCGGCGAAAGCACAGGTTCAATCGGTGTTGTTACCATTAACCTTCCCAGAATCGCATACCTTTCAGAGACTGCAGAAGAATTCTACAAACGTCTTGATAAGCTTATGGATATCTCTGCTCGCTCACTTAAAATTAAGAGAGATATTATTACAAAGCTTCTTGATGAAGGTCTTTATCCCTATACAAAGAGATATCTCGGCACATTTACAAATCACTTCTCAACCATCGGTCTTATCGGTATGAACGAGGTTGGTCTTAATGCAAAATGGCTCCGCAAGGATATGACTCATAAGGAAACTCAGGAATTTGCAAAAGACGTTCTCAACCATATGAGAGAGAGACTTTCTGACTATCAGGAGCTTTACGGCGACCTTTACAACCTTGAAGCAACTCCTGCCGAATCTACAACTTACCGTTTTGCAATGCACGATAAGAAGCATTATCCTGCAATTATTCAGGCTAATGAAAACGGCACCCCCTATTACACCAACTCATCACACCTTCCTGTTGGTTATACAGCAGATATCTTTGAGGCTCTTGATGCACAGGATGAACTCCATACTCTTTATACATCAGGTACAGTATTCCATGCATTCCTTGGTGAGAAGCTTCCCGATTGGAAGGCTGCGGCAGATATCGTAAGAAAGATTGCGGCTAACTACAGACTTCCCTATTACTCAATTTCACCCACATACTCTGTATGTAGCAACCATGGTTACATTAACGGCGAAGTTTATAAATGCCCCGAGTGTGAAAACACAACAGAGGTTTACAGCCGTATTACAGGTTACTATCGTCCCGTTCAGAACTTTAATGACGGTAAAGCTCAGGAATTTAAGGACAGACGTGTTTATGACGTTGCAAATTCACAGCTGACAAAGGAAAACAGAATTGTTGACCACGCTCACTGCGCTTGTTGTGACCATAAAGATGAAGTAAAAGTTGATGCCGATGCAAAATTCATTCTTTTTGCAACAAAAACCTGCCCCAAATGTAAAATAGCGGCACAGTTACTCGAAAAGAAGGGAATTGCTTACGAAAAGCTTTTCGTTGAGGAAAACAGAGAGTTTGCAACTGCTCTTGAACTCAAACAGGCACCCACACTTGTTATTCAGAAGGGTGACACATACGAAAAAATAGCAGACCTTCCTGCAGTTAAAGCATTTATTGAAAGCCTTTAATTAAATAATGAAATGGGTTGTGAAAAACAAGTTTTTTTACAACCCATTTATGCAATAGGAGTGAGTTTTATGTATGATATAATTGTTATAGGTGCAGGTCCTGCGGGACTTACGGCGGCACTTTATGCATTGCGTGCATCAAAAAGTGTTCTTGTGATAGAGCAGTCAACCTTTGGCGGTCAGGTTACTTTTTCACCTAAAATTGAAAACTATCCCGGTATTCCCGAGATGAGCGGTAACGAATTTGCAGATAAGCTTCTTGATCAGGTGCTCGAAATGGGTGCGGAAGTTGAAATGGAAAAAGTTACAGGTATAGTTGATGAGGGAGCTAGAAAGCTTGTTTTTGCAGATAACAAAAAGTTTGAAGCAGCTGCGGTTATTATTGCGGTGGGTGTTCATCATCGTCAGTTGGGACTTCCTAAAGAAAACGAGCTTGTTGGCAACGGTGTGTCATATTGCGCGGTTTGCGACGGTGCATTCTTTAAAGATAAGGTTGTAGGCGTTGTCGGTGGCGGAAACTCTGCCTTACAGGAAGCAGTTCTTCTTTCTGATTTGTGCGAAAAGGTTTATGTTTTCCAAAACCTTGCATTCCTTACAGGTGAGCAGAAGCTTGTAGATATACTTGCAAAGAAAGATAACGTAGAGTTTGTTTTAGAAGCAACAGTTGCAAGTCTTGAAGGGGAAAGTGAGCTTACAGGTGTAGTGCTCAATACACCTTTGGGAGAAAGAAGCGTTACGCTTGACGGTCTTTTTGTTGCTATAGGTCTTGAGCCTAAAAACTCTGCTTTCAGCGAGTTTGCGGCTCTTGATGACAACGGTTATTTTGATTCTGATGAAAGCTGCGTAACAAAGACAGACGGTGTTTTTGTTGCAGGTGACTGTCGTAAAAAAGGTATCCGTCAGATAACAACAGCTTCTGCGGACGGTGCAGTAGCGGCTCTTGCGGCTTGCCGATATATTGATAACAACAAATAATTAATTTTTTGTAAATTGACGGCGGATAATGGTATTTGCCGTCAATTTATGCTATAATCATATAAATTTACTAAGGAGGTGCTTTTTGTGGTCGAAATAAGTGAAGAAGAGCTTGTCAGTCTGGATAATCTTGCCGACGGGTTGAGCGAAGTGCGAAAATATAAGTCCAAACAGCCTAAAAAAGATAAAAACAAAGAGCCGGCGCCTCCCCCTATAAATGAAGAAAAAGTCAAAAAAGACAAAAAACGTATCAAGGCATTGCCAATTATGTTCCTGATATTTGCCGTTACAGTGCTTTTGTGCGTTGTGAGCTACGTTACGGTAGTTTACGGAAATATACCTTTTGTAGTGAAGTGGCGTAATATATGGATTGAAACGGCTATGACTACTGACCAGCACAAATGGCTTGCCACCACATTTTTCCCCGACAGACTGATTGACGAGATTATGGCAAAACAGGTGGATATAAAAGATATCAGCATTACAGATATATACGGTAATCAGAGCAAGGATGTTTTGGGGCAGGAAAATCTTACGGTGGGAGAGCCCGATAAATTCGGTAACGAAGTTTATGTTAATGATAAAGAGGAAAATATAGTTATCCTTAAGGTTAAAAATTCCACATTTGAAGGTAAGCTTGTGCTTATAGACGACCCATCGCGAGTTTCGTTGGCGGTTACCGATTATAAAAATTCACGTGGTGAATTTATCTGCGATTATCTTGAAAAAGAGAATGGCATAGTCGGTATAAATGCTTCGGGTTTCAGTGACCCGGGCGGAACAAGCCTCGGCGGAGTTGTTACGGGCCAGTGTGTTTCCTCGGGTGAATATTGGGGTACTTATAACTCCAAGTACACTTTGTTGGGCTTTGACGAAAATAACCGTCTTGTTGTCGGCGGTATGGAAAATTGGCAGGAATATAACATACGTGATGGTATGCAATACCGTCCCACGCTTATAATTGACGGCATAAAGGTTGTCGAGGACTCTGCCGGCTGGGGATTGCAGCCGAGAACGGTTGTGGGGCAATGTGAAAACGGTGTTGTAATGTTCCTTGTGGTTGACGGCAGGCAGGTAGGTTATTCATTAGGAGCCACTATGGAAGATTGCGCTGACATTCTTTTGCAATACGGCGCAGTTACAGCAGGTGCTTGTGACGGTGGTTCATCATCGGTTATAGCGTATGACGGGGATGTCATAAGCAAACCTTCCGCAAGGCAGATGCCCACAGGCAGATACCTTCCTAATGCGTGGGTTGTGGAGAGAAAAACCACACCGGAAACTCAGAAATAAGGTGATTTTATGAAAAGACAAGAAGCTTTCGTTAATCAGAAAACTATGCTCAAGGGTGGACTTCATTGTCACACAACCCGTTCCGATGGGCAGGGTACACCCGAAGAAGTCATAAGGCTGCATAAAGAAAACGGTTATGATTTTCTTGCTCTTACAGACCATAAAATATATAATTACAAAAACTTTGCCGAGAATGTGGATATAACAATTATCCCGGGTATGGAGTTTGATAACACTTTTGTAAGAGATAACGGCTTCAGAACGTTTCATAGTGTGTTTATCGGGCCCGATGATGAAACCAATGGATACGCACAGGACGAGAAGCTTACGAGCGGAACAGCAAAAAATCAAGATGAGTTTCAGAAATATCTTGATGAAGCCCACGAAAAGAATAACCTTACAATTTATTGTCACCCACAGTGGAGCTCAACTCCCACAAGATATTTCGATAGATTAAAAGGCAATATTGCTTTTGAAATATGGAACAGCGGTTGCGCTATTGAGAACGATATGGACACGGATAACGGTTCATATTGGGACGAGCTTTTAGGTATGGGCAACAAGCTTTTTGCAGTTGCGACGGATGACGGTCATGCTATGTACCAGCACTGTAAGGGTTGGGTTATGGTGAATGCCGAAAACAATGTGAAAGATATTCTTAATGCGTTGGAAAACGGAGCTTTTTATTCTTCCTGCGGACCCGTTATCAAGGATTTTTATGTGGATGATGAGAATGTTGTTCACATTGAAACAAGTGAATGTGAGAAAATAATTTTTCAATGTGATAAACACCCGTCTAAAAAGATAACTGCAAATGGTGAATCTCTTACCAAAGGTGAATTTTGCACAAAAAATGATTGGGAATATGTCCGTGCAACCATAATTGACAAAGATGGCAGAAGAGCCTGGACAAATCCTATTTATATCAAATGAAAAATGACCCTGACAGACTGATTGAGTCTGTCAGGGTCATAGTATTTTTTACATACTCTCAGGTGCGTTGATTTTAAGCATCGAAAGAATATTTTTCATTGTGTTTTTCACGCATATGCAAAGGAAAATTCTTGCTTGCATAAGGGAGTCATCGTCAACCATAACACGTTGTGCGTTGTAGAAACGGTGGAATTTTGTGGCAAGGTCGGTTGCATAATGGGTGATTTTTGCAGGGTCATAGGTGTTTGCGGCATTCACTACAACGCCTGTCAATGCGGCAAGGTGAGAAATAAGGTCTTTCTCTTCTTCGCTTGCGAGAAGCTCAAGCTCATTTTTCCCGGGATTTCTGATTGTTACGCCTTCTGACTGCAGCTTTTTGAGAATACTGCAGATTCTTGCGTGGGCGTACTGGCAATAGTAAACGGGATTCTGGTTGGACTGCTCAACTGCAAGGTCAAGGTCAAAGTCCATAGCGCTTCCGGCTTCACGCATATTGAAAAGGAAACGTACCGCATCAATGGGAACTTCGTCAAGAAGGTCAACGAGTGTAATTGCCTTACCGGTTCTCTTTGACATCTTAACAGGCTTGCCGTCCTTCATAAGATTTACAAGCTGCATAAGTACGACGTCAAGCTTGTTGCCGTCAATACCTACGGCTTCCATAGCACCCTTCATACGTGCAACGTGACCGTGGTGGTCTGCGCCCCAAACGTCGATAGCGGTGTCAAAACCACGTTTTTCCAGTTTGTTTCTGTGGTATGCAATATCTGCGGCAAAGTAAGTGGGGTTGCCGTTCTGACGGATTAAAACATCGTCTTTGAGTTCGAGCTTTTCGATATCTTCGTCAGATTTTCCTTCTCTTTTAAGGATTGCGGTCATAACTTCAATGTTCTTGTACCACAAAGCCCCTTCTTTTTCGTAGGTATAGCCGTTGTTTTTAAGTATTTCGATTGTTTCCTGAAGTTCTCCGCCCTTGTGGAGTGAAAGCTCTGAGAACCAGGTATTGTAATCAATTCTGTACTTTTCCATAGCGGCTTTCATTTTCGCGATGTTTTTGGGAAGACCGTATTCAACAAGGGCTTTTCTTCTTTCTTCTTCGGATACTTCAAGAAGAATATCGCCGTTTTCGTCAATATAGCTTTGTGCAAGCACGCGTATATCGTCACCGTGATAGCTGTCTTCGGGAAGCTCTATGAAATCTTCACCTTTTAAAATCTGCTGATAACGAACTGAAAGAGAAAGACCGAATTTGTCAATCTGGTTACCGGCATCGTTTACATAGAATTCTCTTTCAACCTCGTAGCCTGCCCAATCGAGAACCGCCGCAAGACAGTCGCCCAGAGCACCGCCGCGGGCATTACCCATATGCATAGGGCCTGTGGGGTTGGCGGAAACGAATTCCACGTTTATTTTTTTGCCTTTACCGAAGTCGCTTCTGCCGTAGTTATCACCGCAAGCGTCTATATCTTCAAGTATATCTGCATAGAACTCGGGCTTTAAAAAGAAGTTTATGAAACCGGGACCTGCAACTTCGCATTTGTCAAAATAAGTTTCCTGAAGGCGGATTTTTTCAAGAATACCTTCGGCAATTTTTCTCGGGGGCATTCTCAATGCTTTTGACAGCATAAAAGCGGCATTTGCGGAATAATCACCGTTTTTTCTGTCAGCAGGAATTTCTGTTTTGAATGTGGGGATTTCGGCATCGATGAAAGTGCCGTCGGCAATATTTGCTTTTATAGCCGCGGTAACGGCACTGATGATTTGTTCTTCAGCCGTTTTAACTAATTTAGACATTATTAACACCTTTCAAATTTCATTTATTTTCATTAACAGATTGTTTTCACCAATGATTTCTGAACTGTTTTCAATATTATAACAAAGAAGAATTTTGCCTGAACAGTCGGGAATGTGTGCATTGACCCGTTTAGCCACAATATCCATTTTCATTTCACCAAAGGGTGTTTTGTAAATACAGGAATGTGTTTTGCCTTCTTCGATAAGAAAAACCGCTTCATAAAGACCTTTACGGGACATTTTGATAAAATGATTGTTTATAACTTCAATAACCGTTTCGCTTTTGCCCATCTCTTCGTCAGGCTCTGTGTAGGAGATGATTTTTATACCATCAACTTCATCAAAAGTACCAAAAGCCTTGAGTTTACTGCTGTCGCGGTCATCATGATACTGTTGTTCGCTTACGAACTCTATTTCAACCTTTCTCATCGCGCACAGTCCTCGGCGTATTCAATAAGCTTATCAATGAGTTCCGAGTAAGGAATACCCACGTGACCGAAAAGCTTCGGGAACATGGAAATAGATGTGAAGCCGGGTAGTGTGTTGATTTCATTAAGGCAGATTCTGCCGTCATCACAAAGGAAGAAGTCAACACGTGAAAGACCGCGGCAACCTAATGTGATATATGCATTAACCGCCGCCGCACGGACCTTTTCACTTACGTCAACGGGTAAATCTGCGGGAATTGCAAGCCCCGTTGAATTGTCAACATATTTAGCATCAAAGTCATAGAATTCCGCGGTGGGTAAAATTTCACCGATGCAGGATGCTACGGGTGACTCGTTACCCATAACTGCACATTCGATTTCTCTGCCCACAAGAGTCTCTTCAAGAACTGCCTTGTAGTCATTTGCGAAAGCAACGTCAAGAGCAGCCAGAAGCTCTGTGTGGTTGTGAGCCTTTGAAATGCCCACGGAAGAACCTGCGTTTGCAGGCTTTACAAAAATGGGATATCCTAATTTTTCTTCAATGGCGCTTAAGTTAACAGAACCCTGACGGTATTCTGCTTCCGTAAAGGCTGCCCATTTTGCACCGTCAATACCTGCGGCATCAGCAAGAGTGTTGGTTACGGCTTTATCCATACACATACCGCTTGCAAGAAGTCCGCAGCCTACATAGGGTATGCCCGCAAGTTCAAATATACCCTGAATTGTGCCGTCTTCGCCGTTTTTGCCGTGAAGAACGGGGAAAATAACATCAACGGCAATTTTCTCATACGCACCCATATCATTAAGAATAATAAGAGCTTTATCTTTTTTATCGGGGGAAAGAAGAGCAGGGGTGGTAAATTCATCATTGCACCAGGTGTCATTTTCGATGGAGTCAATGTCACCGTTGTAGAGATACCAGGCACCGTCTTTTGTGATACCCAGAGTGATAACGTTATATTTTGATGAATCGATATTGCGAAGAACAGATGCACAAGATCTTAAAGAAACTGCGTATTCGCTTGAGCAACCGCCGAAGATAACAAGTAAATTTTTCAAAATAATCACCTTTTTGTTTTAATTACATAAATATACATACTAAATCATACCACAAGAAAAACCTGAAATCAATTATTAATTACTATGATATTTTAATAATACTGTTTACCTTTTTAGATAAAAATGCTACAATGTAACAAAGAAAATGAAAAAAGGTGAATATAATGGAATTAAAAGAAATATTGTCCCATGTTGACCACACCCTGTTAAAGCAGGAGTCAACATGGGAGCAGATAAAGGCAATTTGCGATGACGGGGTGAAGTTCAACACCGCGAGTGTGTGTATTCCGCCGTCTTACGTTAAACAATGTGCCGATTATTGCGGTGATAAATTGAAAATCTGTACTGTTATCGGTTTTCCTAACGGATACAATACAACCGCGTGCAAGGTTTTTGAAGCTGCCGATGCGGTAGCAAACGGTGCCGATGAAATTGATATGGTTATAAATGTGGGTTGGCTCAAGGATAAACGCTTTGATGACATTCTCAACGAAATCACGGAAATCAAAAAAGCCTGTAACGGAAAAATTCTTAAGGTTATTATTGAAACCTGCCTTCTTACAGACGGTGAAAAAATCAAAATGTGTGAGCTTGTAACAGAAGCCGGAGCAGATTATATTAAAACTTCAACAGGCTTTTCAACAGGCGGTGCTACGTTTGATGACATTGAAATTTTTTCAAAAAATATCGGTGGAAATGTAAAAATGAAAGCTGCCGGCGGAATAAAATCTCTTGACGATGCAGAAAAGTTTTTAGCTTTGGGTGCTGACAGACTCGGCACAAGCAGAATTGTTTCCATTGCTAAAGATGAGCAGGGTAGCGGATATTAATTAGGAGTGAGGAATTAGGAGTGAGGAGTTTCGGGGCACTTCGTGCCGATTATAATGCTGACGCAGTCCCAAAACTTGCCACTTTCCACCTGTAACTTGAATTCAAGGAGATTTAATATGAAAGTAAAAAGTTATATAAAAGAATTTATATACCCACCCAAAACCGTGACTAATTCCTGTCACGCATCTACTGTATTGCCCCTTCCTGACGGGAGTGTTGTTGCTGCCTGGTTCGGCGGCAGTGCCGAAGGGAATGATGACGTTAAAATATGGGTTAGTATAAGAAAGGACGATAAGTGGTCTGCACCATACAGCGTTGCGGTACAGGGCGAAGAGCTTCCGCATTGGAATCCTGTTCTTTTCCTTCGCGAAAACGGTGAGATTATTCTTTATTTCAAGTACGGCAAACCCATTCCCAATTGGGTTACATATTATTGTATTTCAACCGATGGCGGCAAAAGCTTTTGTGAACCGAAGGTTCTTGTGCCGGGTGATACGGACGGCGGCAGGGGACCCGTTAAAAACAAAGCAATACGCCTTAAAAACGGGGTGGTTGTTGCACCTGCATCAAAAGAAACCGTAACACGCAATTGGAAATGCTTTGTTGATATTTCTCACGATGACGGCATTACTTTTGAGCATTCAAATTTTGTTTTAAGACCTAAAAAGAATCTTAAAAAAGTCGGTATGATTCAGCCTACACTTTGGGAAGATGATAATGGCGGACTCCATATGCTCATAAGAACAGATGAAGGTCACATTTATAAAAGTGACAGTAAAAACGGCGGTAAATCCTGGTCCAAGGGTTACGAAACCAAAATGCTCAACCCCAACAGCGGTATAGATCTTGACCGTCTTTATAACGGTAATGTGTACCTTGTAATGAATCCTACAACGGGTAAATGGGGAGACAGAGCACCACTTGTGCTTTTAGAGTCAACGGATAACGGCGAAACATTTGAAGAAATTTTCAAATGCGAAAGCACAACCGGTGACCACGAATTCTCTTACCCCGCAATTGTTGCCGACGGCAATGTATTACACATAACTTTCACCCACGAACGTGAGGGAATAGTTTACGAAAGAATAGAACTTGAATAAAATTTAAGGCAGTAGCTTCATTGCAACTGCCTTAAATTTTTTTCTATTCTAATAGTTATCAAAAATTAATACTTGTCTTTTACGGTAAGTCCTTTTGAATCGTGTGAACTTACGTATTTTCCGCTGAATGCTTTTACTGTATAAGAATATGTAACGCCTTTCTTAGCGGTTTTATCAAGGTAAGTAACCTTTGTGCCACCTGTTACGGTTGCTATTCTTTCCCACGCGCCTGAGCCTGTTTTTCTGTAAACGTAGTAGCCACCTGCGCCTGTTACCTTGCCCCATTTCAATGTAACACCGGATTTGCCTGAGGTTGCACTGAGTAATTCGGGGGTTAACAACCTTTTGATTGAAATACCTGTTGTATTGTAACCTGAAAAAAGTGAATCATCATAGGCTTTTACTGTGTAAGTATATGTGGTACCAGCTTTTACGTCTTTATCATAATAGCTTAAAACATTAACATCTCTTATCTGAGCTATTTTTGTCCAACCCTTAGCGGTCTTTTTATATACGATGTAACCGTCAGCACCACCGACTTTGCTCCAATCAATTTTGATTCCATTTGAACCGTTTTGTATTTTTGTAAGCTTGGGTGTTGTCATGAATTCGTGGGAAATACCCGTTTTGTCATAACTGCCAAAGGTTTTACCACTGAATGCTCGTACGGTATAAGTATACTGTTTGCCGTTTTTTACATTTTTATCAGTGTACGACAAGCCTTTTACATCGCCCAAACGAGTCCAGGAGGTTTCGCCGGGAGCTTTACGGTAAACTCTGTAACCCTGGGCATATTTAACAGCGTTCCACTTAATGTTAAGACCATTACCAACGTTTTTAGCAGCAGTAAGTTTTGGACTTGTAAGATAAACACCAATTGATTTGAATTTGAAACCATTCTGATTAGCGTAAGAGTGAGCTTTACTGCCCTTTAATGCACATATGGTAAAATTGACAGTTTTCAGACCTGAAACATATCCGAAAGACCTTTCACCGATTACGGTTGTACCACCTTTTACGGTAACGGTCTTAAGGTTTTTACAATCATTGAATGCACCTTCACCCACACTTTTAACACTTGCGGGGATTGTAATTGAAGTAAGTGAGTCGAACGAATTGAAAGAGTACATACCTATGTATTTAAGACTTTCAGGAAAAACAATCTTCTTTACTTTTGTGTTATTAGTAATAGTTATAGATGTGGTTCCTGTGGCAGTAAGACCACCGAAAGTATAACCTGCAATATATGTAGTACCATTTTTAATTGTAACTGTTGAGCCCAGTTCTGACGCTTTTGTGCTTATAATATTTGTTCCGCAGTAAAGAATGCCGTTTGTGTATTTTGCATTCTTTAAGTAATATGTGTTTGAGAAAGCGTTACTTCCTATATTGGTTATGGTCGAAGGTAAAGAAAGCTTTGAAAGCTTCGTACAATCACAAAATGCAAAATGACCTATGGTTTTAACCCCTGCAGGCAAAGTAACGCTTTTAAGAGCAGTACAGCCTGCAAACATACGATTACCGATAGTTGTACAGCCCTTCTGTATTGTCAGTGTACTGAGCTTTGTACAATCTGCGAATGCTCTTTCGCCGACGGTAGAAACACTTTTGCCTATGACTGCTGTGGTGAGTTTTTTGCTTTTTTCAAATGCACTTTCACCTATGCTTTTAACTGTTGAAGAAAGTGTAATACCCGTTAAATACGACTCATAAAAAGCCTTATCGGCAATTTTAACAACACCTTCGGGTACTTTATATGAAGAAGACATTATACCGTAGTGGTCATAAATAATCTTGCCGTCTTTTCTGAACAAAACATTATCGATAGTTTTATAATACGCACTATTGGAATCAACAGTAACGTTGATGTTGCTGCAATTACTGAAAGCACCGATACCAATGGATTTAACACTGGCAGGGATATTAACATTTTTTAAACCTGAGTTAAAAGAAAATGCATATTCACCGATTGTGAGTAATTTACTCGGAAAATGAATATCGGTCATACCCAAGGTTTCAAAAAATGCATAATCACCTATACATCTGAGTGATTCGGGTAAATATACGGTTTTGGGACCCTGGACCATATCACTATCCTGAAACGCATTCTCCAGAGCATAATCGGCAATAGTAATTATACCCTCGGGAATAACGATGTCGGTCTCACTATCTTTGGCAGAACCGTGGATAAGATAATTACCGATGACATATAAGTTCGAATAATCGGATTCATTTTTTACAGATGTTGATTTGAAGGCATCCTTGCCGATAGAAATTATTCTTGTACCTAATTCAACATTAACAAGATTTTTACAACCATTGAATGCTTCTCTGCCTATTTTTTTAAGAGATTTAGCACCACTTACAGTTTCAAGTGCGTTAAAGTTTTTAAAGGCATAATCATTAATGGTGGTAATACTATCGGGTATATAAATTGATTTAACTGTGGAAGAACCCTTTGAACCGGATTCTATGGTGGTTACAGGTAAACCTTTATAGGTGCTCGGGAATTTGACATTCTCTGACAAATCACCTATGCGGACGCTGTATTCCTTTTCATTTAACAGCAGTTTGTAAATAAAAGGTTGGGTAGCAGCTGATGCTGTAAGCGTTGTGCATAATGTCATACCAAAAATCAATATGACACACAAAAGCAAACTGATAGTTTTCTTCATAATTATCCTCCATTCTTGATACTTAAAATGGCTTTGAGTGTAGTCGGACTAAAACACAAAATTTTATTTATCCTGTGTTTTACGTAAAATTAATTACTGATTTCAGTATAATCCATAAAATTTTTATCGTCAAGGCATATTGCTAGGTTTAAGCCTCATAATGAATGTTTCCGAAACCATTTGAATTCCGCGTTTCATATATTAAACGCTTGTTTTTTTAATATCTCACTGTTTTATGAAAAATTTTCAAACTTTGTAACTATGCATAAAACCGGGAAGGTTTGTTTGTTGTATCTAATGGTGTTTTGATACAAAAAAAGAGTCACCTTGCGGTAACTCTTTTTTTCTTTTTAAAGTGTTTCAACAACTTTCTTAACTGCATTAACGAAAATTTCAAGACCTTTTACGAGTGTTTCGTCGTCTGCTAAAAGTCCGGGCATAAGTTTAACAACGTCGTTGTTTCTGCCGGCTCTTTCAACGATAAGACCGTTTTCAAAGCACTCTTTGACAATGGCTTTTGAAACAACGTCGGGTCTGACCTTGTTACAGTCAACACCCCACATAAAGCCGATACCGCGCACCTCAAAACCGTTGTGAAGTGCGGCAACTTTATCAAGAGCATCTTTGATGATTGCACTTTGTTTCTGAACCTTCTCTTCAACTTTTTCATTGAGCATAAGTTCAAGACCGGCTTTTGCGGCAACCATTGAAAGCTGGCTTCCGCGGAATGTGCCGTTGTGCTCGCCGGGTTTCCACACATCGAGCTCAGGCTTGAAAAGAACAAGTGCAAAAGGCATACCGTATCCGCCTATGGATTTTGAAAGAGTGACGATATCGGGGACGATACCTGCTCTCTCGAAAGAAAAATAGTAGCCTGTTCTTGCAGAGCCTACCTGAATATCATCACAAACGAGAAGAATATCGTTACGTGTGCAGAAATCGCGAAGACCCTGTAAAAACTCAACGCTGAAAACGTGTATACCGCCGTCTGCCTGAACGGGTTCTATAAATACCGCCGCCGGTTTTGAAACACCTGAATGGTCGTCATCAATGAGTGTTTGCATATAGTTGAGTACGTCAAAATCGGGGAACATATAGGGAGTAGGAATATGGGTTACATCCGTAAGCACTACCCCTGCACCTTCACGGGAATCACGGTCGGTGGTCATTGAAAGTGAGCCCAATGTCATACCGTGGAATGCACCCATAAAAGCAAAGATATTGTTTCTTTTTTTAACTTTTCTTGCAAGCTTCAGAGCGGCTTCAACAGCATTGGTGCCTGTAGGGCCGGGGAATTGAATTTTGTAATTGAAACCACGGGGCTCTAAAATGTTTTCTTCAAAAAACTCAATAAAATCACGTTTTGCGGATGTGAACATGTCAAGAGAGTGGATTATGCCGTCACTTTCAAGATATTTGATTATCTGTTTTTTGATATAGTCGTTGTTGTGGCCGTAGTTAAGAGCACCTGCACCACAGAAAAAGTCAATGTATTCTTTGCCGTCTTCGGCATAGATTACGGAGTCTTTGGCTTTGGTGAAAACTGCAGGGAAATTACGGCAGTATGAGCGTACCTCGGATTCGTATTTGTCAAAAGCGTTAGTGTTCATTGTTATTGTCCTTTCCGACAGAAGCAGCGTCTTGCCGGTTTGCAAAACCTTCTCTGTCGCCATAAAATTTTTTAGTGAAAAACAATTAGAACATAAAGATGGAAGAAGCAGCGTCTTGCCGGCTTGCAAGACCTTCTCAACCTTTATTTTGATTTTCGTTATCTCTGAATGCAGAGTTAAGAGTATTATATCACTTACTTTGTAATATTCCAATATATATTTGAAAAAAACTTTACGTTTTTGCTTTCAAAAATTGGTACTTATGTATTGAACTTTTTATGCATATTTGGTAAAATTTATAATGTAAAAATTTGTACCAAAAAGGAGTAGTTCTATGGCAGAGGCAGTAAAATTATACCCTCAGTTAACAAGGGTAATCAGCCACTTTAAGAAATATGACATAGAAGTGCCGAAATCACTTTTAGAAGTCAGAGCACAAAAACCCGACCTTGCGGATGTTAAATATCCCTTACCCCTTCGTAAAAAGGATTATTGCTGTTATTGCGAAACCGATAACGGTGTTATGTGGTATGGCGGAAAAGGCGGAGTAACAAGATACAACCCCAATGCAGAAAGTCTTACGGATAAGGTAATGCATTTTGCCGCACGCCGTGACCTTCTTGATAATAACGTAATTTCACTTGTCCCCGATAACAAGGATGGCGTGTGGGTGCTTACGGATAATGGCGCTACACATATTGATATGGTAATGATGTCTATGCAAGATAAGGCATACAGACTTCTCGAAGAAACACTTACTTATGTGGACCGTCACGGTATGGTAAGTCAAAAGAAACTTTCCGAGGCGGGCAACCTTAAATCTGCATTGCCCTATGGTCACTCGGATAACGACGGTAGCTTCTCTGCGGCTTACGCAATGGGCGAAATATTCCGTTATGCAACTCTGAAAAGGGAGTTAGGCGACCTGGCTGACGAAACAATCGAAGCAAGGCGCGTTGCAATGAGAGCCAGTGAGGCAACTCTTATGCTTATGTACGTTGCGGGCAGGGGCGACGGCTTCGTTGCAAGAACTTATCTTACTAAGGATGAGCCTGTTCCCGATGACGGCTTATTCTACAAGAAAAACGGTGCTACTGCTGTTTGTCTTAATACTACCGATGCAAGAAATATGAAGGTTGTTGGTCTTGAGGTTAAGGCGGATGCACCAATCCCCGAAAGACTTCGTAAACTTTATACCTGTGACGGTTACGAGGACACGGATATTACATACAAAGGTGACACAAGCAGCGATGAAATTACCCATCACTATATGCACCTTCTTGTTGCACACGAATTTTTGGGCAGAGAGGACCCTGAGTTCGATGAGCTTTTAAAGACTGCGGCAATCAATACTACAACCCATATGATAAAAAACAACTTTGCTCTGCGTGAGGCTCACGGCGGATATACCACATGGGCAAAGTGGAATCTCGAATATTTTAACACACCTATGGGCTGGGCGGATGCTTGCCTTAATGCAGGTCAGATGCTTATGTATCTGAGAGTTACAATGCATTTAACAGGTGAAAAAGGTATCTGGCAGAAAACCTACGATGAGCTTATTGAAAAAGGTTATGCCGACCTTACGGTTAAGCATTATGACCGTTTCAATCAGGTTTGTGTTCAGGGCGGCATCGAGTTCCGTGAGGATATTATGTACGGTGACCATATGTTGGCGGTGCTTTCTCTCTGGGGTCTCATAACTCTTGAGCCTGATGAAAAACTCAAAGAAAAGTTCAGAACAGCCTTCAGAAGCTGGAGAGGTTCACTTGCTCCCGAGTTTAATCCCGGCTATGACTTCCCGTACTTCTTGAGTGACCCGGATAATGCAAAGCCCGATGCAGAGCGTATAAAAACATGGTTCTATCGCTTCGGTGTATCACGTCTTGCGTCTAATGTTTCACTTGATATGCGTCGCGACTACGCAAAAAGAATTCATAAGGGCGGATATGGCTCAACATCAGCTCTTCTTCCCAACGACGAAAGATTTATTGCAAAATACGACAGAGACCCCCTTGAATACAAAAATGAAGACAGTGGCGGTGTTTTCTGTGTTGAAAGCTGTTATCCCTACACATTCGCGTATTGGTTAGGAAGATATTTCAGATTTATCGAAGAGGGTGAAAAATAATGGATAAAACAATCAAGCTTATAGGTAATGCCCACCTTGACCCTATCTGGTTATGGAGATGGCAGGAAGGCTGTGCAGAAGTTCTGCAGACATTCCGCAGTGCTCTTGACAGATTAAAAGAATATACCGATTTTGTTTTTACCTGCTCATCCGCGGCATACTATAAGTGGGTTGAAGAAATTGACCCACAGATGTTTGAAGAAATCCGCGTTATGGTGAAAAAGGGCAGATGGGTTCCCGTAAACGGTTGGTGGGTTCAACCTGACTGCAATATGCCTTCAGGTGAAAGCTATGCCCGTCAGGCACTTTACAGCCAGCTTTATTATTATGAAAAATTCGGCATAACCTGCAAAACAGGCTACAATGTTGATTCCTTCGGTCATAACGCAATGTTACCACAGTTGCTCCAAAAGGGCGGTATGGACTTTTACGTGTTCCAGAGACCCGGTATGCACGAAAACAGTGAGATTCCCGAAAATCTTTTCTGGTGGGACAGTGCCGACGGAAGCCGTGTTTTAACGTATCACATTCCCGACGGTTACGGTTCAAGCGGTGTTGAGTCTCTTAACAAACGCATTGATGAGACTAACGAAAGAGCCGAAAAGGCAGGTCACGGACTAATGCTCTTTTATGGCGTTGGTAACCACGGCGGCGGACCTACCAAGGGAGATATCGAGTATCTTAAGGCTAATCTTGAAAGAGAAGGCTACAACGACCTTGAATTTTCTTCTCCTGACGGATATTTTGAAGATATACTTAACGAGTTCCTTGATTTGCCCTCATGGAATGATGAGTTGCAACACCACGCAAGCGGTTGTTACAGTGCAACATCACTTATAAAAGCACTTAACAGAAAAGCAGAAAATGCACTTGCTGCCGCAGAAAAATGGGATACAATTTCTTCAATAGCAACAGATGCAAAGCCTTGCACAAAAGAGTTCGAAAAGGCTTGGCAGAAGGTTTGCTTCAATCAGTTCCACGATATTATGTGCGGTTGCTCCATTATGGAAGCATACGAAGATGTTAAGGCTTCGGAAGGTTATGCTCTTAACATAGCATCTGAAAGTTATAATAATGCGGTGCTTCGCATTTCACGTAAAATCGATACATGGATTGACGGTGTAAGTGACCCTGTGTTTGAAGAACGTCATTTTTCAGGTGCAGACAGCGGTTTTCCCAGACCCGTTGTTGTGTTTAACCCCCATTCCTATGAGGTTGAACTTCCCGTAAGAACATATCATCCGTCAAAAGCGGTTACTGATTGTGAAGGCAATGATGTTCTTTTCCAGAATATCCGTTCATCACGTTCAAATGATAATCATCTTGATACATTGTTTGTGGCTAAAGTGCCGCCTTTCGGTTATGCTACTTATTGGTTGGAAATTGATGGTGATGCAAGAGCCGAAAAGGAATTAAGCGGTGAACAGAATTTCTTTATGGAAAATGAGTTTATGACCGTTGAACTTGATAGTGAAACCGGTTATATCAAGAGTCTTGTTGATAAAAAGTCAGGTGCAGAGTACGCAGGCGATAACTTCCTTGCTATTCCTACGGTTATAAATGATGAGAACACCGATACTTGGGCTCATATGGTCTTTAAGTTCCACGATGTGAAGGGTCTTATGGAGCTTGTCAGTATTGAACGTGTTGAAAACGGTGCACTTCGTTCAGTTGTCCGTACAAAACACAAATTCGGTGACTCATATCTCACTCAGGACTTTATTCTCGCAAAGGGTCAGAAAACTTTGCGTGTTGATTGCAAGGCAATGTGGCAGGAAAAATTCACAATGCTTAAATTCGCATTCCCCATTGGCGGTGAAAAGGAAATTTCAACATACGAAATTCCCTGCGGTTATATCAAGAGACCTTGCAATGGTGAAGAAGAGCCTGCTCTCAACTGGGCAGATATTACTGTTGACAAGGACGGCAAGCGCGTAGGTATCTCCGTTATGAGTGACTCGAAATACAGCTACGACTGTCCCGGTGCAGAGTTAAGACTCACGGCTCTCAGAAATGTAATTTTCGCGGATCACTATTCCGACAGACCTGCGGCGGACTTCAATTTTACCGATGAAGGTCTTAACAGGTTTTCGTACGGCATTTACCTTCATGAAGATGAAGCCGAAACAAGTGATATTGTTAAAGAAGCACATCTTTTCAACAATAATATTGTTACAGTTCCCGAAAGCTATCATAGGGGTGAATTTTCACAGAAGGATTCCTTTATATATACTAACCTTGATAACGTTGTTATTACCGCTCTCAAACGTTGCGAAGACGGTAGCGGAGACCTTATTGTAAGACTTTATGAAACAAAAGGTATTGAAAGCTCAAGGGGTTACATTATGTCAAAGCTTTTTGACAATGGTTTCTGGTATGATATCGGCAAACACGAAATAAAAACCTTCCGAATTGACCGCGAAACTAACGTAACAGAAGTAAACTTCCTTGAAGGTATTGTAAAATAAACTAAAATCCCCTCGAAAAAAGAGGGGATTTATATGAAAAAACAGTATTGTTTATTATTATTTATTGTGATAAACTATCTAATTGTCTGTGGTAATTTTTTGTCAATTATAAGTGCCACACAGAGCTTTAAAAGGTCGGGAATTATAAAAGGCAGAACACATACTTTAAGGACGGTTAAAAACTCACCCGGGCTGATTGTCCTAAGGTGAAAAACGGCGTACCATAATGTGCCGAAGGAGTAGCACAGTAAGAGTCCCGTTATTAAGCCGATTGCTTTAGTTACGGTTTTGTTGCCGAAGATTTTTGTTATAATCCAATAACAAAAACCACAAATAATAAAACCAAGAATGAAACCGCCCGTTGCTCCGGTTATGTGACCAAAGCCTGCACCAAAACCGGAAAAAACAGGCACACCTGCAAGCCCTATGAAAATATACAGGGCAATACAGACTGTGCCGTGCTTGCCCCCTAAAACCGTAAGTGTTGTAAAAATACCCAGGGTCTGAAGGGTGAATGGTACGGCAGATGGTACACTGACAAAGGAACAGACTGCAATTACTGCGGTAAAAAGTGATATGAGAACACTCAGTTTTATTCTGTTTTTTGAAGAATGAGAACGGGCTTTATCACGCAAAACTTTTCACCTCGCCCAAGGATGGTAGCATATTCAATAAGGAAAGTCAAACAAAAGTGAATTTACCGTTCATAACACGGGCGTAAGATTTAGTAAAAAGAAAGAAGGAGAAAAATGTCGCAACAGATTTTAGGATTTTTAGGTGAATTTGGCGAAAAGATACTTGGTATATTTTCTGCGTTTGCAGAAATGAGTGCCGAAGATGATTATGCCATACCCAAGATGATTGTTATGTGTGCTATAGGCGGATTGCTTATTTATCTTGCCATAGCGAAGGATATGGAGCCCACTCTTCTTTTGCCAATGGGTTTCGGTACGATTCTTGTAAACTTGCCCCTTGCATTTGATGCAGGTGTTTTAAAACCGGGTGAAGGCGCCATTTATATACTTTATAATGCCGGTGTTGCAAACGAATTATTCCCGTTGCTTTTGTTTATCGGTATCGGTGCAATGATTGACTTCGGCCCCGTGCTCTCTAACCCGAAACTTATGATTTTCGGAGCGGCAGCTCAGTTTGGTATATTCTTTACATTATTCGCCGCATCATTTATTTTCCCCCTTGAAGAAGCGGCTTCAATTGCTATTATCGGTGCGGCAGACGGCCCCACATCTATTTTCGTTGCAACACAGTTGGATTCAAAGTATATTGGCGCAATTACCGTTGCGGCGTATTCGTATATGGCGCTTGTTCCTGTTGTTCAGCCCCCTGTTATCAAGCTTCTTACAACTAAAAAAGAACGTAAGATTCGTATGAAATACGAAGGAAAATCCGTTTCTAAGAGAACAAGAATCCTTTTCCCCATTGTTGTTACAATTATCGCTGGTATCGTATCACCCCAGTCAGCAGTTCTTATCGGTTTCCTTATGTTCGGTAACCTTATCAGAGAATGTGGCGTTCTTGATTCCCTTTCAGAAACTGCACAGAAGGTTCTTGCAAATCTCATTACAATCCTTCTCGGTATTACGGTTGCGGCAAATATGAATGCGAAGGATTTCCTTCGCTTTGAAACAGCCCTGATTCTCGGTCTCGGTCTTGTAGCATTTATTGTTGATACTGCCGGTGGCTTTCTTTTTGCAAAGTTCCTCAACCTTTTCCTTCCCGAAGGAAAGAAGTTCAATCCTATGATTGGTGCGGCAGGTATTTCTGCTTTCCCCATGTCATCACGTGTTGTTCATAAATTAGGTCTTGAAGCAGACAATCAGAACTTCCTTCTTATGCACGCAACAGGCGTTAACGTTTCCGGTCAGGTTGCATCGGTTATTGCCGGTGGTGTGCTTTTGAAGTTTGCTCTCGAATTCCTTGGCAAATAATGGAGGTGCAGTAAATGTTTAAAATTCTTTTAAATAAAATTTTATCCGCTAAAATAACTGATGTTGCTGAAACTATGGTGCAGAGCGTTTCGGAAACTGTGCCGGAGACTGTTGCAGAAACAGGTAGTGCTATGGCGATTAAGTTTACAACAGAGAATCTTTCTGAAGCTCTTCTTTGGTTTATAACCGGTATGGTGGGCGTCTTTTTGGTAATAGGTATTATAATCATTGTGGTATCCTTACTTAATAAAGCCGGTTCAGGCAAAAAGAAAGATAAATAAAATTAATGGGGCTGTAAAAAACGAAGGTCTTTTACAGCCCCGTTTTTATATGTTTGACAAACGGGTATAGATAATGGTATATTGAGAAAGCTAATAAAAAATAAAGGATAGTTATATGGATATTAAAAAGTTTCTTAACGGTGCACTGGGAAGGCCTGAAAAAGGCGATACCGTTGAATATTTTAATTTAAAAAGCAGAGTGTCCGGATATATTCTTACAAAGGCACAGCAAAATTCACCTACCGCAGGATATAATTATGAGGCGGATATTACAAGATTTTGGGAAGAATTTCAGAAGTTAAAAGAAAGCTGCGGTTATTCCTTATCCTTCAACACCATTATGATGAAGGTGCTCGTTGAAGGTCTGAAGGTGGCGCCGAAGCTCAATGCTCACATTAAATTCAATACAACTTCATCCTGCGGCACACTTGTTATGAAAAAACATATTGATGTTGCAATGCCGGTTGTTTTGGATAACGGCGAAACATTTCCCGTTAAAGTAAAAGAAACGGAAAACAAAAGCCTTAAAGAATTGTCCGAACAGATCAACGAGCTTCTTGAGCGTATGAAACAGACTAATATAGATAAGGTTATGTTTGACGTTATTACACAGAGAACTGTTGGTCTTATGCTCAGCGGTGCGGTAGTTCCTACGGTTGCACAGACCGTAACGGGCTATGTAGGGAAGCACAAGGTCGCAAAACTCAAGGGTCTTTTTCATCCTGCACCCAGAGACGGTTCGATGCTTTTTATGGATGAACTTAATGAAGGCTCTGTTTGTCTTACAAACTGGGGCGTGTTGTATGATGGGCTCAACGGCAATGTTACTTATACACCCCTGTTGTATCCGCAGACATTTCTTATGGCAATGGGTGGTGTGAAGGAGTCTGACTACGCTTTCCGTAATGAAAAAGGCGAAGTGGATATAGGTACAAAAAAATTGTTGCCCATAACACTTATGTTTGACCACAGAATCGGCGCGTTCAATGATGTTATGCCCTTTATCAAAAAACTTGATGAAATATTCCGGAATCCTGAGATAATCAGAGAATGGTAAAAAATGAACCCCACGGTAACGTGGGGTTCATTTTTTAATAATATGCTTCTCTTTTCTTTTTCTTAAGGAATTTATACACAAGGTATGCAACCACAAGCACGAGAGTAGCAGAAAGACCGATATAAACGTCAAGGTTTGAATTACCTTCAATTTTAAGTTCGTTCCACAGAGTTGTCATATACTGCTGGGTTTCATAACTAAGGTTTTCGAACATTTCCGTTTTCGGCATATCTTCTTCTGACGGATAAAGAACAGGGTTACCTTTAAGCTCATATTCGTCAGATTCAAGCACAAGTGCGTGGGGTGAAGCGTAGCAAACGTAATTGGCGTTGGCGACGGCAATATCTTCTTCGCACATAAAGTTTATATAAAGCTCGGCAGCTTCTTTGTTTTCAGTATTTTTAGGGATGCACATTGCATCTACAAAGAAGTTTACGCCTTCTTTGGGATAAACGAAAGCAAGATCCGGATTTACGTCGTACATTGTAAGGAAGTCACCTGCGTAGTATGGGGCAAGAGCCGCATCACCGCGTTCCATTTTGTTGTAAACCTCATCCATAACATACGAGCCTACAAGGGGATTCTGCTTTTTGAGAAGCTCGATAGCATCATCCCATTGGCTTATATCTTCCGTATTGATGCTCTGACCGAGATAGCATTGAGCAATGCCGAAAGCATCACGGGGGTTGTTGAACATCAGAATCTGACCGGCATATTTTTCGTCCCACAAAACACCCCAACTGTCAACATCGCCTTCAACCATAGTGGTGTTGTAAATCAGACCTACCATACCAACGGTATATGCTACGGTGTATTTGTCGTCAGGGTCATAATAAAGACCCTTGTATTTGTCGAGAATGTATTTATGATTGGGTATATTGGAAAAATCAAGCTCTGCCAACATATCTTCTTCGATAAGCTTTGCTATCATATAATCCGATGGAATAACAACATCGTAATTTGCACCACCGCTTTTGAGCTTGTTGTACATATTCTCATTACTCTCATAGTTGGTGTAATTAACTTTTATACCGTATCTTTTCTCAAATTCTTTGTTTACGTCAAGAGAGCCGTCCTGCCCGTCGGAAATATACTCACCCCAGTTGTAAACGTTAAGCGTAGTGCCTTCAAGGTGTGAATAGTCTTTTTTTCCCTCGGCGCTTACGGCAGGGGAAAGACAGGCGCAGATAATAACAATAACAGTAAATATACAAGGAAGGCGTTTGCTCATTTCTTTGCACCGCCTTTCTTTGATAATTTCTTGTCACCGCGAGCACTTATGACGTTTGAAACAATCAACAGTACAAGGATAGCAAGGAAAATCAAGGTGGAAAGAGCGTACATATCGGGTGTAACACGGCGCTTTGTCATAGAGAAAATGCGGATTGGCAAAGTCTGTGATGTAGTGCCGCTTACAAAGTAGCTTATGATGAAATCGTCAACCGATAAGGTGAAAGCCATCATAAGACCCGAAATTATACCGGGCATAATAGCCGGAAGAACAACTTTGAAAAAAGCCTGTGCAGGAGTACAACCAAGATCCTGTGCCGCTTCGGCAAGGTGCGGGTCGGTCTGGCGTAATTTCGGCAATACGTTTAAGATAACGTAGGGCAGCTCGAACGTAACGTGAGCAATAATAAGTGTCGGAAAACCAAGTGTACCCGTTTTACCGAACAGTGCACCAATGAAAACGAACAGCAGCATCATAGATACACCTGTAACGATTTCGGGGTTCATCATAGGTATATTGGTGACAGTCATAATACTGCTTTTAATAAGTTTATTCTTATAACCGTATATACCTGTGGCTGCCGCAGTGCCCATAACTGTTGAAATGATTGAAGAAACAACAGCAACTATCATTGAGTTTTTGAATGCTTCAAGAGTTGCACTGTCATTAAAAAGCTCTTTGTACCAATAAAGCGAAAAGCCTTCAAAAACAGATGTGCTTTTGCCGGAGTTGAAGCTGAAAACAATGAGAACTGCAATGGGTGCATATAAAAATATGAATACAAGTGCAGTATAAAGCTTTGCGCTGACGGAAGTTTTTTTGGTCATATAATAACACCTCCGTCATCATCCGAAAACCTGTTCATAACTGCAAGACAGATGAAAATAAGAATCATAAGCACAAAGGAAAGAGATGCGCCAAGATTAAAGTTGTTTGCAGTCTGGAACTGAGTTTCTATAATGTCACCGATAAGTATTGTACCCGTGCCGCCCAATTTCTGCGAAATGTAGAAGGTGCTTACTGAAGGAACAAAAACCATAGTAAAGCCCGAAACAATGCCCGGCACGCTTAAGGGGATTGTAACGTTTCTGAAAACGGCAAGCTTGTTGCCGCCCAGATCCTGCGCCGCCTCAACAAGGGAACGGTCTGTTTTGAGCATAACGGTGTAAATAGGTAAAATCATATAGGGAAGGAAGTTGTAAACCATCCCCAAAACTACAGCACCGCGGGTATTTATTAACTGTAAGGGCTCAAAACCTAAGCTTGTAATAACTGTGTTAATAAGACCTGTATCTTCCAGAATGGTCATCCAGGAGTATGTACGCAGAAGGAAGTTCATCCACATAGGGAGCATTATAAGCATAGTCATAGTGCTTTGCTTTTCAGAACCCTTCTGAGCCATAATATAGGCAAGGGGATATGCAACAATAAGGCAGATAACCGTTGCCACAAGACCTAACCATATTGAAAGAAGGAAGGTGTCGGTGTATTTTAAAATGTCGGTAATATTGTTAAAAGTGAACGCCCCGGTGTTATCGGTAAAGGCGTAGTAGGCAACCATACATAAGGGAACGATAATGAATAATGCCGCCCAGACAATGTACGGAGCCCCTGCCAACCGGGACATAAGTGAAGATTTTTTATTCACGGTCAGCACTCCTTTCAAAGTTCGGATAAATGGAATTATTCGTCGTCTTCTTCGTAAACTGTTGCGTCTGAAAGCTCATCAAATTCTTCGCTGAATGAACTGTAGTCGCCGTAAAGACCGGAGTACTGAGATTTTTTCATAATGTGGATAGCATCGGGTTCAACGTTAAGACCGATAGTTGAGCCGACTTCCTGATATTGTGTGGATTGAATCATCCATTTGAAGCCCTTGATTTCAACGATTATTTCATAATAAACACCCTTAAAGGTGATGGATGTTACAACGCCTGAAATCATTGAGCTTTCAACGGGAACTACGTCAACATCTTCGGGTCTTACAACAACGTCAACCTTTTCGTCAATGCCGAAGCCTTTGTCAAGACATTTGAATTTATGACCTGCCATTTCAACGTTGAAGTCGGCACGCATAACACCTTCGATGATGTTACTTTCACCGATGAAATCCGCAACGAAAGCATTCTTTGGTTCGTTGTAGATGTCTGTGGGTGTGCCGATTTGCTGAATAACACCCGAATCCATAACAACTATGGTGTCGGACATTGAAAGGGCTTCTTCCTGGTCGTGGGTAACGTAAATAAATGTAATCCCAAGACGTTGTTGTATGTTTTTAAGCTCGACCTGCATATCCTTGCGCAGTTTAAGGTCGAGTGCGCCCAAGGGTTCGTCAAGCAGAAGCACGCGTGGCTTGACAACAAGAGCACGTGCTATAGCCACACGCTGTTGCTGACCGCCTGAAAGGGAAGATATATTTCTACGCTCAAAGCCTTTAAGGTTTATGAGCTCAAGCATTTCCGTAACAGCTTCTTTAATCTCCTTTTCGGGAGTCTTTTTAAGTCGCAGACCGAAGGCAATATTCTCATAAACGTTAAGGTGCGGGAACAGAGCGTAACGCTGAAAAATGGTGTTCAACTGCCTCTTGTGGGGCGGAACACCATTGATTATTTTACCGTCAAAGATAACTTCGCCCGAGTCAGGCTCCTGAAAACCGGCAATCATTCTGAGCGTAGTTGTCTTGCCGCAACCGGAAGGACCTAAAAAGGTGATAAATTCCTTGTCGCGGATATATAAATTCATATTATCTATAATTTGTTGACCGTCAAATGCGACGGAAATATTCTTTAATTCAATAATGTTGTTGGACAATTATGCAGCCCCTTTCCGCAAATTAAGAATATTCGGATAAACCCGTCGTGAATTTATCCAAAAGAAAAAACCACCTACCTAAAGAACCTGAAAAGTTATTCTTCAAATTGGTGAATTTTATTTGTCCGTGGCATCAATTACCCGTGACGGCTGACACGTTATTTTTAATTTGCAATTTAAATATATATATATTTAAGGTAAATGTCAATATTTTTTTAAAAATGTTGAAAAATAAATTTTTTTGTCAAAGGGTGCAGTATAAAAGTGTGTCCCATGCAGGAATGTAGGGGTGATGACGAAGATGTATTTTATAATTATCATTTATACTGTTTATGAGTATGGGGATTTCAAAAATATCTGCACTTTTATGGTAAACCGCTACGTTAAGCTTCGGTGCAAAGTTCTTTAATATATCCTTGCCTGCATCTAAAATTTCGTATTCACAACCTTCCGAATCGATTTTTATGTATGTCGGACGGGCATTTTTACTAAGTGTGGCAAGGCTTATTGAGTCAATCATTTTATTTCCGCCTACCGCGGACTGTCTGCCGTGCGCATCCGAAAAGCCTATAACACCGTCAGTGGCGGTGACAGCGACGTTAAGTGCTTTGAAGTTTTTAAGGTTTTTGCAATGTTCAATAAGCTTTAAATAGGTTTTATTATCGGGTTCGGCACATATTATTTCCTTATACGTACCGCCGCAATAATTTAAAAATTTATCAACAGTATCACCGCGGTAAGCACCGATATCAATATATGTTTCATTACCTGAAAGGTTCAAAATATTTGCAAAGGCTTCACTTTCGGGTGTGGTAATACTCTTTAATGCTTCAATTTCACCACCATAAAGAAAATTAACGTACCCCTTGTATATTTCTTTTGAAAAATCATCCGCCATAAGGCTGTATGCATATTCGATTTTTTTGCAGTTGGTTTCTGAAAAGTGTTCGTCAAAAGCTTCCGTGCCGATAACAGGCACGCAAGGCACGAGCACGCGGTGATTTTCTGCAATAGAGTAAATGTTATCCATAACGGAAGGGATGGATGTGCCGAAGGTAACAATAACGGTGAAGGTACTGTATTTTTCCTCAAAATGGCGTAAGGGCATAACCTGAAAGCCACGGAAGGTACGGTTTCTAACGAAATCGGAACTTGCAGTGACCCCCGAAAGCGTAATGTTGCGTTTTTCCAGAATGTCAATAACCTTGTCGGCACCGTTGCCGGTGCCGTACATTATGATAGGTTCTTCTGTTTTTTCGAGCTTTTCCCAAACGCTCATATCGTTTATGATATCCACTCTTTGACACCCCTTTTGGGGGATTGTAACATAAAGGTTCGGTCTGTGTCAATTAATGCACAACCATATGGAATCTTTTAAGTCACAGGAGAAATGCTTTGTGTGTAATTATTAACTAAAAACATACACTTCTTTTTGTGCAATGATACAAACTTAAAAAAATTTTGAAAAAACGTGAAATTTTATGCGTTTTTTGTCATATATAAGTGAACCCCATAAAAAACAGGAGATGATACCGATGGTTTGGGTAAAAAAACCGGTGCGTGATAATTTGAAAATTTTATAGGAGGTAAATTATGAATAACTTAAAAAAGGTCATATGTATAATACTGACAGTTGTTACAATTTTCAGCGTTTTTTCCTCTTCTAATATAGCGTTAGCTTCAAAATACAACGAATATCTGGAAACACAAAACTATAAAGAAAAGTTATTAACGGAAACCGTAAAAACAAATGATAATCAGAATGCTGATATAATTTGCGAAGTTATTGACAAACGCAACGAGTTTTCAAAAACTTATCTCCGCACAGACGGTTCATACACACAAATCTTCTCAAATTCACCCTTACATTTCAAGAAAAACAATGAATGGGAAGACATAGACAACCGTCTTGTAGCTGAAAACGAGTCGATAAAAAACAGTAGCGGTAAATTTGATATAGAATTTCCTGAAACACTTTCGGAAAACGGCAAAATCACCGTCGAAAACGGTAGTGAAAGTATTGCCTTTTCCGTACAAGATATAAACGCAAGTAACGCGGTTATAGAAAACACTACAACAGAAAAAGACATAATAACCGAAGATTTATCTAAAAAAATTTCGGGAATAACTTATAAAAATATTGAAGAAAACACCGACATTCAATACATTGTGTCACCTGTTTCTGTTAAAGAAAACATTATTGTACACGATAGCGATGGTCTCAAAGGCTCGTATTCCTTCAATATTGAAAAGGGCGATCTGGACGTAACTCTCGATAGTGAAAACAACCTTATATTTAAAAACAGTAAAAATCAAACTGTTTTCACGATTCCTGCACCGATTATGACAGACTCCGACAATGCTGTATCTTATGATATAGATGTTTCAATAAAGAATATTGAAGCTAAAACTATGACATTAACGTATATCCCCTCAGAAGAGTGGTTAAACGCTTCCGACAGAGTCTATCCTGTAACTATTGACCCCGTTATAGCCTTACCGGATTTGGATGATAATTTGATACAAGATACCGTTATCGTCAGCGATACCCAAAACCCGACTAACAGTAGTTCTAATTACTCCAACAGTGTAGAAGGCTATATTGCCGACACAGATACACTAAAAGGCAATGTCCTTGTTAAACTCAACATGGATTTTTTCAATTGCTTTAAGCAATCGGATATTGAGATAACCGATGTTAACTATTACGGTAACGGATATATTATCGGCGGTAATGCTCTTGTTAAGCCGATTACAGGTTCGTGGGATTGCCAAACAATAACGTACAATGACGTTTATCCGAGTGATTCGACTGCAGACCCGGTTATAACATACGAAAACACAATTGTAGATTATTTTACAGGTGTATCTGCCGATATAACCGAACCGGAATTAATTAACCTTAACTTTAATATAACAAAGTTGTTTAAAGAATGGTTGAACGGTGAACGTTCTAATTACGGTTTCGCAATCGTACCTGAAAACAGTAGTGCTTACGGCTTATTTTATCTTGCGGGCGACTACACACCGTCAGACACCCCTTACACTTTTAATTCATACTGTTCGGTTGATTACGTCGATACAAGCGGTAGCAACGATTCCTTTGAATACTTAACACAAGAAATCGGCAGAGCAGGCACAGTTAACGTAAATATTTTCAGTCGCGGTTTAAGTTTATCCCGTTCAGATTTATCAATGGATGGTTTAAGAATGCCTGCAAGCATAGCTTTCAATTATTACAGTTCTTTTGTAAAGTTTTTAAATATATATAATCGTGTTCTGGATGTTCACGGACTGGATGAAATAGCCTTATGCTACGGCAAGAATTGGTTGCCGTCATATGTTCAGATGATTGCGGAGCCAACAAGTGGTCAGTTCCAATTTTTCACCGGTGAAGGAACCCTTGTAACCTTCAACAAGGGTGAAGAAACTGTTGAAGACGAAACTACGGGAACAACCGAAACAAAAGTGATTTTTGAAGCTGATGAAACCGGCGACAGCGGTTATTGTCTTGAACTTATTGACCAAACCAAAGAAATATCTTTTATAAATCTTAAATTGACAACACCTTACGGAGAAACGGCATATTTTAATGAAACGGGACTTGTAATTGAGATTCGTGAACCTGAAGCAAATGCAGACGGGACTTATGACAGCATAACCATCGCTTATTCAGAAACGAATCCTTTCAAAATTGATTTTGTTAGTGACGGTATTGGTAGAAATTACGATTTTTATTACAACGAAGAAACAGGCTTGCTTTCAGACGTGGTATGCGCAGGCGCAAGTGCAGTTCCATATAAAGCCGGCACAACAGATGTTGATTTGAAGGTCACCTATACTTATGACGAAAATCAGAATCTTACGGGCGTAACGTACCCTGACGGCAAAACCGTTACGTACACCTATAATTCAAACGGAAACCTTATCAAGGTGAAAAATATTGATAATTATAACATTCAATATAATTACGATTCATTAAATAAGGTTACGAGTATAGCCGAATACGCCGATACCACGCCCGGTAACAGCATAGTTTTAACCCAACTTGGTAACCGTCAGGTTAAGGTCACGGATTCATTCGCCGGAACCGAAACCTATCAATTCGGCAGAGACGGCAAACTCCACTACACTTTTGACGAAAACGGTAATTACATCAAAAGTTCTTACGCACCCGCAAGTGACGAAGACGTTTTAGAGTTTGACGATTGGACAGTTGCTTCCGAAAATCTTTTGAAGAACGGTTCTTTCGAAGAAGTATCAAGCTCAATCACAAATTCAGGCGGTGCAAAACATTGGTCGAATGCGTTTGAAAGAGTAGCCTGTGATACGGCATTAAACGGAAACTATGCTTACAAAATTTCAAGCGAAAGTGCAATAACTGAATATCTTGAGCAAGCTATAAACATTAAAAACATTCAACCTTACACTCTTTCAGCATATGTAAAAAGCGAAACAGCCGAAAATACAGATGCAAAGCTCTATATTAAAATAGAAGCTAAAAACGCAAACGGCGACACTACCACAAAATTGCAGTCCATAGAAACTGCCGATGATTGGACAAGATTTTCAGTAACATTTAACCCCGTTTCTGAAAATGGTACTTTTGCCGTGAATGAAATTACCGCTTGTATCGGTTTTGAAAACAGCTGCGGTACATTTTATGTTGACGATGTTCAACTTGAAACAGGCAAAGGTACGGCAGATTATAACCTGATAGAAAACGGTAGCTTTAACCACACTATCGACAACGCTCCGACAAAATGGAGTGATTCAGAAGTTTCTCAAAAGGTTATTTACGGTAAAAACGTTAATGCCGTAAAGCTTAACGCAGGTCTCCCCTGTTATACAGAGAACTCCGATGGTACTTATACCCTTAATGACAGTTTTTCTGCAGTAACCCAAAACGTAAAAATCAACGGTAAAAAGGGTGAAATCTATTCAGTCGGCGGTTGGTTCAACGGTCTCTTCGATGATAACTATATAAGCTCAAATGTTTATACCGAATACGGCGATATTGCGCCACAGTTAACAAACAGTACAGCACAGATAAAGGTCACGTATTCATATAACGAAACAACAGGCACACAACAGACTGTAACAGAAAGCTTTGCTGTTGATTTTCAACCCCATAACGAAAACTGGCAGTACGTTAATGATTCATTTGTTTTGAAAGCCGACGTTGAATCTGTTGACGTTACGGTTGTTACCCAAAACATTGCTGCGGATTCATACGCAACAGGCATTGAACTGACGTTAAATGATTCAGCGATGAGTTTGGTTGAGGATGAAGAAACAACTGACACAACAGAATCAACTGAATCAACGGAAACCACCGAAACAAATGAGACAACCGACACCGTGGTTGAAAAATGTACTTGTGGTTGTGAGGATTGTTTATATGGTGAAAACTGTCCGTGTACAGGAGTAGTAAACGGTAACTGTCAATGTCCTGAGTGTTTAAGAAAAGTTACTTCAACAAAAGACAACTTCGGTAATACTCTTTCAAATAAAACAACTTCCGGTGCATTGTATATAGAAACTTTATCTACATACACCTCTGACGGAAACCAACTTTCAAGTTATACAGATGAAAACGGTAATGTATATGAATATAATTACGATTCACTCAATAGTATTTTAAAATCAGTCTCAACGCTTAATAACGATGGACAGGTTTTGTCTGACATAAGCTATGCATACGATGCCGCTGGTAATGTTGTTTCTATATCTTCAAATGTCAGTGAAACAGCAACTCAAACTTTACAATTCGTATATGTTAACGATAGACTCAACGACATTATAACATCTAATGAAGTTTATCGAATAATATATGATGTTTGGGGACAGGTTTTATCAGTTAATATAGTTTCATCTGACAGTAATAGCGAAAATTTAATTCCGCTTGTGCAATATACTTATTACACAGGCAAAAACAGAACTCAAGTTAAAACTGTCGCCTATAACAACTCGCCTTCTGTTCAAAATATATATGAGTATTCATACTATGATGACGGCACTGTTAAAACCATCAAGCTTAATAACGACGAAAAACATAATATAAACTATGATAATATCGGTGTACTGACCTCAATCGAAAATGTTGGCGGAAGGACAGTTGAATATACTGATAGCAACATATATATTTATAGCAATGACGGGTCTCTCGTATATGTTTCCGCAACAAACGATGACGGTCTTACCACCGAAGAAAATTACGGCGTTATATACGAAGAAACAGAAACCTTATATGACTACAATAGTGATACTGGTATCTCAACACAAACAAACGGTCTGAATATCTCAGAAAAATACAATTTAGAACAGACAACTAAAACGGATTGGTTTGGCAGAGAAAACATATCTGAATTAACGGTTTTTGATATCTCAGATGAAACGCCTGTAACAAAAGGTTCTGTTGTAACTGAATACATCTATCCTGAAAAAGAAGACGGAAAAACATCTTCAACTATTGAAGAATTCATCAACAAAACGTATAATGAAAGCGATACAGAGGTTAATGTTTTTGACGGATACAGTTATGAGTACACATCACAAAGGAAAATTTCTGCGGAAAAAACTTTGAAAGCGGACGGCACAACTACCGATAAATACTCTTATAAATATGATAAACTCGGTCAACTTATCCGTTTTAATGACGCAGTAGCCAATAGAACTTATACCTATAGTTATGATTCAAACGGAAATATCCTTTCGAAATCCGAGTATCCATATACGCTTTCAGAGACACTCGGAACTGCAACAAGCACTATAACTTACGGCTATGATACTCAATGGAAAGATCTGCTGACAACAGTTGGTAACAAAACAATCACCTATGACAACATAGGTAATCCAATAAGCTACCTTGGCGCTACCCTTACTTGGGAAGGCAGAACTTTAATATCTTATGAAGATGAAACAAACATAATTGAGTACAAATATGATGAAAACGGAATGCGTTACTATACCACCATCACTAACAAAGAAGACGGTTTGGTTGGCAGTTACAAATATGTATGGATCGACGGTAAATTAATTTCTATAGTCTTTGTCAGCAACGGCTCAACACAAACAGCAAAATATCTGTATAATGACAACGATGAACCTGTTGGTATGGTTGTTACAGATGCAGAAGGAACTCTGTTAACTTACTATTATCTGAAGAATGCACAAGGTGATATTACTAATATTATTAGTGCAAGCGGTGGCAAATTAGTTGAATTTACTTACGATGTGTTCGGTAACCAAACCGTGCATTATCAGGCAGACCCATCTACCATAATGGGTATGATGAATTTGGTAGAACAAGTAATGGTACGTGCATTAACACCTTTCGGTTACCGCGGATATTGTTACGATACTTACAGTGGTTTATATTATCTCCAAAGCCGTTACTATGACCCGCAAACAGGCAGATTCATCAATACCGATGATACCAACTACCTAAACACAACAGGCACAGTTCTCGGTTGCAACCTTTTCGCTTATTGTGAGAATGATCCGGTGAATAGGGTTGATCCGAAGGGGACAATTTATGTCTCTACAAATTTATATTATACCAAAATTGATAAACATTCTTACTTTATTACCGCTAAAATGCTACATACAAACAAAGACTGCAATGTTATAAAGTTATCTCCATACTTTATCTTTAAGAACGAGCGTATTCAAATTAGTGCTAAACTCCCTGCCATTAAATATATCATTAATAAAAAAATATTGAATTATTTGGCCAAGGAAGTGTTTACTGCCGCTAGATACATAAATCCTAAAAGTTTAAAAGGAAGAACTATAAAAGGGATACAATTTGAGATATTGGTTCACTATATTTTCTATATTGCTTTAAAAGACCGAAAACCAATAACCTACTCAGAAGATAAAGATTTAAAAAGGTTTAGAGTAATTGATATCGGTGCCCCCAATACCAATTACGTTGGATATGATTCTAACGCCGCCGTTTTTGAATCTTATAAAAATTTGTACTCGGTTTTTGAAACTAAACTGGTTAGTGGAAAATATACTGCCTATGTGCTTTATAAAGCGTTGAAGAAATTTGAAGTATTTTGAAAGGTGGCTAATATATGAGATTAAGAAAAAAACTATTTTTTGTTATTCTTGCAGTTTTGTTAGTTTTATCTTCTTGTCAAAGGGTTCCAAAACAGGTAGTAGAAGCCAATAATGAGGATTTAACTTCTTTTTTATATAACGGAGTAGAATATGTAGAACGTGAATATACTTCTACAGATAAATTTCGTCCGCTTTTATCTGATTATAGTTTAGCTGATTTCGAATATAATTTGTTGAACAGAGAAGTGTATTTTATAGATGAATTGTTCATAGCAGACAAAAGAGATATAAACCAAAATTATATTTATGCATATTCCGGAATTTTGGGTAACACGGTTTATGAACGAAAAGACTTTAAAACACCAAAACTTGCAGACAATTAAGATAAAATTGATTATGTGATTGCAGTATATTATGATACAGATGATGATTTTGAATCTGATAAGCAGACGATAAATGACCCACAACAAATTTTGGCTGTTTTAAATTTTTTAGAATCTTTTGAAAAAGCGGAAATCTTAAAAAATAATTACTATCCACCTGAAAACAGTCAGGTGTTTATATGTGCTATTTCAGGTTACTATGGTGGCGAGTTCAAAGTAGAACCAGAAAGCATCTATTTCTGGAATGACGAGTTGATTGCTGTCCACAACGGTAAGCAATATAAAGCACCCGAAGAAGTAAATGAGATTTTTCGTAATACCAAACACACCGAATATAAATGGGGAACTCAGATATTGTTTTGGGACTAATTTGGCAAAACAATAGGAACACAGAGCGTTTCCGATTGGTTCGGAAGAACCGAGGCTGTAACAGTTATGACGAAGAATCCTACAGATGACACAGTTACAGATCACGCTCAGATTTCCACACAATACGGCTATGTGACCGAAAACAACGTTACAACCAACCTTGTTTCATCGTTAAATAATACCGTTTCAGGTACACAAGGAACAAAAACCGTTAATTACAGTTACACCTACGACGGCAGAGGTAAAATAACGGGAATAATCTCTACTTCCAACATTACGGGTATGAGCGGCTCAACCCAGTATATTTATGACGAATCGGGTCAGCTCATAAAAGAAATCAACGGAACAGACTACACCGAATACACCTACGATTCCAAAGGTAATATTTCTACCCGAAAGGCTTATTCTAACAATACCCTTGTTTCTACCGATAACTTTACCTACGGTGCCGAAAACTGGGAAGACAGATTAACGGGATATAACGGTAAAACCATAGCCTATGACAGTATAGGCAACCCCACCACTTACCTTGGTGCAACCCTTACGTGGCGCGGCAGGCAGTTAATGAGCCTTACGGATAACGTGAATTCTAATACAATCAGTTATCTGTATGGTGCAGATGGTTTAAGACGAAGCAAGACGGTTAACGGTGTTAAGACTCAATACTATTATGTCGGTGACAGCTTAGCCTACCAGATT
>JAFTYU010000017.1 GCA_017461235.1 Clostridia bacterium | reverse complement strand
GCTTTAGCCATGGGAGCAAGGCAGTTTGTTGTGCAAGAAGCAGCAGAGATGATTGTGTCTTCTGCAGTAAGAGTATCTTCGTTAACTGAGAATACAACTGTCTTAAGGTCATTACCTGCGGGAGCAGAGATAACAACTTTCTTAGCACCTGCATCAATGTGAGCCTGGCTCTTGTCTTTTGAACAGTAGAAACCTGTGCATTCAAGAACTACGTCAACACCGATTTCGCCCCAGGGGAGTTCAGCAGCGTTAGCTTTAGCATAGATTTTAAGTGTTTTACCGTCAACAGTGATTGTACCTGCTTCGTCATCGGCTGAAACTGTGTGAAGACCTTCGCCGATTCTGCCGCAGTAACCGCCCTGTGCTGTATCATACTTAAGAAGATTTGCGAGCATAGAGGGTTTTGTAAGGTCGTTGATAGCTACTACTTCGTAACCTTCAGCGCCGAACATCTGACGGAATGCGAGACGGCCGATACGACCGAAACCGTTAATTGCAACTTTAACTGACATTTGAATTACCTCCAAAGTTTAATATAGTTTAATGTAACCTTAAATATTTTACCACAAAAAGGAATAAATGCAAGAACTTTGACATAATTTTAACTTATATTTTCAAGTTTTGTCATATTGTAAAAAAATTATTCAAATATCTTATAAAAAATGGGTTAAATTTCAATACAAAATCAGTTGTTAACCACGTTTATGGGAGCACCGTTAAGATATGCTTTAATATTTTGTTCCAAAATACCCATAAGGCGCACGCGTGTTTCGTAAGCAGCCCAGGCAATATGAGGCGTAATAAGACAGTTGGGTGCACTTAAAAGCGGATTATCTTCTTCAGGCGGTTCTGTAGAAAGAACGTCGGTTCCGTAACCTGCAAGGGTGCCGTTCTTCAGCGCCTCGGCAACGTCTTTTTCGTTGGCTACAGGACCCCTTGCGGTATTGATTATATAAGAAGCTTTTTTCATTCTGCATATAAAATCCTTATTAATAAGTCCTGCAGTATCGGGTGTAAGGGGACAGTGAACGGAAATAAAGTCAGAATTACTGATAACTGTATCCATATCAGTAAACTCTACATCGGGGAAACCATCCTTTTTACCTGACGGAGTGTAGCAAAGAACTCTCATACCAAAAGCAGCAGCTATCCGAGATACTCTCGCACCGATTTTACCGAAACCTATAATACCCAGGGTTTTGCCGTCTAATTCATATAAAGGGGAGTTCCAGTAACAAAAATCCTCGCATTTGCACCAGGTACCGCTTTTTACGTCGGCGGTGTATTCGCTGACTTTGTTTATCAGTTCAAGTATATATGCAAACACCATCTGCGCTACGGCATTTGTAGAGTATGCAGGGATGTTTGAAACAGGGATGCATTTTTCTTTTAAAGCCTGACAGTCGAGCTGGTTGTAACCCGTGGCAAGAGTAGCAACGAATTTTAAATTGGGTAAATGTTCAAGCAACTCGCGTGTAATGGCAACCTTGTTTACAATAAGTATATCCGCATCTTTTCCGCGTTCAATTATTTTATCCGGAGAGGTTCGCGGGTAAACCGTTAAATCAACTAATTGCTCTATACAGCTCCAGGAAATGTCGCCGGGGTTTTCTGTATAACCGTCAAGGATTACGGCTTTTAGTTTTTTATCCATAAATATCACCGAAAATATTATACACAATATTACAAACACTTTCAACAAATAGTTTTTATGTTTTTATCCTTCTTATAACACTTGACCTTAAGGGCAGATTGGTATAAAATGTATATTTGAAGTGAGGTGAGGTTTTGCGCATCGAAGATTTAAAAAAGATTGATAAAAAGAGATTTGCCATGAAGCATTCCGCAACTGTCTGTTTTCTTATGGCTTTGTTTTTGATTCTTGTTACCTATGCTCTGACTTTTCCAGCGGTGCAAAAAAGCCTCAACGAGATTGAACAATGGTTTGTAAGCCTTGAGTATTTTATAGCAGGGTTTAACGAATTGATTGCATTCTTCATTATAATTATTCTCTTTATTTTCAAAAGCTTCTTGCCTGTTATACCTTTTTCCGTTCTTTTTATCAGCAGCGGTATGGTTTTTCCGGCACCAGTTGCGGTTCTGGTCAATGCTCTGGGTTTTGCTTTGCTCGTAAGTGTCAAGTTCTTGTGGGGCAGAAAATTCGGCGGCGGCAAGGCTTTTAAAATACTTAAAAAATATGAGCCTGTAGTGAAATTTATGGATTTTAACGGTTCAGGCAATAAATGGATGCTCGCGCTGTTAAGATTTATTCCCTTTATGCCGGTTGGTCCCGTCAGCAGAGCCTACGGTACCACGGAAATAAAGTTTTTGCCCTATGTGGGCTTGTCGGTAGTAGGCTTTTTACCGCGGCTTATTGCTTGGAGTGTTATCGGTTTCAGTATTTTTGATCCATTTACTCCGGGTTTTGTCGTTCCCTTTATTGTGTTGTTGGTCATAAGTGGTATTTCACTTCTTATATATAACTCTCTGTCAGAATAATCCGAAAGGAATTTTAATATGAAAAAGATTGACATTAAAACTTCTGATTTTCTTGCAAGACTTGCTGTTGTTTACGGTGATGAAGCAAGTGCTCAACATGAAAGATTTTTTGCTCTTGCAGAATCATTTGAGAAAGATTTTGACTGCGATGCAGATTTGCGGTTTTTCTCTGCTCCCGGCAGAACTGAAGTGGGCGGTAACCACACCGACCACAATAACGGTAAGGTTCTTGCTGCGGCAATCAACCTTGACGCCATCGCCGCAGTTCAGGCAAGGGATGACGGCGTGATTTGCGTTAATTCACAAGGTTATGCCCCCATTACCGTAGATACTGCAAACCTTAACATCGTTGATGACGAAGCAGGCAAATCCAATGCACTTATCAGGGGTGTTTGTGCAAGATTCAATCAACTCGGTTATAAATACGGCGGCTTTAATGCAAGTGTTACTTCCTGTGTGCTTTCAGGCTCAGGTCTTTCTTCATCCGCTGCTTACGAGGTGCTTATCGGAACAATTCTCAACTATCTTTATAATGACGGAAAAATCAGCTCAGTTGAAATTGCACAGATTTCACAGTATGCGGAGAATGTATATTTCAAGAAGCCTTGCGGTCTTATGGATCAGACTGCTTGCTCCGTTGGTGGCTTTGTTAAAATTGACTTCGAAGATACAAGCGCGCCCGTTATTGATAAAGTTGATTTTGACATCGCGAAACACGGCTACAATCTCTGTATTGTTGATACAGGCGGAAACCATGCTGATCTCACAGGTGACTATGCCGCCATCCGTCTTGAAATGAATTCTGTTGCAGAGTATTTCGGTAAGAGTGTGCTTCGTCAGGTTGATGAAAAAGATGTATTTGCAAATATAGGTGATATCCGTAAAAAAACAGGGGACAGGGCTATAGAACGCGCTATTCATTTTTATAATGAAAACAAACGCGTTGAAAGACTTTCAAAGGCTTTGTCCGACGGCGATTTTGAATCCTTCAAGAGCACTATTATTGAAAGCGGTAAATCATCATTTATGTATAATCAAAACTGCTTTACGCTTTCAGCACCTGAGTCACAACCTGTTGCCCTTGCTTTGTGCATTGCGGAAGAGCTTCTTAAAGACAGTGGCGCATACCGCGTTCACGGCGGTGGTTTTGCAGGTACTATACAAGCCTTTGTACCCACAGAACAGACCGAGGCTTTTGTTTGTGCCATGCGCAAAACCTTCGGCGAAAATTCCTGTTACATACTTAAAGTAAGAAGCCACGGCGGCTGTGAAATATGATAAACAGAGTAACGGATATAAATAATTTAAGCGGCGTTTCATCGCCGCTTTTGCCGTTAATATACGGGGATTTTGACTTTAGTGTGAATGACACGGACGGTGCGTATATTCAGTATGATACACAGGGTGAAATGTTGTGTGCCTTTTCACTTAAAAACGGTAGTGCCACGGTTTTAAAATCCGGTAATGTAAATGTTGAAGAGCTTGAAGCTTTCTTTGGTTTTTTAGATGTCTGTGATGTGATTTCTGACTTTCCGTTCGGTTTTCAGAATGAAAAGGCTCTACCCGTTTTGAGTTTAAATAACTTATCCGGCAAAAACACCCTAACACGCATTCTGACTTCCGAATCCACTTTGAATGAATACAGTGAAATATATGACCTTCTTAATAAAGATAGTGATAATTTTCCCCAATGGTACAGCGTATTTTCTAAAAAAATCAATAATTCAAAAGCTGTTGCCGCTTATAAATGTGTTGACGGTAAGGCGGTCAGCACCGCTGTTTCAACAGCGGTATATGGGGAAAATGCCGTTATTTCAGGTGTGTTTACACATAGAGAATACAGGCATAAAGGCTTTGCCTCGGAATGTGTTTTATCCGTTTTGAATGAATTGAATAAACTTAATACCGAGTCCGCTTTTCTGTGGTGTGAAAATGATAAAACAGATTTTTACAAAAAACTCGGTTTTTCATCTGCAGGGCAGGTATATATAAGAAAGGAAATATAATATGTCTTTTTTTAGTTTTAGTGATGAGTTACAATCACTTTCCCAAAAGGCTCTTTCAAAATGTCAGGAGCAGTTTAAAAAGATAGATGCTGTGACAGAATTCAATCAACAAAGAGTTCTGAAGGCTTTTCAGGATAACTACGTCAGCGAATCTCACTTTACATCGTCAACAGGTTACGGCTATGGTGACAGGGGCAGAGAAGTGCTTGACGAAGTCACAGCGCAGATTTTCGGTACGGAGGATGCTCTCATCCGTCATAGCTTTGCAAGCGGCACACATACTCTTGCAGTTATGCTTTTCGGCGTGTTACGTCCACGCGATACAGTTCTCTGTGTAACAGGCAAGCCCTATGACACCATCCATTCCGTAATCGGTCTCAATGATTCGAGTGCAGGTATGGGCTCTCTTAAAGATTTTGATATACAGTTTGAATGGGTCGAATTAAAAGAAGACGGCTCTGTTGATTACGAAGCTTTTACAGAGAAACTTAAATCAAAAAAATATAAAGCCGTTTATATTCAACGTTCAAGGGGTTACACCTTGAGACCAACTCTTACAAACGAAGATATAAAGAAAATATCTGATAGCGTAAAATCCGTCAGCGATGCAATAATAATGCTCGATAACTGTTACGGGGAATTTACCGAGTATGGTACTCCAACGGATGCAGGAGTTGATATTTTTGCAGGCTCACTTATAAAGAATCCCGGTGGCGGTATTGCAAAATGCGGTGGCTACATAGCCGGTAAAAAGGAGCTTGTGGAGCTTTGCTCATACCGTATGACAACCCCGGGAATCGGTAGAGAGGTCGGTGCTACTCTCGGCAATACAAGGGATATTTTTATGGGGCTTTTCAATGGACCCCACGTTACGGGAGAGGCGCTTAAGGTTGCAGTTTTCACCGCCGCTCTTTTTGAAGAAATGGGTTACGAAGTTTCACCCAAGAGCGACGAAGTACGCGCGGATATTATCCAGAGCATAAAACTCGGCACACGTGAAAAATTAGTAGCCTTCTGTCAGGGCCTTCAGAGCGGTTCTGTTGTTGACAGCTACGTTGTACCAGAGCCCTGGCCTATGCCCGGTTACGATTCTGATGTTATTATGGCAGCCGGGGCATTTACAAACGGTTCTTCAATAGAACTTTCCGCTGATGCACCCTTGCGTGAACCCTTTGCTGTATGGCTTCAGGGCGGACTCAATTTCCATAGCGGAAAAATTGGTGTCCTTTTAGGAGCTGAAAGGGTACTTTCTTTAGATTGATTTGGATATAGCACTTCTTTTGCGAGGCAGTTTATGGCGAAAAGATTTGGAATTGCCATAAGTCCGTTGCAGATATCGGCGAAGCTCCAGACGGTTTCGGGCGAATTTATACTGCCGATGAAAACCAGTGCTATGTACGTAAATTTATACAGGTTAATAAACTTTTTACCGAACAGGTATTCAAAGCTTTTTTCACCGTAAAAGGAGCATCCTGTCAGGGACATAAATGCAAAAACTGCGGTAAGAATCCCTATACCGCCTTTGCCGAAGACACCTGCCGCAGAGTATGCTTGTGCCGAAAGCTCGGCTCCGAATAAACCGTCTTTATTGTAATTTGTGCTGATGAGCATTACAACGGCGGTCAGACTGCACATAAGTATAGTGTCCGTGAAAACCTCCAACATCGCCCATGTGCCTTGCTTTTCACCGTTTTTGTCACTTGTCTGTGCGTGTATTATGGTGGATGAACCAAGACCTGCTTCATTTGAAAAAACGCCGCGAGATATTCCATATCTTGCGGCTTTGTATATACCAAAACCGCCTATGGCTTTGAATGTGAAAGCCTGTTTTATTATCTCAATGCAACAGGGAAGAATTTCTTTTTTAAATTTAAAAAGAATTATCCCCGAAAGAATAAAATAAAACATACACATTATAGGTACAACAATGGTCTGAACCTTTGCTATGCGTTTCACACCGCCGGTGATAATCAACAGGCACAAAGCCGCGCAAATAACCCCCGTTACAACCGGAGAAAGACTAAAACTGCTTTTTAATGAATCTGCAATAGAGTTACTCTGTGTCATATTTCCCATACCGAGCACGGACATAAGACAGAAAAATGCATATACCTTTCCGAGATTTTTCATTTTCAGTCCGTTTTCAATATACGCAAAAGCACCGCCTAAACGTTCTGTTGTATATTTTGAACCCAGAAAGTTTTCGGCATAAGCGGTCATCATAGAGAAAAATGCGGAAATAATCATCCAGAAAACCGTTCCGGGGCCCCCTGAGCAGAGTGCTGTTGCAACGCCGACAATGTTGCCCGTTCCGATGCAGGCACCTAAAACAGAGCAAAATGCAGAAAACTGCGATATTCCCTTATTGTCAGGAGCTTTTTTGAACAGAGAGCCTATCGTGATTTTTAGTATTTTATCTGCACGAAATTGAAAAAACTTGCCTTTAACAGTAAATCTCAATGCGGTAAAAAGGAAAAAAATCAGCATGGGAACACCCCATACCACACTGCCCGCGGCGTTTAAAAAATTTTGCATTTTTCTTCAACTCCGTTCTTTACATTTATAAAAAAACTACTATAATGTATATTGAAATTTTTGGAAAGATAGAAGTTTGATATGGCTAATGATTTAACAAAGGGTAGTACGAGTAAGGTTTTATTAAAATTTACTTTGCCGCTTTTTATAAGCGTTGTTTTTCAACAGATGTACAGTATTGCCGACAGTATGATTGCAGGTAAATTTGCAGGCGAAGATGCACTTGCCGCAGTGGGTGCGTCATACCCCATAACCAATATTTTCAACGCTGTTGCAATCGGCTGTAACATTGGCTGCAGTGTTGTTATATCTCAATTTTTTGGTGCAAGAGAGTTTAAAAAGGTAAAAACCGCCGCATCAACATCGTTGATTTCAGGTTTTGTATTAAGCGCTGTTCTTGCAATTGTCGGAATACTGATTTCACCAATGCTTATGGAAGCAATAGACACACCTACAAACATTTTCAAGGAGTCTGCACTTTACCTTGAAATTTACATCGGCGGTTTTGTTTTTCTGTTTATTTACAATATTGCTAACAGCGTGTTCACATCGTTGGGGGATTCCGGGACACCATTGTATTTTCTGATTTTTTCATCAGTTTTCAATATTGTGCTTGATTACATCTTTGTCCGATTCTTAGGTATGGGTGTTGCAGGCGTTGCATGGGCAACCTTTATAGCACAGGGTGTTGCAGGCTTGCTTGCTCTTGTTACACTTTTATTTAATCTGAAAAAATTGGAAACTGACGGAAAAGCACCCTTGTTTTCATTAGAAATTCTGAAAAAAATTGCAGGAGTGTCAATACCGAGTGTGCTCCAGCAAAGCTTTGTTTCAGTTGGTAACGTGTTTATTCAAAGATTAATTAACGGTTTCGGCTCATCCGTAATAGCAGGCTATTCAGCCGCAATTAAACTTAATACCTTTACAATAAATGCTCTTTGCACGTTCGGTAACGGTGTGTCGGGCTTTACTGCGCAGAATGTCGGCGCGGGCAAATTTTCAAGAATTAAAGACGGTATGAAATACGGTTCTGTTATGGTTATAATAACGGGATGCATTTTTGAAGCCGCGTATCTGTTATTAAATGAACCGCTCATAAAAGCTTTTATGGACAGTAGCGGTACACTTGATGCCATAACCGCAGGAACGGCGTTTCTTAAAACAGTTGCACCGTTTTATTGCTTTATAGGTGTTAAACTTGTTGGCGACGGTGTTCTCAGGGGAATGGGAAGAATGAAGCTGTTTATGGTTGCAACCTTTACGGATTTAGTTTTAAGGGTTGTTCTTGCATTCGTTTTTTCACCCTTGTGGGGATACAGCGGTATATGGTGGTCCTGGCCTATAGGCTGGACTGTTGCCACGGTTCTTTCCTTGATTTTTTATTTTGTTGTAATGAAAAAACATTCAAAAAAACACTCATCCGCACAAACTGACGGCGCACTTTGAAGAATATACTTATAAATTTGTAATAATGTTATCTTTTTAACAAAAAAATGTTTGCTTTTTACGGGAATTGTGTTAGAATGAAATATGTATGAAACAGCATTCAAGAAAGGATGAAATTAATGGACTACAAAATGGAATTAACCCCTGAACAACTCGCCATGCTTAACGGCGAACAGGGCGAAACAATGGCTAAGGTTGTAAAGACCCTCGTTATGTACGGTGAAGCTTTCGGCGCAACAAAGATGATTCCCGTTACAAGTGAAATGGGTCACCTTGTTACAAGCTTCGGTCTTAAGGTTATGACACCTGTTTATGACCTTATGCAGCAGCTTATTGATGCAGGTCTTTCTTCAAAACAGAAATTCTCTGTTGACCCCAAGCCTGTTGACCCCAAGGTACCTTCAAACTTTGCAAAGAACCTTGTATTCAACAAGTTTATGTACACTAAGCAGGATAGCTATGATGAACAGCTCAGAAAATTAGGTCTTGTAAGTGATGAGGCTTATACTTGTACTTGCTATATGAACGAGGTTGGTAACCTTCCCAAGAAAGGTGATATTCTTTCATGGGCAGAATCAAGTGCGGTTGTTTATGCTAACTCCGTTCTCGGTGCTCGTTGTAACCGTAACTCCGGTATTATCGAGCTCTTCGGTTCAATCGCAGGTTTCGTTCCTTACTTCGGTCTTGTTACTGATGAGGGTAGAAAAGCAACTTGGATTGTTGAAGTTAAATGTAAAAAGAAACCTGAGGCTCAGGTTCTCGGTTCTGCAATCGGTATGAAAGTTATGGAAGATGTTCCTTACGTTAAGGGTCTTACCGATTGGATTGGTACTGAACTTGATGACGATGCAAAAGCATACCTTAAAGACTTCGGTGCAGCTACTGCTTCTAACGGTGCAGTTGGTCTTTATCATATCGACGGTCTTACTCCTGAAGCAGTTGAAATGGGCGAAAGCCTTATTGCTGAGGGTGCACAGGTTTACGTTATCGACGACGCAGAACTTGAAAGAGTTAAGAACTCCTATCCCGTTATGTGGAAAAAGCCCGACAAAGCTCCTCAGCTTTGCTTCGTAGGTTGTCCTCATCTTTCACTTCAGCAGCTTAAAGAATGGACTGACAACGTTTGTGAAGGTCTTAAAAAGAGCGGCAGAAAGAAAGTTACTATCCCCACAGTATTTACAGCAGCTCCCGCAGTTTGCGAAGAATTCAATAAAACAGAGTATGCAGCTAAACTTGCTAAAACAGGTGTAACTCTCAGTTATATTTGTCCTCTTATGTATATGAATAACCCCTTAGCAAAAATGGGTAGAGTTATTACAAACTCCAACAAACTTCGTACATACACAACATCTCGCTACTACACAAGCGAAGAGATTCTTGACATAATCACAAAGGGGGCAAAATAAGATGAAAACATTTAAAGGTCGTCCCGTAGTACCGGGCACAGTAGAAGCAACTGCTCTCGTTTCACATGGCGGTTTCAACACACTTGCATCTTTCCAGACTGCACTTCAGTTTGATAAACCCGAGGATAAAACTGCAAAATGCGGTGACCAGAACAACGCGGATATTTTTGAAAAACCCATGGGTGGTTCTGCTCTTTGCCTTCCTCAGACAATCGGTTCAACAACCGGCGGTATGGTTCTCTATTGTGCAAAGGTTATGGAAAAAAGCCCTGCTTGTATGCTTTTCTCAGAGCATATCGACTCACTCGCAGCCGCAGGTTGCATACTCGGCTCTGTCTGGACAGACACTCCCATGCCCACAGTTGACTGCCTTGGTGAAGAGTTCCTTAACACAGTTAAAACAGGGGATAAGATTAAAGTCTACGAAGACGGTACAGTCGAAATTCTTTAATAAATTTGCGGATTTGCGCGTTTGCTCATCTCGCAGTACTTTTGTACAGCTTCGCTTCGCAATTCACGCAACTCCATCAAATTTCTTTAAAGAATTTATATAAAGATTAATTTGCGGATTTGCGCGTTTGCTCATCTCGCAGTACTTTTGTACAGCTTCGCTTCGCAATTCACGCAACTCCATCAAATTTCTTTAAGGAATTTATATAAAGATTAATTTGCGGATTTGCGCGTT
>JAFTYU010000016.1 GCA_017461235.1 Clostridia bacterium | reverse complement strand
AGAAATATACTCTCTGTCAAGGACGAATAATACAAACACTATCCGCGGTGCCACCTTGATTCATAGGAATGACCCTATGCACTTAGCAGGATACCAACATATCCCCGGCATTTGTACGCTTGCCTGCAGCGTCGCAGAATACTCGGCAAATCACTTTGCTTTTGACTGCGCCCTCAGCGGTCCATTTGACAACTTGTTTCTTATTCGGCTCTCAGCATCCCGAACTCTCTGTAAAGGCATCATTGCCGTTATCTCCGCTTCAACGGTTTGATTATTTAGTTTTCTATATTATATTCTCATTTACCTACCTTGTCAACAGGTAAATAAAAATTTTTATTTATTGATTCGAAATAAGATTGTCAACAAACTGCCGTGCAAGACGGGCGGACCTTCCACCACGCTCTAAAGCAAAGCGTTCTGCAAGTAAATCTAATTCTTTATTTGGCATATCAATATTGTTCTCTTCAGCCAGATGGTGAACAATATGAAGATAGGTTTCCTTGTCAGGCTTGGAAAAAGTAACGTGAATACCAAAACGCTCTGAAAGTGAAACAAGCTCCTGCATTGTGTCATTTCTGTGAATATCATCGCCGTCACGGTCAGAGAAGGTTTCCTTTATAATATGCCGACGATTGCTTGTAGCATAAATAACGACATTATTTGACTTTGCTGTTACAGAGCCTTCAAGAACTGCTTTAAGAGCATTGAAATTATCGTCATCCTTAAGGAAAGAAAGGTCATCTATAAACAGAATGAATTTCAACGGGTTTTCTGACAATTCATCAAGAATTTTCGGTATAACACGAAGCTGGTCCTTTCTCACCTCAACAATACGAAGCCCGTCATTCCACAAGGCATTTGCTACCGCTTTAACGGTGGATGATTTACCGGTGCCGGCATCACCTGTTAAAAGAATGTTAGCTGCTGGCTTTCCTGAAAGCAACGCCTTAGTGTTGTCAATAATAATCTGCCTTTCCCGCTCATAGTCCACAAGCTGTGAAAGTCTTGTAGTATCCGGATTATGAACAGGCGTTATATTGCCTGATTCATCTGCATAAAACATTTTGTTTTTTGCATAAATACCATAGCCGTATTTACTGATGTTTTCTGCTCTGTGCAAATAAATATCCTTAAGCCTTAACCTTGTGGTTGTGAAGTCGGGAAGATATGCATCGCAATCAATATCTGCGCAAAGATCATCCTTAGTAAGCTCTGCAACCTCCTGCAAGGTATCAAGCTCCGCAACAATAGTGTTATACATAAAGTTCGGCACATTTTTACCTGCACCTATACTGCGCACATACACATTGTCGCTATTGGAGCAAATCTCCTTTACATATTCACCGAGATTGCCGCCATTTGCTTTATAAAGGGATGATACAAACTCTGCATAAGCCGATGCATTTGGTTTTTTCAGATAAACACACAAGGAATCTATTACATCGTCTTTCAGCAAATCCCTGAAAATGCAAAGAGTTGATAATTTTGTTCTTAATTTTTTCATATCACTTTAAAATCGCTCCGCTTGCACCACCTGAAACAAGAGCTGCATATCGTTTAAGATAACCTGACAACTCCTTGGTTTTCGGCACAAAGCTTTTCATTCTTTCTTCAAGCTCTACAGCATCAACCTTAAGCTCAATTGTATTTTCGGGAATATTGATGCTGATGATATCGCCGTCCTTAACAACACCAATCATACCGCCCGATGCAGCTTCAGGTGTAATATGACCGACGCAAGCACCTCTTGTTGCACCGCTGAATCTGCCGTCGGTAATAAGAGCCACACTGTTACCGAGACCCATACCCATAATTGCAGATGTTGGGTTAAGCATTTCTCTCATACCGGGACCGCCTTTTGGACCTTCGTAGCGGATAACAACTACATCACCTGCAACTATTTTCCCTGCATTAATGGCATTCTGTGCATCTTCTTCACAGTCAAACACCTTTGCAGGACCCTCGTGACGGAGCATCTCGGGAAGAACTGCCGAACGCTTGACAACACTACCTTCAGGTGCAAGATTGCCTTTAAGCACCGCAATACCGCCTGTTTCACTATAAGGGTTATCAACAGGTCGTATAACATCGGGATCGAGATTGACACAGTCTGCAATATTTTCACCAATGGTTTTACCTGTAACAGTCAGGCAATCGGTGTTAATAAGATTTTTCTTCATAAGCTCATTCATAACGGCATAAACACCGCCTGCTTCGTCCAAATCCTCCATATATGTTCTTCCTGCAGGAGCAAGGTGACAAAGGTTAGGTGTTTTTGCGCTGATTTCATTTGCTGTATCAAGATTCAGTTCAACACCGCATTCGTGAGCAATTGCCGGTAAATGAAGCATTGAATTTGTGGAACAACCCAGAGCCATATCAACAGTAAGTGCATTCATAAGTGCTTCTTTTGTCATAATATCACGGGGGCGGATATTTTTCTTTAACATTTCCATTACCTGCATACCTGCGTGCTTGGCAAGTTCAATACGGGCGGAATATACTGCAGGAACAGTTCCGTTACCCTTAAGGCCCATACCAAGTGCTTCGGTCAGGCAGTTCATTGAGTTTGCTGTGTACATTCCCGAACAAGAACCACACGTAGGACAGGTTTTACATTCATATTCAAGAAGCTTCTCGTCGCTTAGCTTGCCTGCATTATAAGCGCCAACAGCTTCAAACATACTTGAAAGGCTTGTTTTTTTGCCTTCAACTTTGCCTGCAAGCATAGGACCGCCACTGACAAAAACAGTAGGAACATTTACTCTTGCCGCCGCCATTAAAAGTCCGGGAACATTTTTATCGCAGTTAGGTACCATAACAAGACCGTCAAAGCCGTGGGCAAGAGCCATAGCTTCAGTTGAATCGGCAATAAGGTCACGAGTTACAAGGGAATATTTCATTCCCTTGTGACCCATAGCGATTCCGTCACAAACGGCAATTGCAGGAAATACAATAGGCGTACCACCTGCCATTGCAACGCCTAATTTTACTGCATCAACTATTTTATCAATGTTCATATGACCGGGAACAATCTCGTTATATGAGCTTACAATACCGATAAGTGGTCTTGACTGCTCCTCTTCTGTGAGACCTAAAGCGTGAAAAAGACTGCGGTGAGGAGCATTCTGCACGCCTGTTACTATATTTTCTTTTACCATAAAATCACCTTTAGTTATTGATAAGCTTATCTTCGTCACTCCAGCTGTAGAGCTTACGAATATCCGCACCTACAACCTCACTTGGATGCTCGGATGCAAGCTTTCTCATAGCATTGAAGTGAACCTGTGAGCCTGCAGAAGACATATCAAGAAGGAAGTCCTTTGCAAAAGAACCGTCCTGAATATTTTTAAGAATCTGTTTCATAGCTTTCTTAGTGTCTTCTGTAATAATCTTAGGACCGGTAATATAGTCACCGTATTCGGCAGTATTGGAAATAGAATATCTCATACCTGCAAAGCCACTCTGATAAATAAGGTCAACAATGAGCTTCATTTCGTGGATGCATTCAAAATAAGCGTTTCTCGGGTCATAGCCTGCCTCAACAAGAGTTTCATAACCTGCCTGCATAAGTGCACAAACACCACCGCAAAGAACTGCCTGTTCACCGAAAAGGTCTGTCTCTGTTTCAGTACGGAAATTTGTTTCAAGAACACCTGCTCGAGCACCTCCGATACCGAGAGCATAAGCAAGGCCTAAATCCCAGGCATCGCCTGTTGCATCCTGCTCAACTGCAATAAGGCAAGGAACACCTTTGCCTGCCTGATATTCTGAACGGACTGTGTGACCCGGTCCTTTAGGAGCAATCATAATAACATTTACATTCTTGGGAGGCTTAATGCAACCGAAATGAATATTGAAGCCATGTGCGAAAGCAAGGGTTTTACCTTCTGTGAGATTAGGTTCAATGCTTTCTTTATAAAGAGCAGCTTGTTTCTCGTCATTTATAAGAATCATAATGATGTCTGCATTTTTTGAAGCCTCGGCAGCAGTCATAACCTTAAGACCCTGAGCTTCTGCCTTAGCCCAGCTTTTTGAGCCTTCGTAAAGACCTACGATAACATCAACACCGCTGTCCTTAAGGTTAAGCGCGTGAGCGTGTCCCTGAGAACCGTAACCGATAATTGCAACAGTTTTTCCTGCTAATTTCTGAAGATCGCAATCCTGCTGATAAAAAATTCTTGCCATAATAATTACCTCTTTTATTTTATAAATTTATTGTTTGACGAATGGTTGTACTTCCCTTTTCAAGAGATATACTGCCCGTTCGGCATATTTCAAGTATTGTGTAGTTAAACATAAGATTTATGAAATCATCTATCTTTCGTGACTCACTTGCCAAACGAAAAACCATCGAATCCTTGGAATAGTCAATTACCTCTGCACCGAAGCCTGAAGCCGCCGCTCTGATATCTTCGCGGGTTTGGGCTTCATTCTTCATTTTTATAAGTAACAACTCGCAGTTTACGGAATTATCTTCAGTAAACTCTTTTATTGAGCACACATCAGGTAATTTATAAAGTTGATTTACAAGCTGTTGTTTCGCAATTTCTTCGCCGTCAAAGGTTACTGTGATCCTCGAATATTCGCTTGATTCGGTTTCGCTTACTGAAAGGGCGCTTATATTAAACTGTCGGCGTCTGAACATACTTGTTACACGGTTCAATACACCAAACTGATTATTAACAAGTACCGCTACAGTATATCTGTTCATATTTCACCCTCCAATTTAACAATGATGTCGTCCATACTGCCACCGGGCGGTAGCATGGGAAGAACAAATTCGTCTTTATCTATGGTGCAGTCAATAACAAAAGTACCTTCATAATTAAAAGCTTTTTCAAAAGCTTTCTCCAACTCCTCCACGGTCGATACTTTTTCACCCTCTGCCCCGAAGGAACGTGCAAGAGCAGTAAAATCAGTTTTACGACCTAAAACAGTGTTGGAATAATGCTTGTTATAAAACAAGGTCTGCCATTGTCTTACCATACCTAACACCCCATTATTCATAATAAGAATAACGAGTGGAATATTGTAGGTGACTGCGGTTGCAAGCTCCTGAAGGCACATACCGAAACTGCCATCACCTGTAACAAGAACGCTTCTTTCCTTTGTTCCGAATGCCGCACCTATTGCGGCACCCATGCCGAAGCCCATTGTGCCCAAACCACCGCTTGAAACAAAACGTCTTGGTGTTTTAAAGGACAAATTCTGCGCTGACCACATCTGATGTTGACCCACATCAGTAGCAACAGCAGTATTTTCGCCTAAATATTTATTTAATGTGATGATTGCTTTCCGAGGTGTTAAACCATCTCGGTTATCGAGATATTTTTCTTCATCCTTTCGGAATACAGAAACTTTTTCCATCCATTCAGGTTTATTACTGCTTTTTAACATCGGCAACAGCTTTTGAAGTGTAAGCTTCACGTCACCTCTTAATCCGCAGACGGCATTAACGGTTTTAGAAAGTTCAGAACCGTCAACATCAATATGAATTATTTTTGCACCTGTGGCAAATTTCTGACGATTTCCCGTAACTCTGTCATTAAATCGAACGCCAAGAGAAATAATCACATCGGCATTGTGCATTGACATCGAGGATGCAAAGTGGCCGTGCATACCCTGCATACCGAGAAATCTCGGATGGTCTGTGGGGATAGCCGAAAGCCCCATAAGAGAGCACCCTATCGGTGCATCTATCCTTTCTGCAAGAGAAAGCATTTCTTCCTGTGCATCGGCTGTAATCAAACCGCCACCAAAATATATAAATGGTCTGTCAGCGGAATTTATTATTTCTGCCGCTTCATCAATCCGAAGCTGCTTTGCCGGTTCAGCTTTTTCTTTTCCTACCGGTGATTTTGGCTCATATTCGCATTTTGCAATCTGCACATCCTTGGGAACATCAATGAGCACAGGACCGGGTCTTCATGATTTCGCCAGAACAAATGCTTCACGAATTGTATCCGCCAGCTCTTCCACATTACCAACAAAATAATTGTGTTTAGTTATTGGAAGTGTAACGCCTGTAATATCAATTTCCTGAAAGCTGTCAGAACCGATTTGTGTTGTTGGCACGTTACCGCAAATAGCTACCATAGGAATTGAATCAAGATATGCCGTTGCAATTCCCGTAACAAGATTTGTAGCACCGGGGCCTGAGGTAGAAATCACAACACCAACCTTGCCCGTAGTTCGTGCATAACCGTCTGCTGCGTGAGCAGCTCCTTGCTCGTGTGCGGTTAAAATATGATTAATCTCATTCTGATGAGTATAAAGGCTGTCATAAACATTAAGAATTTGTCCGCCCGGATAACCGAAAACGGTATCACAGCCTTGCTCTATCAGAGTTTTTACAAGTATATCTGCGCCGGAAAGGAGCATATAATCACACCTTTCTTAAGTTTTCTATAATGAGATTCCCGCATTTTTCACAGCCCACCTGTATCATACCCTCGCTCATAATATCAGCGGTACGGTAACCTTTATCAAGGTAGGCTGAAACTGCGTTTTCAATTGCATCTGCCTCCCCAGCCATATCAAAGCTGTATCTTAACATCATAGCCGCTGAAAGAATTGTTCCGATGGGGTTTGCAAGGTCTTTTCCTGCAATATCGGGAGCAGAGCCGTGTATTGGTTCATAAAGACCGCAGGTGGTAGCACCGAGGCTCGAAGATGGAATCATACCGATTGAGCCCGTTATCATAGATGCTTCATCGGAAAGAATATCGCCAAACATATTCTCTGTTACAACCACGTCAAACTGTGCAGGATTCTTTACAATCTGCATTGCACAGTTATCAACCAGCATATCGGAAAGCTCAACATCGGGGTATTCATCTGCTAATTTGTGCATAACCTTTTTCCAAAGTCTGCTGCTGTCAAGAACATTGCTCTTTTCAACCGAACAAAGCTTTTTGTTTCTTTTTCTTGCAGTTTCAAAACCAATCCTACCGATACGCTCAATTTCTTCTTCGTTATATGCAAGAATGTCAATTGCAGTTGATTTACCGTCAACGTTTTCAGTTTTATGTTCACCGAAATAAATACCGCCAATTAGTTCTCGAACGATAATGAAATCAATACCCTTATCAACAATTGATTTCTTAAGTGGGGAAGCATCCGCAAGCTGTTTCCATATCTTTGCAGGACGATTATTTGAATAAACGCCCATTCCTGCACGAAGTCTTAAAAGACCTTTTTCAGGACGCATATTGCCCGGAACATCATTCCATTTATCTCCGCCGACCGCACCTAAAAGAACGCTGTCGGACTCAACACATTTTTTCAGCTCATTTTCGGGTAACGGGTCACCGTATTTATCAATAGCGCATCCGCCCATATCAACATCGGTGTAGTTAAATGTGTGTCCGTAAAGCTCTGCAACCTTATTAAGAACCTTGAGTGCTTGTTCCACTATTTCAGGACCGATGCCGTCACCGCGGATAACTGCAATATTTTTAACCATTCTGTTCGCCTTCTTTCAGAGATTTAAGTAAACCTCCGCATTTAATAATATTCTGTATAAATTCGGGGAAGGGCTGTGCCTTATATTCTTTACCTGTAGTGATATTTGTAATAACGCCTGTATCAAAATCCACTTCCACTTTATCTCCCGCGTTAATTTCTTCTGCCGCTTCTTCACATTCGAGAATGGGAAGACCTATGTTTATGGCATTTCGATAGAAAATTCGTGCAAAGCTTTTTGCAATAACGCAACCTGTACCGCAGGTTTTTATAACAAGCGGTGCATGCTCACGGGATGAACCGCAACCGAAGTTCCAGCCTGCAACCATAACGTCGCCCTTATCCACCTTTCTTACAAATTCAGTATCAATATCTTCCATACAATGCAAGGCTAATTCCTTTGCATCCGGAGTATTAAGATAACGGGCAGGAATAATAACATCCGTATCAACATTGTCGGGGTATTTAAAAGCTTTACCTTGTGTATTCATACTTAATCCTCCTTGTATTCTGTAATATAACCTGTTAAAGCACTTGCGGCGGCGGTGTGAGGTGATGCCAGATAAACCTCGCTCTCAACATGACCCATTCTGCCTACAAAGTTACGATTAGTAGTAGCAATACATTTTTCGCCTGCTGCAAGAATACCCATATAGCCACCAAGACAAGGTCCGCAGGTTGGTGTTGAAACAACTGCACCTGCATCAATAAAGGCGGTGTAATAGCCTTTTTCAACGCACTCTCTTAAAATCTGCATTGTACCCGGAATAATAATGCAACGAATACCTTCCGCAACCTTTTTGCCTTTTAAAATGTTGTACGCAGCCTCCATATCTTCCATTCTGCCGTTAGTGCACGAGCCGATAACAACCTGGTCAACCTTAATATGGTGAAGCTCACTTGCAGGATGTGTATTTTCGGGAAGATGCGGACAAGCAACCGTAGGAACAATTTTCGAAAGGTCAACTTCAATAACCTTTTCATATTCCGCATCCGTATCCGCTTCAAAAACAACCGGTTTTCTTTCGCTTCTCCCGTCAAGGTATTCCATTGTCACATCATCAACAGGAAAAATACCGTTTTTAGCACCTGCTTCAATTGCCATATTGCAAACGCAAAGGCGGTCATCCATAGAAAGAGCGTGGGCACCGTCACCTGTAAATTCCATACTCTTGTAAAGAGCTCCGTCAACGCCAATCATACCGATAATTGTGAGAATAACGTCCTTACCGCTACAGTTTTTGGGTAGCCTTCCCGTAAGGTTAATTTTAATTGCAGAAGGAACCTTAAACCAAGCCATACCTGTTGCCATTCCTGCTGCCATATCCGTTGAACCGACACCTGTTGAGAAAGCGCCTAAAGCACCGTACGTACAAGTGTGACTGTCTGCACCTATGATGCAGTCACCTGCCGTAACAACACCCTGTTCGGGAAGAAGTGCGTGTTCGATACCCATTTTGCCGACATCGTAAAAATGGCTTACACAATGGGAACAAGCAAATTCACGGCAGGTTTTACTTTGTTCGGCAGCCTTAATATCTTTATTGGGAACGAAGTGGTCAAGAACAATAGCCACTCTGTCTTTATCAAATACTTTTTGGAATCCTGCTTTTTTAAACTCATTAACAGCAACGGGAGTTGTAATATCGTTACCGAGAACAATGTCAAGCCTTGCATTTATAAGCTGACCCGCAACTACGCTTTCGAGTCCTGCGTGAGAAGCAAGGATTTTTTGTGTCATTGTCATACCCATTATCAGTCATCTCCTTTTGTCATATTGTGGAAAGCACTGAGAAGTGCATTTGTACTTGCTTTAATAACATCAGTATCTGTACCTGCACCCCAGAACATATCACCGTTTTCTTTTTCAAGTCCGATATAAGAAGCGGCAACGCTCTGTGAGCCCTGACCCTGCATACTGTGTTGAGTGAACACCTGCAAGGTATATTCTTCGCCTGTATAAGCTTTGAGTGCATTGTTTATTGCATTGAGAGAGCCGTTGCCCTCTGCTTCCATTTCGGTTTCTTCATCGTCTTTCATAAATGTGATTATAATTTTCACCACATCATTTTCACGGGAGAATTCAAAATCTGTGACACTGATAGCAGACGGTGTGTTCAGATATCTCTCCGTAAAGATTTCAAGCACCTCATCGGCTTTAAGCTCCTTATGCTCGTGGTCTGAAATATCTTTACAAAGATAACTGAAATGCTCACGCATTTTCGGCGGCAGGTTATAACCAAAGGTCTGTTCAAGAAGATAACCTATACCGCCCTTACCCGACTGAGAGTTAACCCTGATAACATCAGCATCGTATGTACGTCCGATATCCTTCGGGTCAATGGGAATATACGGCACATTCCATTGGTGGAGCTTATTTTTATTTCTGTATTTCATACCCTTTGCAATAGCATCCTGATGGGAGCCTGAAAATGCGGCAAACACAAGTGCCCCTGCATAGGGAGCTCTATCATAAACGTGCATTCTTGTGCAGCGCTCATACACCTCTACAAGCTCTGTCATATTTGAAAAATCAAGCTTTGGATCAACACCGTGGGAATACATATTCATTGCAAGTGTGATAATATCCACATTACCCGTTCTTTCGCCGTTACCGAAAAGTGTGCCTTCAACACGGTCCGCACCTGCAAGAAGTGCAAGCTCTGTATCTGCAACACCTGTGCCCCTGTCATTATGGGGATGAAGGGAAAGAGTCACATACTCACGGTATTTAAGGCTTTCGCTCATATATTCAACCTGTGAAGCGTAAACATGGGGAAGACTCATTTCTACCGTTACGGGAAGATTGATAATTACATTGTTGGTTTCACTCGGCTCTAAAACATCCAGAACGGCATTGCAAACCTCCAATGCGTATTCAGGCTCTGTTCCCGTAAAGGATTCGGGTGAATATTCAAATCGGAAATTACCGTCGTATTCACTTGCTAATTTCTTTACAAGCTTTGCACCGTCAACTGCAATTTGCTTGATTTCCTCTTTCGATTTTTTGAAAACCTGCTCACGCTGTGCAACACTTACGGAATTATAAAAATGAATAATGGCACTTGGTGCACCCTTGCAGGCATCAAAGGTTTTTCTGATAATGTGCTCACGGCATTGGGTAAGCACCTGAACCGTAACATCATCGGGAATCATTTTGTTATCAATAAGAGTTCTCAAAAACTCATATTCTGTTTCACTTGCGGCAGGAAATCCGACTTCAATCTCCTTAAAGCCCACATCAAGAAGAACTTTATAATATTCAAGCTTTTCTTCAAGACTCATCGGAATAACAAGACTTTGGTTTCCGTCACGCATATCAACACTGCACCATACAGGCGGTTTTTCAATATGGTCTTTCTTCACCCATTTGTTGTATTTTTCATCCACAGGGAAATATCCCACTCGGTATTTACTTGAATCCATCATAGCTCTTCACTCCTTTTCTGCAATTACCTCCACTTCGACCAAAGCACCCTTGGGAAGCTCTTTAACTGCCACACAGCTTCGTGCAGGGTTTTCGGTGAAATATTCGGCATAAACTTCGTTGAACTCTGCGAAATCTTCCATATTACTCAAAAAACAAGTGGTTTTAACTGCCTTTTCGAGAGATGTTCCCGAGGCTTCAAGCACAGCTTTAAGATTTTTGCAGACTCTGTGGGTTTGTTCTTTAATTTCTGCACCTTCTAAAACACCTGTCTCGGGGTTTAGCGGAATTTGTCCGGAGGTAAAAACGAGATTACCCAGCTCAATTGCTTGTGAGTAAGGTCCGATTGCTGCCGGAGCCATTTTTGTTTCAACTTTTTTCATGGTAGTTTTACTCCTTTCAAATTACATTAAATCCTTCATTCCGAAGGGATTGAGTTATTAAATTAACGTGTTCATAATCTCTTGTTTCCATTTCAATTCTCAAGAAACATCCGTTAACACTTTCGGTGTTACCTTTTTCGTAATGAACACCTGTAACGTTACCGCCGCAATCGGCAATAATCCGCGAAATATCTTTAAGCTGACCCGGTTTATCTATAAGCTCAATTAAAAGACTTGATGACCTGCCGGAATTGAGAAGTCCGCGGTCAATAACTCTTGAAAGACTTGTAACATCAATATTACCGCCTGATACAACTGCAACCACTCGTTCACCTTTGAGATTGAATTTATCAAACATTACCGCAGCAACTGCAGTTGCACCTGCACCTTCTGCAATCATTTTCTGCTTTTCAATAAGGGCAAGTATTGCAGAAGCCACTTCGTCATCAGTTACAAGAGCGATATCATCAACATATTTTTTTACAAGCTCAAAGGTGTTGTCACCCGGTTGCTTAACAGCAATGCCGTCTGCAATTGTCTGCACTCCTGAAAGGCATTCGATTTTACCGTCCTTAACGGAGTTATACATACTCGGTGCACCTGCAACCTGAACTCCGTAAACCTTAACGGAAGGTCTTATCTTTTTAACTGTATATGCAATACCTGAAATAAGACCGCCACCACCAATGGGAACTACAATTGCATCGATATTATCAAGGTCATTTAATATTTCAAGAGCAATCGTGCCTTGACCTGCAATAACATTTTCATCATCAAAGGGATGCACAAAAGTATATCCTTCACAATCTTTGAGCTCCAATGCCTTCCTATAGGCATCGTCATAGCATCCTTCAACAAGACAAACATCCGCGCCAAAGCCTTTTGTTGCTTCCACCTTTGAAATAGGTGCACTGTCCGGCAGACAAATTAAAGATTTTATTCCGTTCTTCGTTGCCGCAAGGGCTACACCCTGAGCATGATTTCCTGCCGAACAGGCAATCACACCCTTCTCTTTTTCTTCGGGTGACAGCATTGCAATTTTATACGCCGAACCTCTCACCTTGAAAGAGCCTGTAATTTGCAAGTTTTCAGGTTTCAGGTATAGTTCGCAATCAGGAGCAATTCCGTAAGCACGAACAAGGTTCGTTTCACGAATAATACTTTTGAGCACCGTCTGTGCATCAAATACTTTGTCGAGAGATAACATTTTCATTCCGCCTTTCATACATTTGATTTTATGCTTTAAGGCAAAACAAAAACCCGCCTCAAAGCATTTAATTGCTTTGAGACGGGTGAAAACTATCACTCGCGGTACCACTCAAATTGCGAATATATTACAATTCGCCACCTCTTCGAAGTCTATCAACTCCTATGCACTGACGTAGCATACACGGGAAACGCCTACTGGGTGTTTATACCTTTGGGGCTTCCGGCTCAGAAGGGATGGGAAATCTATAGTCCTTTACCGGGATCGCACCATCCCCGGCTCTCTGAAAAATTCGTTACAGTTTCCGTCTTCATCAACGCCTTTGGTTTCGAAGTCCAACAACCTCTATGCACTGACGTAGCATACACGGGGCATCCTATTTTCCAACTGGCTTTTCAAACACCCGGCTCGGAAGGGAGTAGTCTTGAGATATTATCATACCGATTTTCAGCTAATCTCGGCTCTCTGTGATGCTTTAACCTCGACGCTCTTCGTCATAGCCTTTAAAAACATATTCAATTTTCCTACATTCTACTACTACCATTTGTAGATGTCAAGCATTAACAACATTAATGTTTTTGAATGTTAGCATAAATATTTTTTATATAAAAGCCGCAATTCGGACCTGCCGTTCGGCGAAGCCTACACACGGGCGTTCGCAAATTCACATATTGAATTTCCGTAAAGTGATGGTATAATTAAACCATAACCAACATTTAGGAGAACAGTTATGGAAGTAAGATTTATAAAACCGGAAGAAGCATCGGATTTTCTCAAAATTTCTGCCGCATCCTTTATATGGAAATTCGATAAAGATGTAGACAACAAGGTTGATATGCCGGTTCTTGGGGTATTTTATAACGAGAAGCTTATTGCCGGTGCTGAAATATACAATTACCAATGTAACTATTGCGGTAATATTATAAACGCGCTCGTTCTCGACGGCATTTGCAGTCAGCCTGAATATCGCAGAATGGGTGGTGTCAGCGCTATCTTTGACGAGATCGGAAAATTTGCCTCAAAAAACAATATAACTGTTGGATTTCTCTCGCCGTTCTCTATTTCCTATTACGAAAAATTCGGTTTTGCAAACCTCGGACGCTCATTCGCGATAAGAGTCCCCTTCAATAATCTTTCTTCGGTCGAGCGCAACAACGACGTTGAGCTTTATACAGGTGAACAGTTTTATGAGTTGTGCGAGTTTTATAACAAGTGTGTGCTCAGAGAAAACCTTATGATTATAAGGGAAGACAAACAGCATTTTTGCGATAAACCACTCGAAAACACAGATTACACATATATTCATCGCAACAGGTCTGATGAAATAGACGGCTACGTTCGATTCAAGGTAAATCGTCCTGACGAGCTTGTTGCAGAAGAATTATTCGCGTTAACTCCTGATGCTCTTTCGGGAATCATCGGTTTTTTACGAAACTATGATGGCATCGTAAAAACTCTGGTTGTAAAAAAACAGTATCCGGGTTCACCGTTTTCTTGTTTTGCCGACAGAACTGATAACACCCGTTATGAATTTTCAGGCGGCATTGCAGCGAGAATTTATAATCTTGAAAAACTGCTTGAAAATAATATCTACCCGGAAGAACACGGAAAATTCAGCATATTAAGCCTTGATACCTTAGAACAAAACCAAGGCATTTTTGACGTTGAATATAAAAACGGCAAAGCAACTGTTACAAAAAGAGATACCGGCGATTATGATATATCTCTCACACCGCCTGCCGCAGCAAGATTACTCCTTGCAGGTGAAGGTCACACATCCCAAACCGCCGTTTTCATTAATGGCGTTAAACTAAAAAGCAATGCAGACGATTTCTTCAAAGCCTTCCCACACCGTGCAACACATTTCACAGAGTACATCTGCTGAATCAAAAGAGACTGTAAAAACTTTCGTTTTTTACAGTCTCGTTTTGTTTTATACAGTAATTATATTTTCCATAGTGATAGATGCTTTTTCAACATTTTGACCGAAAGCCTTGAAATTTCTCATAGCGATTTCAACTGTGTAACTCCACGTTCCGCTGACAATTTCGCCATTACCGTTAATAACAACATTCACAACAGGGTTTGTATAGTATATTTCAGTATCATCTTCAGAAAGCTCAAGCGGAAGACCCATATCGTCTAAATCCTTAACAACTTCGCCGATATCACCCACTGTGGTAATAGCGTGACCAACACTTCCGCTGAGAGCATCTTCATCAGCACCTGCAGTTTGTTCCTTCATAACCATTTCTATTACCGTATCGTTACCGCTTTTATATGCTTTTGCAGCATACACATCCTGCGCAGCAAGATTTTCAAATCCGCCCGTAATACCGTCACTTTCGGTGGAATTACTCTCAATGAACCTTGCAATTACAGGCTTGACGAAAGAGATTGCTTTATCATGCTCACCGTTATTTACATTTATATCTTTAAGTGTGATTTTCTGAGTTGATTTTGCACTTGAATCAGCTTTTCTTGCCGCATTTTTATATTCTTCAACAATTCTTTGTATTGACCAACTGCCGGGGTCATCGTAATTTTCGTTAGTCGTCAATACGGCTTGTGTTGTATTGTTTACAGGCTCAGATGACGTTGGTACAGAAATCTCCTGAGTATAATTTTCATAAAATGTTGTGTTGACCGCTGTATTTTCAATATTTGAAGCAGTTATCTCAACACTCGCGTTTACGCTGTCACTTAAAACCGTTGTATTCTCTTTCATGTCTGAATCATTATTCTTCGTTTTACATGCCGTTAAAGAAATTACAATCAACAGAATGATTATAACCGCCAACACTCTTTTCATATTCATATAAAACCACCCCGAAAATAAAATTTCCATATTAATAATTATATGAACTTACTGATTTTATGTCAACGAAAAAAACTTGCTCATACGAATGATAGTCTATGTAAACACCAAACAAGTTTTTACTTTAAAAACAATGCCACCGTGTTGACCTGAATAATACGTTTGTTGTAAAATGAGAAAAACGGCAAAAGGAGCAAAGGTATGTTTGAAAAAAGTATGCAGCTTATTCAGAACGGCATCGGAACTGCTTTTCCCTGTGCCGCGGTTGCTGTAGGTGCAGGACATAAAGTTTTTCTCAAAAAATTTATAGGTTTCCGTCAGATTGAACCGTATACGCTTGATATTACGGAAGATACTCTTTTTGATCTGGCATCTTTGTCAAAGCTTGTGGCAACAACTATGGTTGCTTTGAAATTCATTGAAAGCGGCAAATTAAAATTAAATGACAATATAGGTTATTTGTTTGATAACACGGGAAGCTTTGGTGATTGTGAAATCCGCCATCTTCTCACCCACACATCGGGAATGCCTTCCTGGCTTCCGTTGTTCAGAACATTACATAGTGAAGACGATGCTCTTCGCGCTATACTCAATGCAGACGGGTGTTACAGAACAGGAGAAGATGTCTGTTATTCTTGCATGGGTTATATTGTGCTTCAAAGGCTTCTTGAAACGGTGGCTTGCGAACCCCTTGATAAACTTGCACGAAAATACGTTTTCACTCCGTTGGGAATGTGTAACACCTGTTATAATCCTACCGTTACCACGCGCAACAAAGGAATCCCCTTAGCCGCAACTGAACGTTATCCCCACACAGGCGAATGGGCAACAGGACACGTTCACGATGAAAATGCGTATTTTCTTGGCGGCGTTGCAGGTAATGCCGGTGTGTTTTCGACCCTTGATGATATGATTTCTTTTGCAGGAATGTGCTCTGAAAAAGGAGTCGCAAAAAACGGTGATATTTACCTTTCAAAAGATATATTTGACCTTGCAATTAAAAACCACACTCCCGGAAAAAATGAATCGCGCGGACTCGGCTTTCAACTTAAAGGAGAGCAGAATTCACCTATGGGTAAACTGATGTCAACGGGAAGCTACGGACATACAGGTTTCACGGGTACAAGTTTATATACAGATTATGAAACAGGGCTATGGGGAATACTTCTGACCAATGCCGTTCATTACGGTCGGGAAAACAGAAGTGAATATTTTAACATCCGAAGAAAGTTTTACGATACGATTGTTACGGAATATAAAGAATTACGGGGTGATGGCGGCGTATGAAACAAAAGGTTCTCTGCGGAACGGATATAATTGCCCGCAACGGATTTGATTTCAAAGGAAAATGCGGTCTTATAACTAACCATACAGGTGTACTATGCAACCTTACTTCAACGATAGATTTACTAAAGGAAAGATGCAATCTTACTGCACTTTTTGCTCCTGAACACGGTGTGCGCGGAGATAAACAGGCAGGTATTGATGTATCATCTTATATCGATGACAGAACATCTCTTCCTGTTTACAGCTTATATGGTGATAATACATCAGAAGCCGAGAAGACTCTGACTTCTCTCAACACCGTAATTTTCGACATCCAGGATGTGGGTGCAAGATTTTACACCTACCAATACACAATGACGGATACAATGAAATTATGCGCAAGTCACGGTGTGAATTTTGTTGTTCTTGACCGTCCGAATCCTTTGGGCGGAATAAAAGCAGAAGGAACAATTCTTAACAGACGTTTTTCTTCTTTTGTGGGACGATTCCCCACACCAACCCGTTCTGCGCTTACAATGGGCGAATTTGCCCTGATGATGAACGAAACTGAAAATATAGATTGCAACCTTTCAGTAATACCGATGGAGGGCTGGCACAGGGAAATGTATTATGACGATACCAAGCTTGTTTTTATACAACCTTCGCCTAATATTCCCACGACAGACACGGTATTTGCTTATATCGGTACCTGCATTTTTGAAGGCACCAATCTTTCCGAAGGCAGAGGTACAACAAAGCCTTTTGAATTAATAGGCGCACCTTGGCTCAATCGTGAAAAAATTCTTAAAATGCTTGAACCCCAAAAGGGAGTTATTCTTCGGGAGTGTTCTTTCACACCTACATTTTCAGATTACAAGAATACTTTCTGTCACGGCATACAGCTTCATATTACAGACCGCAACTCTTTCGCGCCGTTTGAAGTGGGAATACGTTTATTGGATGCCATAAGAAAAACACATAAGGAATTTGAAATGAAATCATTCATAACAAATCTCCTTGGTACAGATGAAATATTAAAACCCGATTTCTCGCCCGATTCGTTCATAGAACATCAGGCACAAAAGGTAGCAGAGTGGCAAAAGCTTTCAAAAAAATGGTATCTTTATTAATAGACACAAATAAATAACAAAACAAATGGATGTCAAAGAACCTTAAGACGTTTATTGACTACTTGAAAGAGAAAGAAATTTCGTAAAACACAAGCTTACATATTCATTGTGCAAAACCCTTATATAAAAGGAAAAAGAAACGTTTTCTCTCGTTGACGAAAACTATAGCGTATGGTATAATTTTACACAATCAACATACAACTTCCTGTATGTTTCAGACATTGATGAACACGGGTGATAATTATGTCAAATAAATTATGGTATAACGAATTTAAAGATGATTGGATGTGGGCATTACCTTTAGGTAACGGCAGAATCGGAGCTATGCTTTACGGCAATCCCGATTGTGAGCAAATTGAAATAAACGAAGAATCCTTATGGAGCGGAAGACGCATAGAAGAAACTTATCACGCTTCTCCTGAAGCACTTGCAGAAATCCGCCGTTTATTACACGAAGAAAAGCTAAAGGAAGCCGCACAGAAAGCACGGGAAACTTTTTTATCTGACCCGCCGGTTGTTCGTTCTTACGAAAGCTTCGGTGAAATTTTTGTTGAATACCTTGATAAATCTCCATACACAAACTATCACAAGGAATTGGATTTGAGTCAGGCTATAGCAAGGGTTTCCTGGACAAAGAGCAATGTCAACTACGAAAGCGAATGTTTTGTCAGTGAAGATTTTGACGGCTTTGTTTACAAGGTTGAAACTGACAAAAAACCATTTTCCTGTAAAGTGAGTATCAGAAGAAAGCAGGATGCCTACAGCTCTTGCACCAACTCTGACACAATTATTATGAACGGCAGAATCACCTACTGCACACACCCTTACTACGGCGAAGGCGGTGAAGGTATGTGCTTTGGTGCGAAGCTCCGCATCAAAACCGACGGCGAACTCGTCACAGACCACAGCACAATAACCGTTACGGATGCCACGTATCTTATTGTTTATTCTGCTTTTGAAACAAACTACAATGTTGAAAAATTTGACATTGATGAAGCTATTGATTATAAATCCGCGTTAAATGATACAATTGAAAAGCTCTGCAACGCAGATTATAATGGCATTAAAGAAAAGCATGTTTCTTCTCACGAAAAATGGTTTGGTAATGTTGAGCTCACTCTCCCGGAAAGTGATTTCAGCAAACTCCCCACAAACAAAAGATTAAATGAGCTTCGTTGGGATGAATACGACCCTGATTTGTTCGCCCTTTACTATAACTTCGGAAGATACCTGCTTATAGAAAGCTCGGGTAAAAATGCCCGTCTGCCTGCCAACCTGCAGGGTATATGGTGTCACGATTTCAATCCTCCTTGGGGAAGTGACTTCCATACAAACATTAACCTTCAGATGAATTACTGGCCTGCAGAAAACGCCAATCTTTCACAGACTACAGCACCCTTTATTCACTTTATGAAAATGATCAGCGCTTTTGGCTCCGATACCGCAAAAGAGCTGTTCGGTGCAAGGGGTTGGGTCATTAACCACACCACCGACGCCTTCGGCAGAACAGGCGTACACGACAGTGTGGACTGTGGTTTCTTCCCCATGGCAGGTCCCTGGCTTTGCCTTAATCTCTGGGAACATTATGAATTCACAAACAGCAAGGACTATCTTAAAGAAATTTACCCTATCTTAAAGGGGTCCTGTGAATTTGTTCAGGACTATCTGACGGAGAATGAAAAGGGAGAGCTTATTACTTCACCTTCAAACTCCCCTGAAAATGAGTTTTATTACATAGATGCCAACGGCGAAAAACAGGAAAGCATGTTTACAGAAGGTGCTACAATAGATTATCAGATTATTTATGCCCTTTTCACACGTACGGCTCACGCTTGCAAAATCCTTGGCATCGACGAAGATTTTTCCGACACTCTTTTTGCTGTTCTGGATAAACTTCCGCCTTTGGAAATCAGCGAACGCTACGGCACAATCCGCGAATGGATTAAAGATTACGAGGAAACTGAGCCGGGCCACCGCCATATATCTCACCTATTCGGTCTTTTTCCTGCTGACCAGATTAACGAAAGAGCTCCTGAAATATATGAAGCGGCAAAAAGAACAATTGCAAGAAGAATTGAAAACGGCGGCGGTTCAACGGGTTGGTCAAGAGCCTGGACAATTTGCTTCTATACCCGTCTTAAAGACGGTGAAAATTCACTCAACCACCTTAAGTACCTTCTTAAGAAATGTACCGCCGACAATCTTTTTGACATTCATCCGCCCTTCCAGATTGACGGTAACTTCGGTGGTGTGGCAGGTATTACCGAAATGCTTATTCAAAGCCATCTCGGCACGCCTGACAACAGAATTATCGAGCTGCTGCCTGCTTTACCCGATGAATGGGCAGATGGCTCTATACGCGGTGTCAAAGCAAGAGGCAATTTCACATTCGACCTTGAATGGAAGAACCACAAGCTTGTGAAAGCCGTTGTCACCGCCGGGAAAGACAGTATTATGCGATTAAAGCTCAATCAATATACCGCTTCGCTTAAATCCGAAAAGGATTTTTCTGTTGAGAATGCTGTTTATAAAATGCAACTCAAGGCAGGCGAAAAAGCGGAACTTATATTTTAATTCGGAGATACAGTATGCCGGAAATTAATGATTATATTTTAAAAATTTTTGAATCCAAGGTACTCAAAGGGGTTATCAGTAAACCGTCCGATAAAAATGCGCCCTTCAAAAAAATCACTTTGGATTTAAAAAATGACTTTTATCAGATTTCAAAATATACGGAAAAACAGGTTTTTCACGAAAATGTAGCCTTTGATAAAATCGGCGAACGCTGTTGCGGCATTATCAACGACGGATATCTTCAATTCAACGCATGGTCTTCTGAAAAAGAGTTTTCGGTGATGGTATCAAAAAAAGGCAAGGTTTTTTACAAAGCCAGAACCAATACTCAAAATCAGTCTGTCAACGTTGAACACAACAGGCAAAAACAATATATTCTAACCGAAGGCAAAGCCATAGAGCCCCTTGTTGATATGGGCATTTTTACTAAAGACGGTAAAGTTATAAATGCTATGTACGATAAGTACAAACAGATTAACCGTCTCATTGAAATAATCGATGATTCCGTAAAACAGAAGGATTATAAAAAACTCAACATAATCGACTTTGGTTGCGGTAAATCGTATCTTACCTTTATAGTTTACTACTACCTTACCGAAATCAAAGGCATCGATGCCCGTATAATCGGCCTTGATTTAAAGAAAGATGTAATAGAAAAATGCAACAATGCCGCACAAAAATACGGCTACAAAAACCTTCATTTTGAGTTAGGTGATATCAACGGTTATAAAAGTCCCTTCCCCGTGGATATGGTAATCACTCTGCACGCTTGCGACACCGCAACGGATTTTGCGCTTTACAACGCCATAAACTGGGGTGCAAAGATGATTTTTTCGGTGCCTTGCTGTCAACACGAATTAAACAAGCAGATTGAAACCGATAATCTTTCGATTCTCACCCGATACGGCATTATTCAGGAACGTTTTTCTGCGCTTCTTACAGATTCAATCCGCGCAAATCTTCTTGAATACTGCGGTTACAAAACTCAGTTATTAGAGTTTATCGACTTCGCTCACACACCCAAAAATATACTTATACGCGCCGTTTTAAAGGATTCGCAAACTAATACAGCGAAAGAAAAGGCATTAAACGAAGTAAAGGCGGCAATGAATGAGTTTAACGTTGAACCCACGTTGTACAAACTTCTTTCAGAGAAATAAACGAGAGGTTTTTATGATTGAAGAATATTTACTGCTTGCTGCTTTCTTATTGATTTTTATTTTCATAATCACCTTAGCCATCTGGATTTTTAAAATCACTAAAAAGCAACGAAAAGAATTAAAAAACAATCCGCCCCAAGAAGCTGATATTGACGAACCACAAACAGAACCGATTGTTAAAACCGTAAAAGTTATCGACCAATATTGCGGCACAAAGGTTGTAGGTGTAAAGCAACCCAAAGCCATTGAGGAATTTTTTATTACTTTTCAGGAAATTGACGGGAACATTTTTAACCTGGCAGTTCCTAAAGAATGTTATGACGGATTTGAAATCGGACAAGAAGGAAAACTTTCTGTTGTTAACGGCGAACTATACGGATTTAAACTTAATACATAATTGTTTTGCCACCTGAAAGGATTTAATTATGAAAAACAAAACATCTTTAGTCTTCACCGGTGACATCGGTTTTGACCGATATATGTATAAAAAATGGGACGATGAAGATCTTTTATCCTCTGAAATCCTTGATTTTCTCCATTCTGCCGACCACGTAATACCCAATGTTGAAGGCCCTGTCGCCGAAGCAGAACAGAACACCATCCAAAGCGGCACAGCACAACTTCTGCACACCATTGACCCTGCCGCCGTAAAGGTATTAAATAATATGAAGGCAGATATATGGAACATCTGCAATAATCATATTATGGATGCCGGTCCCTACGGTATCTCAAGCACGCTGAAAATTGCCGAAGAAAACGGCGTTCAGACAATCGGTGCAGGAATGAACATCGACCAAGCACGACAACCTGTTATCTTAAATGAAGCAGGCGGAATCGGTATGTTCGGCGTAGGCTATCAGCGAGCCTGTCGCAAAGCAGACGTTGACAAACCCGGTTGTTACAGCTGGAGTGACCTTGACGCAATACAAAGGACCATTGATGATATTAAATCAAAATGCCGTTGGTGTATTGTGGTTGCCCACGCAGGCGAAGAATTCACTCCGCTCCCTTCACCATACACTCGGGAACGTTATCACAAATACCTTGAAATGGGTGCGGATATAGTTATAGGTCATCACCCACATGTACCTATGAACTATGAAACCGTAGGTGATAAAATAATCTTTTATTCTCTCGGTAATTTTATTTTCGATACTGATTACCAACGTTCACAATACAACACGGAATTTGGTATAATAGTTAAACTGAATTTTACCGAAAACGAGTTTACCTATGAGCCTATGGGTCTGAAAATCCAACGTGGCACAGAGCATATAATAAAATACGACCTGCCACCGATTTTCGTTGATGTGGGAGAGAAAGAATTTAATCTTTTATCTCCGCTTTCAGCAAAAATGCACATTGCCGCAACAAAACGGCAAATGGCGTACCTGAAACCCGAAGAATTCAAAAACGCCACGGAAGAAAAGTGGGAAGAGCATTTTGCGGAACCGCTTCGCACAGGACGCGTACCCGGTGAAACTCTCGACTTTTTCATACTTTGTCCCTTAGCCCGAAAGGCAGATGAGGGCAAATGGAAACAAAGCAAGCTTGAAAATGTTAAGGATTACATTTTAAAACAGATGTAATCCCAAAAAATAATTAAAAATAAAGGAGTAGTTATGAAAAAACCATCACTTCATTTCGGACAATTTGTTCAGTACGACAAAAAGTTCCTTACTGCCGAAAACGGTATCGACATTGATAATGTAAAATCTGTCGCTTTTGAAGGCGAAACCCTTTACATTGCCACGGGTGACAGCCTTGTTGAATATAACGACGGCAAAATCAAAAAATCTTCTGTCAAAGCATCTGCCCTTTTCACAAGGAACGGAAAGCTTTATGCGGCAGTCGGCAATGCTCTTACAGAAATCAAAAAGGGCAAGGTCAAAAAGATTGCCGATTTCGATGCGCCCGTTGTAGATATTTCGATTGCTCTCGACGGCTCCTTCTGGCTCATCACCGAAGACAACCTTTATCTTCTTAAAGATGACGGATTCGAAAAAATCGTCGAGCTTCCGGAGTCCACCGTCTGTCTTGCCGCCCACGATAACAAGGCAAGATATGCAGAAACAGTTTACGTCGGTTCAACTGTTGAAGGTCTTATGTCCCTTAAGGGTAAACGCCGTCATTGGGCAGAGCTTCTCCCCAATGTTACAGGTGTTTCAAGCCAGAAAATCAATTGCATCGCCATTGACGGACTCGGTCATTTATGGGTAGGCTCCGATAACGGACTTAACATTTATGACGGCAAAAACTATTGGTTCAACGGCAATGACTTTTACTCCGTTCCCGATGGTTCTTTCAATGATATGTTCTTTGCTCCCGACGGAAAAAAATATTTTGCTACCAATACAGGTATAATTACTCTTATTGAAGGCAAAATTTCATATTTGTCATACGGTGCGTGGCTTATGCACCCCACTGTTACAAAAATCTCCGTTTCTGATAACGGCACTATCGCTGCAGTAACACCCCGCGGTATCAGCATTATCACGTCAAAGTATATGACTCTTGAAGAAAAAGCAAACCACTTTGATGAATATGCAGTAAAATACTTTACAAGAAATGAAGGATATCAGGTTGACCGTGTACTTAAAAAATACGGTGATATGGAGTCGGGTGTGCTTTATAACTCCGATAATGATGGTCTTTTTACGGGTCTTTACTGTGCAAGCCAGTGTTTCCGCTACAAAGTAACCGGTGACAAAAAGGCAAAAGAAAATGCGAAACGTGCCGTTGATGCTATGATAAAACTCACCGAGATTACAGGTAAACCCGGTTTCACAGCCCGTGCAACACGTTATACCGACGATGAATTCTTCGGCAAAGGCAATCGCGAAGAATGGCACGTTTGCGAAGATAACCCCGATTGCGAATGGCTCGGCGAAACATCAAGCGACGAAATGACGGGTCACTACTTTGCTTATGGTATTTACTACGACCTTGTTGCCGATAAGAAGGAAAAGGAAAGAATCGCGAAGGTTGTTAAAACCATTACTGACCACATTATCGAAAACAACTTCCACCTTTGTGACGTTGACGGTATTCCTACCACGTGGGCAAACTGGGAACCCGACCTTCTTAACAATGATGACCGCTGGTACTATGAGCGCGGAACTAACTCTCTTGAGATGCTCTCTTTCCTTAAAACCACGTACCACGTTACAGGCGATGAAAAGTACAACAAGGTTTTTGATATGCTCATCAACGACCACCACTACGCTATGAACTGTATTCAGTACAAATGCGAAGATGGTCACGTGGCACATATCGATGACCAGCTTGACTTCACAAACATTTACAACCTGATTACATATACCGACAACAACGCTCACAAAGAGATTTTCAAAATGGGTCTTACTCACCATTGGGCATATGAAAGAGTTGAACGCTCACCTTACTTCAATATGGTTTACGGTGCTCTCACCAACAATAATTGTGATATTGAAGAAGCCGCAAAATCGCTTTCAGAAATCAACCTTGACCTTATCTGCTGGCCTGTTTATAACAGTTACAGAAAGGACATTGTATGGGATACCGAACAAGAAGCTATGGGTATTCCCCCGCAGTTAAAATATCCTGTTGAATATTCATCACGCGCACTTGTAAACTACGACGGTAACCAGTTCGTTTGTGACTCAGGCGCAGAAGAATTTGTAAACATCAATAATAAAGTGGTAAACCGTACCGCCACACTTCCCGGTGCACATTCACAAGGTGTGCGTGCAGTAATGCCCTCCATCTATCTTCTTCCCTACTGGATGGGCAGATATCACGGACTTTTAGGTGATTAATTTTTAACATAGAAAAGCTGTCAACCCCGCAAAGAGTTGACAGCTTTTTTTATAAAATCTTTGTGTAACACAAATGTTACCTATCTACCGAATCCAGATATTTAACAACATACTCTTGTAATAACTCTTGGGCATATGCCATATTCTCCGGATCCGCATCAAGACCATGACCCGAATTGGGATAAGAGTTAAGCATGTGTTCAATTCCGTACTCAGTCAATTTTGCATCTAATGCAACCGCGTTTCTGTATGGCACTATATCGTCAACCATACCGTGATTTATTACTGTGGGAACAGTATTTTCATTCACATAATATATCGGCGAAACGAACTTCAATGCTTCCTTTGCGTCGGCTCTTGTGGCGTACGTATGCTTGTAGCCGCATGCCCAACCAAGAATCTGAGCAACATATTCCTGATCACCAAGGCCATTGTTTTTCTGCAAATCCTCATTATAGTAATAATATTCATCCGACAAATCCGTAGGACCGCAATCACTGACTACTGCCTTCGGCGGTATTGCTGAAGAATCCGCACGGGAATAAGCATAATGAAGTGCAAGATGTCCGCCTGCGGAGCCGCCCGTAGAAAGGAAACCTGAAATTTCAACACCGTGTGAATCTGCAATTTCCTTCATAAGAGCTACTGCCTGTTCAATATCATCCATAATATCATCAAGGTTAACATCATCACTGATATAACGATAATTGACCGCAGCCGCAGCATAACCCTTAGCGGCAAAATCCTCGAGCATTCCTCTGTAACCTTCCTTGCTGCCGCCCAACCAGGCACCGCCGTGAATCATAAGAACCATACCTACAACCTTTTTATCCTTAGGTATGTATAAATCAAAGGTGTGCCTTTCATGTTTACCGTATTTTGTGTTGAAATACACATAGTTATCTTCTGCAGAAACACTGTAAGCGTACTCCAGATCCCAATCATCAAGATAGCCGTCACCATTAAAATCGCAGGAGTACAACGGTCCCTTACCCACAAAATATTTATTGGTTATTGTTTCCTTTATTTTTTCAGTATCCGAATCGGTACATACACCGTCACCGTCAAAGTCCCCTGATAAATATATGGGAACAGAATATTGGTCAAAATACATTCTGTAAACCAAGTACGCATCAAGAACATCAACAATCCAGTCACCGTTAATATCCCCTCGTAAAAAGGCTGTTCTGTCAGAAATATCGTCAACGGTGTTTTCGTCGCTTAATGCTACATTAACAAATATCTGATAATCATTTTCATCAACTAAAGTATCATCATTCACATCACCGAGACTTGCTATTGAATATCCGCTATCGGATGTATATTTAGCAACCGCATACAATTCTCTGCCGGAAACACAGGGAAGTGTATCAATAACGTTACCCTTTTGACCCCAGGTCTGAACTGTATTGGCAGCTTGTAATAAATATGCAACCTCTCCGCTGTAAAACTGACTTGCAGCTTTAGAAGTCGTAACGTTGACTTTATCTGAAGCGGTCGAATTTCGTCCTGCACCTATACCATTCTGAGTGGTACTGCCGGCTACAGCACAACCGTTTAAGTAGAAACAGTTTGAAATCGAACCGCTATTTGCACCGCTTACAGCACCTACATAATAGGCAGGGTTGAAAGAGCTGCTTGATGTACCTGTTGCTTTGCCCACATTATAGCAGTTTGAAATTGTTCCGGTATTGTTTCCTGCAACACCACCGGTATAACGGGCACAATTTGTAACGCTATTGGAATAACTGTTTATAATTGTACCTTCATTTTGTCCTGCAATACCGCCCGTATATCTTTCTCCGGCAAAATACGAGTTTAAAACACCGACATTTTTTATAGTACCTGAACTGTTGTATCCGAACAAACCTATATATCTGTCGGATGTGCTTGTATACAAGCCGTTTATTGTATATCCTTTACCATCGAAGGAGCCTGTAAATTTTTCACCGTTATAAGTACCGATAAAACTTGTTTCTCCGCTTGCAATAGGTGTCCAGGAACGGAAGGAACCACTCTGCAGATTACCTGCGCCATCCACGACACCGTTATTAACAATAATATCCGCCGCAAGTTCTGCCTTTGCATCGGTCGTTCCGTTATTTACAAGAGCGGCAAACCAATAAAGCTGACCTGCATTAGATATTTTATAACCACCGTTTTCATTTAATAAAGCTTTTTCATAATGTTCGCCGTTCACCGTACAAAAGCCATTCGAATAAGTGCCCGTACAACCGCTTTCCTTACAGTTATCCTTTGCATCAACAAGGCTCGGGCGCGAGCTCCAGTAATAATCCGCACCAATTTCACGGGCAAGCCATGACTTCGTTACCTTGACAAAATAGAAATCCGCTGATTTCTGGTATCCGTAAGTACCTGTTGATTGGTCATAGCCAAAAACCGTTATAAGCTTTGCGTTACCGCACAAGCTCTCTTCAAAATACGCTGTACAGGTTGCAACATCATCATAATGAGCGTAACCTTCGGCATTAACATATTCATTTCTGCCATTTTCAGCAAGTTGTTTTTCTAATAAATCAAGGTCATAGGGACAGGTTTTCGGACTCATAGTCCATCCCGGCGTACAATAATCGTTTATGCAAACATATGTAGGCGGAAAAACCGTTGTACAATATCCGAGCGTCGATGATAAAGAAACAATATGTGAAAATATCTTACTTTTCTCTACACCTGCATCATAAAACAACTTACAAGTGAATTCTATATAATCGGCAAGAACGCCATAAAGCAATTCTCTTTTAAGCTCATCAACGCTCATCATACGCTCCTGAGCTTCTTTTTCCAAGGAAACGGCATCGTATCCAAGGTTATAAAGTGCGTGCATACCGTATTGAGCTTTCTCAAACTCCTGTAAGGATGCGTATGTTTCATTTGTGTAGTCGGGAATCTGTGTTTCCCAACCTGTATTGATACCTGCTAACAGATAACCCTTACCCTCCGCCTTAAGACGATTGTAATTCTCCATTAACGGCTTAATAAAGCCCTCTGTTACCTGTTTTTTATACCAATCGAGATATTTTTGCGAATTGTAGCAAGGAAAGCCACCGGGTGTGGCAAAAGGAACTCCGCTCCAGTTACAGTGCCATCTGGGAAGCATGCCGTAATTCTGTCCGCCCCATTCTTCACCTTCAGAAGGGAAAGCTATCCATTCACACATTTCCGGATCATCATAGAACTTACTTCCGTTTTCGTCCGTAGTTGCGCCATTACCAAAATCCTGAGAGTAGTTGGTACAGTCGTCCATCTGAAAAAACACAGGAACATTGTATTTTTCCGCAAGAGCGAAAACAGTATTAACCTCCTCATTCATCTGCTCTATTGACTGGGTAATACACATAGGTCCTACCACACCAAAGGCATACATTCTGTCCGAGGTTGAATCGATTTCACCGTGAAGTGTAACCATTTCCGAAACATAGGGTTCAAGGTTATTATAGTGAATATTTGTAACCATAAACACTACGTACTGAACACCATCATCTGTTTCAACTGTCAAAGTGCCGTCTGCGTTATATGCAACAGTCTCACCCGAAAGTATCGCTGTCCCCGTATCATTTCCCGAGCTTTGTGCATAAACAGGCATAGCTAAACAGGAAATGCATACAATCATCGCCATAATCACTCTGATAAATTTCATAAAAAGACCTCTCATTCTCTGAACCAATCTAAATTCACATTCTCCGCCACTATTCTACCGCCTTTTTTATTGGGGTGAATATAGTCCTTACCTAAATACTCTTTTTTAGTACAATTTGGTTTTTCCGGATTTACGCAAAGACCTGCCTGGTCATAAACGCCGTGGAAAAGATGCTTATTTTCCATAAGCTTCCGGTTAAATTCTTTAACCATTTCTTCTTTTTCGGGACGCGAATCTATGCACTCACCGAAATTAAGAATATTAAACACAATTAATTTCTTTCCGTCTTTTTTAAGCTTTTTGTTAAATTCAAGCACACCTTCAAAAAACTGATCCACAGTTGGTTTTTCAGACTTAGGTGCAGCAATGGTATTATATTGCAGAAAATCATTTGTGCCCAACGCTAAAATTACATATTCGCAATCGGAATAGTTGAGAATATCCCTTTGCATACGGTTCATTCCGCTTACACCGAAAAGTCCTTTGCAAAAGAATCTTTCGCTATAATCAAAAAGAAGTCTGTTACCCATTATGGATTTATTAATAACGGAATACATCCCGGGAAATTCATCATAAACTCTTTCAGAGAACATATTTGTCCAATAGCCCTGCTGACTTATAGAGTCGCCGTAAACGATGATGGACGAAGCTCCTTCATCATTGAGTAACTCTACTGACTGAAATAACGGTATGGGTTTATGGAAATACATTCTCAAAACCTTTGATGCAAATTCACGTACGGAATCCCTTATTCTTCTCTGGTTTTCGATTGTTTTCTGTGTAGCGGCATTTCCTTTTACGGTTATAAGTTCAACGTTATCTATAAGGTTGCCGCTTCTGAGAGCACCCTTTTCAACGTAAATGCTCACACAAAAATACTCACCGGCACTAATTGAAATATCAACATCATCTGTCTTAAGAACTTCACCTTGTTTTATGCAAAAAGCTCTTTTGCCGTTAAAGGTTACGCTTTTATTATCATCTGTAAAACTGCCGTTTTCGTCGCACCTTGCGACTGTCACTGAGCCTATTATCACATCATTTTTTGCACATTCGTTGGAAAGCTCAAGTCGAAGCTTTTTACCTGAAACAGGAGCTTTTATTACCATTCTGTATGTTTTTTTGCAGGACGGATAATAAAAGAATGAAAATGCAGAATGTGCCTGTCCCCATGCCTGCACCCATTTTTCACTCATATCAACACCCCTTTAAACCGATTTTAATAATAGCACATATTATTATTTTAATCAATAAATTTACTTTCTTAATTTTGTGTGTTAAAATATTTCTGATAAGCTTGATTTCACGAAAAAAGCTATTGTTCCTGTCACGTTGACCATATCAGAGATACAGAAACAATACAAGCCAAGCGTCTCACACAAGTAAATTTATTTGGAGTAAATCTATGAAAAAAATAGGCAGACAAGTGTTTTTCATTCCTGCTGAAGGAAACAACACCCGTAACGGCGAAGGGTCATTTATAAGACTTAAAAACGGTGCTGTTTTGTTCGGTTACACTGAGTTTATTGACGATAACCGCGAAGATGAAGCCAATGCTGTTATTTCCGCCTTCATCTCTTATGATGAGGGCGAAACATGGGGACAAAAAAGAGTTCTTTTCAAAAAATCAGAAGGCTCTGTCAACATTATGTCTCTTTCCTTCCTGCGGATGAACAATGGTGATATCGGTGCTTTTTATATAGAAAAAAACACCGACGCAACGGATAACATCTTTTTTACCCGTTCCGCCGATGAAGGTGACACCTGGAGCACTCCCATAAGCTGTACGGAGTGCATTAACCGACCTGATTATTATATTCTTAATAACGATAGAGTAATAACTCTTCAAAACGGCAGAATTCTTCTGCCCTTGGCGCTTCACACCATACACAATACCGACATTGAATTTTCACCCGGTGAAATCCTGTTTGTGTGTTCAGATGATGACGGCGCAACCTGGAAAAAAATCGGACATAAGCTTGCCTGTCCCTTTAAAAACAATCCGCTCGGTTTTCAGGAACCCGGGCTTTTTCAGCACAATGACGGTACAGTGTGGTGCTATATACGCACAGGCTTAGGCTTTCAGTTTCAATGTTTTTCCCACGATAATGGTGAAACCTGGTCTTCCCCCGAGCCCAACACGTTTTTTTCTTCACCGTCTTCTCCTATGCTTGTAAAAAACTTCAGAGATTTAACCGTAGCGGTTTTCAATCCCATACCCGAGCACGTTTTAAGAGAGGCTGACGAAGAATTCTGGGGTCGCACACCCTACACTTTAGCCGTCAGTTACGATAACGGCAAATCTTTCACAAGAGAAAAGCTTTATTATATTGAAGACGATTTAAACAACGGCTACTGTTATCCTGCAATCATTACAGGGGAAGATTATCTTCTTCTCGCCTACTATCACAGTAACAACACGGATTGTTGCCTTAACAGTACAAAAATTATAAAAATCATGTACGATGAAATAAGCAGGTGATATTATGCAATGGAACGGATTTAATGCAGATGAATTTATTTTTGAAAATCACGAAGCAATAATTGTCGAACCTGAAAAAGTTGCCGACAAATGTGCCTTGATTCTGAAAACCGAATATTGGAATGCCTTTCCCGAAACTGAAATAAAGCTTATTGAAAAAGGACATTTTTTGTGCTACATAAAAAATGACAACCGTTGGGGCACCGATGCTGACATCGACCGAAAAGCACGTTTTGTAAAATTTTGCAAAGAAAAATACAACATAAACTGCGGTTGTGTCCCCGTGGGAATGAGCTGCGGCGGAATATTTGCAGTAAAATTTGCCGCAAAATACCCCCAGCTTGTAAGCAGCATATATATTGATGCACCCGTCATAAATTATATGAGCTGTCCATGTGGTTTCGGTATCGGCGAAAGAATCGATGACGAAAACTTCTCGGAAATTCTTGGAGCACTCAACATGCACAGTATTTCTCAGCTTATCTGTTACAGAGAAACACCGCAGGATAAAATCCCCGAACTTTTAAAACATAAAATCCCCGTAATTATGGTTGCAGGTGACAGTGACACTGTTGTACCCTACACCGAAAACGGAAAACTTATCGAAGAAGCCTACAAAGAGAATTCCTTACCCCTGGATTTATTTATAAAGCCAGGCTGCAACCACCATCCCCACGGTCTCAACGAGCCGTCCTTGGTAGTTGAATGTATTGAAAAATACTTATAATAAATAATAGTCTTAATATGAGATATATTTTATGACGCACCTTGTCGTTTTTTCATTCTTCTCCAGTTTATAAAACCATAAGAGTCATTAATAAGGAAAATTACAAAACAGACTATCATCGGGATGTATGACGGCTCAACTATTGATGCCAGAATCCACAGAACTATAAGAACAACGTCGTTTGATGCGTATGCCAACGCGTAAAAGGGACTCCTTAAAAATGTAAGAGCAGATGCGAGAAAGCTTGTTGTGATAGAAACCGTGCTCATAAAAAGATTAGGAGTATCAAAGGCTTTGAGTACAAAAAAGAATATAGCCGTCACGACTGCGGCAAGTCCCCAAAGAACAACCCACGTCTTTAATGAAAGTTTTTTGATTTTGACTTCTGCTTTGCCTTTTTCAAAGGGATTTCTGAACCATTCTACCGCTGCAGCTATAGCCATGGGCGAAGTCATACCAAGATAGGTTATCATTTCACCAAAATATCGGAATTTGAAAGAAATTACCGAATACAGTACAGCGAACACAACTGTGAGAATCTGTCCCAAAGGGTCACCTTTAGCTACAAAAATCAATGCGGTAGCACCAATAAGCGAAGCCACAAGAACAAGGAAATCAAAATTACCCCCAACAACAAAAACTACCGTTATAAGAATCAACGAACATATCCATAAACCAAGCTCAAATTTACTTAACGTTTTCAACGGAGTTCTGATTTTCATATTTCCTCCAAAAAAATACACCCGCCTATACATCTTCAAAGACCTAACGATGTATATACGGATGAAAAACTCATCAACTACCCGGTGGCAGTACAATATTCTTTTTATGCGGATATATTAACACAGTTTACAAGCCGTGTCAACCATTATCGTTTCCACGGTTAAATAAAACTTGACTTTAATTAAAAATTGAATATAATATATTTGTATATTTTTTGTGGCTATGATGCAAGATGATTTTTTGATACGATATCCAGAGAGAAAGCGGTTGGTGTGAGCTTTCTGTCGCCAAAAAATTTGCTGCTTGTTGAGCCTTGCCGGAAACGGCACGTTTACAGGCGTTAACTGTTACTATGAGTGGTGCGTTTTGCACAATTCGGGTGGTACCGCGGCGTATGCCGTCCCGATTTGTAAAAAAACGTGCCGTTTTTTATTTAATGAGGAGTCAGGAGTCAGGAGTTAGGAGTTTCGGGACCTGCGTTCGGCAATTATAATCGCTTTCGCCCATATCTGCTTTATCGTTCTTCGGGACGGATGGATCCGTCCCCTACGGTTTATTGGAGATAATAAACTTTTATATCAGTTGTTGAAACCAATAACACCGTAGCAAAACCGGTTGATTTGTTGCGTTATCCATATAATCGGCGCTTTGCGTCCCAAAACTTCTCGCTTCTCATTCCTCACTCCTAACTGATGAACGGAGTGAATAATCTATGGAATGGACAGGCCTTAACGATTTAAGAGAAAAATATCTTAAATTCTTTGAAAGCAAGGAGCATTTAAGACTTCCCAGCTTTCCCCTTGTACCTCAGGGTGATAAGAGTATCCTTCTTATCAACGCAGGTATGACACCTATGAAAAAATACTTCACAGGCGAAGAAACTCCCCCTAAAAAGAGAGTTACAACTTGCCAGAAGTGCATCCGTACACCCGATATTGAGCGTGTTGGTATTACCGCACGTCACGGCACATATTTTGAAATGCTCGGCAACTTTTCTTTCGGTGATTATTTCAAAAAAGAAGTTATTCCGTGGGCTTGGGAATTCTGCACCGAAGTTATCGGTATGGATGCAGATAAGATTTATTGCAGTGTTTATCTGGATGATGACGAAGCATACGACATCTGGACAAAAGATGTAGGCGTAAAGCCCGACCATATGGTTCGCTTCGGCAAGGAAGATAACTTCTGGGAACACGGTCAGGGACCTTGCGGCCCCTGCTCCGAGCTTTACTATGACCGCGGTGAAAAATACGGCTGCGGCAGTCCGGACTGTAAGGTTGGTTGCGAATGTGACCGATTCGTTGAGTTCTGGAATCTTGTTTTCACACAGTTTGAAAACGACGGTAATAACAACTACACACCCCTTGCCAACCCTAATATTGATACAGGTATGGGTCTTGAAAGACTTGCTTGCATCTGTCAGGATGTAAACAATATCTTTGAAGTTGACACCGTGCAGAATATAATGAAGCACATTATGGAAATTGCAGGTGTAAAATATCACGAAAATGAAAAGAGCGATATTTCACTTCGTGTTATTACAGACCATATCCGTTCAACAACCTTTATGATTGGTGACGGCGTTCTTCCTTCAAACGTGGGCAGAGGCTACGTTCTGAGAAGACTTTTAAGACGTGCCGCACGTCACGGCAGACTTTTAGGCATTGAAAGACCCTTCCTTGCAGAAGTTTGCGAAACTGTTATCAAAGAGAACGAAAATGCATATCCCGGTCTTCGCGAAAAAGAGGATTACATTATCAAAGTCATATCAATGGAAGAAAACAGCTTCTATAAAACAATTGACAGCGGTCTTGAGTTACTTAATGATATGATTAAGAAATCTGACGGCAAGGTTCTTTCAGGCGCAGATGCATTCAAGCTTCAGGATACTTATGGTTTCCCCATTGACTTAACAAGAGAAATCGTTGAAGAAAACGGTATGACTGTCAACAACGAAGAATTTGAACAATATCTTGCCGAAGCCAAGGCTAAAGCCAAAGCCGCACGCAACGTTGCAGGCACAGAAGGCTGGAAGAGCTCAGACGTTTCCTTCAAAGAATGCGGTACAACAGTTTTCACAGGCTACAAGCAGACTGAAAGCTGCGGCGAAGTCCTTGCTATTGCCTCCAACGGTGAAAAGGTTGATTTTGTAGGCGTTGATACAGATGCAGTTATCGTACTTTCCGAAAGTGCATTCTATGCGGAAAGCGGCGGTCAGGTTGGTGACACAGGTGTTATCACCGTCGGTAATAACGTTTTCACAGTTACAAACACAACCAAAACTGCCGAAGGCGTTATACTTCACCACGGCACACTCACCGAAGGTGATGCTATAAACATTGGTGATAAAGCAACTGCAACGGTTGATTCTATCCGCCGTCAGGCTATTATGAGAAATCATACTGCCGCTCACCTTCTTCAGGCAGCTCTGCGTGAAGCACTCGGCACACACGTTGAGCAGGCAGGTCAGCTTGTAAATGAAAACGCTGTACGTTTCGACTTCTCTCACTTCTCTGCTCTTACCGCAGATGAAATTACAAAAATTGAAAACAGAGTCAACGAGATTATTCTTTCCGCGGTGGATGTTGTTACCGAAGAAATGAGCATCGACGATGCAAAGAAAAAGGGTGCAATGGCTCTTTTCGGTGAAAAATACGGTGATACAGTACGCGTAGTTTCCGCAGGTAATTTTTCAACAGAGCTTTGCGGTGGTACACACGTTAAGAATACCGGCAATATCGGTCTTTTCCGTATTGTTTCCGAATCTTCTGTTGCCGCAGGTGTCAGAAGAATTGAAGGTGTGACAGGCTTCGGCGTTATCGAGCATCTTAACGGCAAGGAAAAGCTCATTCACGATGCTGCAACTGCTATGAAACTCGGTAATGTTAACGAACTCGCTAACAAAGCCGCGGCTCTTACACAGGAGCTTAAAGCTAACGAGAAGGAGCTTGAAGAGCTTAAAGCTGAAATTGCAAAGCAGAAAGCCGGCAATCTTTTTGACAACTGCAAGCAGGTAGGTGCAGTTAAGGTTATAACCGCTTCTATCGGCGAAGCAGACGCAGGCGCATTACGCTCAATGCTCGACTCATCAAAGGATAAGGGCGAAGATATCGTTGTTATTCTTGCAGCAGAACAACCTGCCAAGGGCACTTGCTCCTTCGCTTGCTATTGCGGAAAAGAAGCAATCGCAAACGGCGCACACGCAGGTAATATAGTCCGCGAAGTTGCTCAGATTGCAGGCGGTTCAGGCGGCGGTAAGCCCGACTCTGCTATGGCAGGCGGTAAGGATATCTCAAAGATTCCCGAAGCCCTTGAAAAAGCAGAAGAAATCGTTAGAGCAAAGCTTAAATAAATAAAAAACACGGTTGATGTTCAATGAACACCAACCGTATTTTTTATGCTAATATTGTATTCAATGCCATCTGATAGTCCGCCACATTAATCTGACTGTCACCATTCACGTCTGCCGCAATAATACTGTCTTCGTTTAATTCACAATTGTTGTTCATTGATTTTTCAATATACGAAACATCAAGAACATCAAACACACTATCGCCGTTGATATCGCCGTTTATAACCAAGGTATAATCCGTTCTGCTTTCATTCTCATAAATGGTTATGGTTGAACCCGTACCCCAGATATGTTGTCCGTTACTGTACTGACTACCCAGAGCAAAATGAGTTTTTTCATCGGTTACTGTAATCAAACTATAAATATCCGACAAATTATATACATCTGTATATATTCTTTTATTTACGTGGTCTATACGTGCATCATCCTTTGAAACAATGTCAAAGGTTTTATACAGTATCCCTTTAGCTATTGCATAATCGTGAGCCACGCTACCATTAAGACAATATATTCTTAATCTGCCGGGAGTATAGTTATAAAATGCGTTATCCTCGATTGTTTTAACTGTTTCAGGAATTGTTATGGTTTGAAGATTAGAACAATTACCCAAAATGTACGAATTAAGCGTAGTCATATCACGGGGAATTTCGATTTCGGTGGGTATACTGCCATTTACCGAAATATAAATATTCTTAAGACCCTGAATTCCGTCGGGGTTATTAAAAGTAAGATTCAACCACATATCCATAGAAGCCACGTCAATTGACGTAATATTTTCAAAACTACCATCAATAAATTTAAGTGACTTGGGGAGCTTGATTGTTTTTAACAAGGAGTAATCCACCACTCCGTCAGCTATACCAAGCGTACCGCTTTTTACCTGAAGATTCTGTGAGCTCGTACTAACAAGATATTTTCCGACATAAAGGTCCGCTTTTGACAAATTCTTATAAAAATAATCTGTGCCGGCAAAGGCTTCGAAACCTATTTTTTCCACGTTATCGTGGAGAGTTATGTCACTAAGAGCTCTTGCACAACAAAATGCCATATCAGCGATTACTGTTGTCTTTTCGGGTAAGGTGTAGCTTGTTGTATAGGAATTCCCAAAGAATACCAGCTCTTTGTCGTCCTTAGTATACAATCCCCCGTCTTTACACATTTTGAATCTGGGATTATTAGGATCACAGGTTGTCTTTTCAAGGGTGTCAGGGAATAAGCACGCTAAATAGTTTAACTCTACCAGATTATAGGGTATATGAAGTGTTTTAACGTTATCAACACCACGGAACGCATAATTTCCTACTTCTTCAAGGCTTTTAAACTCAAGGGAAGTAATCAACGAGCAATTCTCAAACGCAAATTCACCAATACTCTTAAGACCCGTACCAAAGGTTATCTCTTCAAGATATGCAGAATCCTGAAATGCCTCGTCGCTGATTTTCACAAGTGAATCGGGTAAAACAAGCTTCTTTATTATCTTATCGCCCGAATAATTGGTTCTGGCAAAGGCTCTTTTGGCTATGTCAACGGTACCATCCCTGACTACAAATTCATCCGCTTCGCCTAAGAAATTAATAAGATGATTATCTATATAAAAAGCTCCATTTTTCCAATTGTTTGCATCATCATATATTGGCGTATTTTCAAAAGCGTGGATGTCAATTTGCACAGGTACGTCAGGGATGTTTACCTCAGTAAGATTGGGACAACCATTGAATGCGTATTTCCCTATATGCTCAATTTTATCCGAAAAAGTAACGGATTTAATTGACTCGCAGTTATAAAAAGCAGTATCCTTTACTTCTGTTATATACCATGGAAGGACTAAATCTTCCACAAGTACACCGTTAAGATACAGATTTTCACCTTCACCTAAGGGGTTTGCTACACCTATATCAGAAAAGTCTGTTTCACACCAGAATTGAAGATCTGAAATATATACGTCCGCAAATTTATTTTCAGTTCCCCAGAAGGGGTCGTCATCAATACTGAGTAATGTAGTGGGAATTGTCAAGGCTTCAAGGCTGTCACAATGCCAGAATGCCCTCTTGCCGATAGTCTCAACACCTTCGCCTATAATTATGGATTTAACATCTTTACACCCTGCTAAAGCACCGTCTGTAATCCCCTTAACCGGTAATCCCTTATATTCACCGGGGACTAAAAGTGCACCCGTAACTGAGGTATCACAATCTGTTACGTTATATGAAACAATCTCTCTGCCGTCTTCGTCATAAACCTCGGCAAATGTAAGGTATTTATTCGTATCCTTTTCGGGAAATGCACACATAACACAGTTTCCGTCTTCACCGTAAATATGCGCACCGTAAGCTCCGCCCATATTACATATATTTTCTCCACATTCAGAGCAGCTGTAATAGATTTTTGATTTTTGCAAGCAATTAGCCGCCGCTCTTGTTGTGTTTGTTAATATTGGAGCTTCAGCGGTGCAATTGAAATGAACTGTCTTATAATCGAAATGTTGATCGATTTCAATTTCCATTTCAGTTACCATTGTGTTGAACTGTTCTTCAGTCCCCCTGAAAAGGATATGGTCCATTTTATATGACCAATCATGGTATGTGATTGCACTATCGGTAAAACGCACGTTAGCAGGTAAGCTGATTACCGCAAGTTCCATACTAAAAAATGCATCCTTATCTATTGTAGCTACCGAATCGGGAATATAAATCTCCTTTAACGAAGAGCAATTGTTAAATACACCTGAACCTATCTTTGTAACAGTTGCAGGAATGGTTATTTTTTCAAGATTTATACACCAACTGAAAGCACCCTGCCCGATTTCGGTTATATTACTCGGCAAAACTACCTCTTTAAGAGAATCGCAACTATTTGCAAGCCACTGTGCATTAAAGGGAACTTTACCACCCACATTGCGTATATCTCCGTAAATAACACTATCGGGAATTACAAGCTTTTCAATACCCGAAAGGCTGAATGCAGAATCGCCTATATGAGTAACGGAAGTAGGAATATCAATATTTTTTAAATTTGTACAACCTCTGAACACACAGCTTGCAATATATTTCAAACTTGAAGGCATAACTATTTCTGTCAGACCTGAATCTAAAAATGCACCCGTACTTAATCTTTCAATACCCTCCGGCAGAGTAACCTTGGTAATTTCGGTGCACTCTTTAAATCCGTATTGATTTACCTGACGAACGGGTAAGCCTTCGTATGTAGCGGGAATAACTATTTCGCCATTGACCGTAGTATCTTTTGCACCAACCATATAGTATGTGCCGTCACTACTGAGCGTAAAGGTCAGCTTATCCGTATTTACATCTGCAGCCTTCACCATACTGAAGTTTGCGCAAAGTGAAAAACAAATAGCAAAACTCAATACCATTGAAACTATTTTTCTGATCTTCATAACATTACCTCCATAAATTTTATTCTATGATGTAATTATTGATTACATTTTAGGCATTACCGACACTAAAAGATCTTATAAATAAAAATCATTTTTCAACGCCCCTTTTTCTGTTTTTTAACTCATTTCAAATCACTCTCTGTTATATAGTGTCAAAACCGGCAGTTTTTGACATAAAAATTTTTAATATTGAAAAAGTCACTTACCACACCAAGGTAAGTGACTTTTTGTTATATCCCAATCGTTATAATCTCAAATGGCTTATATTCAATTGTATCTGTTTCACCTTCAATATCTTCCAGCATATTGAGTAGTTTTACTTTTTGGGGTAGTTTTATCTGACCGCGTTTGCCATCCTGCTCCGAGAGCCTTATGACGGTCATTGTACCGTCTTCACTTCTCTTTGCCGCCTGCATATACAGTGGCTCAAACACGGGCAAGCTCCATTCACAATCCGCTTTTACAAGGGGTATGTTATACTCGTGAGCAATGCCGTTAATATCAGCCGTTACCGCATCCCCTTGGTGCGGCACAATCATATAGCAGAAGCTGTGCTTTCCTATATCCGATGTAACGTCGGGACGCTCCGTTGCACGAAGGAGCGAAAGACTCATTGAATTATCAAGGAAGCCCACACCGTACTTGCCGTCATTCACAAGGGCAATACCCCCGCCTGATTCTGACATATCACACCATTTATGGTGACAGGTTTCAAATCTTGCCTGTTGCCAGGTTGTGTTACGGTGGGTTTCACGCTCTATGAAGCCTGCGGACGTGTCGCAAAGGGCTTTTCTTGTTAAAATATTGCAATCGAACTCTGCTTTGGCAAGTTTATGCTTTTCGTTCCAATCCACGTTATTTTCCACTTCAATTGAACGACTTCTTCTGAAAAATCTGATTTTCATTTCCCAAGCTGATTTTTCCGTACCAAGCATTACGGCAAAGGTTACGCTTTCGCCGTCACTTTCGCAGATATTCAAAGGATCTTTAACTTCCACGCATATTTCTTTTTCGCGGTAATTCGGAAGTATATCCCATGCATCGTAGTTACCGGGGCAATCAACGTATATTTTAAGCTTGTTGAAATCACCTTTGACCCATTCTCTTGAAAGTTCTTTATCATAAAGTGATGCCAACGAGCCGTCATTATTTAACTTTGCAATATAAAATGGTGTCTCTATTGTATTACCGTTAACGTTAAACCATTCACCCTTGAAATCTTTTTTACGAAGCTTTGCAGACGAGAGAGCTTTCATATTCGGGATAATCCAATTACCCTTTTCGCCGTAGCGAGTGGCAGTCCCGTTTTTATTTTTAACAAAAGTCAATGCCTTGCGTTCTCTGTTAAGTGTGTTAAAATATCTGCTTCCTGTGCCGATAATCACATCGAGAGCTTTTTCCACTTCAGCGTAGTCTTTCATTGCATCTTCATAGACAGGGTGAATATGGGAGCCGGGCAAAATGTCGTGGAACTGCGTTACGAGAAACTTTTTGTAAAGCTCTTTAATAAGCTCGTTTTTATCTTCACCGCGCATCAGACAGAGCATTTCCGCAGTTCTGAATTTATTTTCAATTCTTCGGTTAGCACGTTTCATATGGCTTTTTGTGGTAAAAGTACCACGATGCATTTCAAGATAAAGCTCGCCGTCCCACACCTGAAGGCTTTTGTTATCCTTAAGATTCTTTTCAAGGAACTCTGCACCGCTCGTATGGGTGCATTTGGGCATTATGGAAAGCTTATGGAAACGGCGCATCATTTCAATCATCTCTTCGGTACAGCCCGAGCCGCCGTCCCCGTAACCGAACATATTAAGCGTCTGTCCGCCGCTGTCTTTATCAATATATGCCTCCCAGTTTTCCTGAATCTGACTTGGCATATTCCAGGTTATAAAGTGTGTAGGCGGAACACAGGCATAAACGTCACTGCCGTCAATACCGCGCCATATAAAGTTATTATGAGGGAATCTGTTGGTATCATTCCAGGTTGACATTTTATTTGAAACAAAATAGTCAACACCGCTTTTCCTAAGTATCTGGGGCAGAATCCAGCTGTTACCGAAAACATCGGGGAGCCAGGCGTTGTTTACGCGTTTTCCGAACATACGCTTGTATGTCTGCTGGCCGTAAAGGCACTGTCTTATCAGACTTTCCGCGCCGGGAACATTACAGTCGGGTTCAACATACATTGCACCCACAGGCTCGAACTGCCCTTTTGCAACCTTTTCTTTTAATTCTTCAAAAACCTCGGGATAATATTTTTCGAGAGTTTCATAAACGTAAGGTTGGGTATGGGCATACCTGAACTCGGGATATTTGTCCATAAGTCGGAGTTGTATAAGAACTGTTCGCAGATTCTTTTGAACAGCGTGGATTTTTCGCCAATAATAAGCTATATCAAGGTGAGAATGTGCCACAAGTGCAACATCGCCGCTACCCTTGTATGTATCGTTAGCGTAAATAACGTCTTCTATATACTGTGCCGCATCCTTAACACCCGTGAGCTCTTCACTCTCAAAGTCAATAAAATTCATTGCGTTATTGAGTTCTTTATTAAGAAAATTTCTGTAATCTTCATTAAAAAGTTCGCTCTTTGCAATATCAAGAAGAAGCTCAAAATCGTAAACAAGGCTCTGAACGTCATCGTTCACCGTGCAAATGTATGCACCTTCAAAAACCTGACGGCAACCGCGCACGGAAAGGCTCTCAGGGTTGCGCTCGTCATCAGGTTTACTGCGGTTATAACCCATCATTTCAAAATACAAGGTATCATTTACATCAACGTAGGGTGACAAAAGCATTCTTTCGCGGTTGGGGTCAACACCGCCTATATATTTTCCGTTGACCTGAACGCATATCTCCGCCGCAGTTTTAAGTGAAAACCACAACTGTTTACCCTTCAATTCATCAGGTATATTTACGTCCGCTTTTATAAAAGCCGTACCGTCGGGAGTAAAATACATATCCCCTTTTTTCAACGGACGATAATCATCCGAATAATACTCAAACTGCATCTCATCAACCTGACGTGCATCACGTATTAAAAGGTTTTCAATTTCCCATTTTTCATCGTATATATGGCGTTTGAGCCAACCGAAGCGTAAATCTGTCCATTCTTCGGGGCGCATTGAACGCCTTACAACCTTAATATGTGCCATAATTTACACCTCACACATCCTGAAAATACGGTCTTTTACGTATCGCGTTCACTTTAACCGTTTTCTTTAAATCGCGTTTTATTTCCTGCTCAATCCAATCGGTGCAACGGTGCAGTATAAGGCATTTTGAACATTCACCGCGGAATACAAGAGTGAGTTCACCGTTTCGCAGTGAAACAAACTCTACCCATCCCCCGTCACCCTGTAGCTTGGGTGCTAGTATTTCTCTTACATATTTTTCCATTAAGAACCGCCTCTTTCGGCATAATTTCACTTTAAAATGTTAACATATAAAAAAAGCCTTTGTCAACAATCTATTGACATTATCCCGAAGATAGTTTATTATAAATATACCCCCCACGGGTATATCGGAGGTGTTTCTTACGGATAATAAAGCTTGTTGTAATCACAAAACAAAACAACGTTCTGAAGATGAACATAAAGCACTTATAAACCGCCTTAACAGAATTGAAGGTCAGATAAGGGGTATCAAAAAAATGGTGGAAACCGACACCTACTGTACGGATATTTTAATACAAGTCAGTGCAGTTAATGCGGCACTCAACGCCTTTAATAAGGAGCTGCTCGCAAACCATATAAGAACGTGTGTTGCTGATGATATAAAAAACGGCAATGACAGTACAATCGATGAACTCGTTGTTACACTTCAAAAATTAATGAAATGATGATAAACTTATGAAAAAAGCAAAATTCAAAATAACAGGTATGACCTGCGCCGCTTGTCAGGCTAACGTTACAAAATGCGCCTTAAAGCTTGACGGCACAAAAAAAGCGGACGTTAATCTTCTTAACGGCTCTATGGTTGTTGAATATGACGACAACAAATTATCCGAACAGGATTTTATATCCGCCGTTAACGGTATAGGCTACGGCGCAACAATATACGGTGAAAGTAATAAAAAAGGTCTTTCATACGAATGGGAAGAACGAAAAAAAGACGAAGCCGAGAAAGAAAAAGCCATGAAAAAACGGCTTATCAGCTCCATAGCTTTTCTTGTTATTTTAATGTATATTTCCATGGGTGGTATGCTGCGCCTTCCTTTGCCGTCCTTTCTTGAAGGCACCGAAAATGCACTTGTAAACGCCCTGATTCAGATGCTTCTGACTATCCCCGTAATGATAATAAACCGAAAATTTTTCATTTCGGGCTTTAAGGGGCTTATAAAGCGCGCGGCTAATATGGATACGCTCGTTGCTTTGGGTTCATCCGCCTCTTTCATATACGGCGTTTTTGCGGTGCTTATGATGGCTTTCGCTGCGCCCCGCGGTGATATGCAGACCTACTCGCACTATGCGCACGAGCTTTATTTTGAATCGAGCGCAATGATTCTTACACTGGTTACGATAGGTAAATACCTTGAAACACGCTCAAAAGGCAAGACAAGTGATGCTCTTGGTAAACTTGTTAATCTCTCCCCTAAAACAGCTAATGTTATACGCAACGGAAAAGAGATTACGGTTGACGCCGAAAGCGTAGCTGTAGGTGATGAACTTATAATCCGTCCGGGTGAACGAATTGCGGTTGACGGTATAGTAACCCACGGTGAAGGATACGTTGACCAATCTGCAGTAACAGGCGAAAGTCTTCCTGTTGAAAAACATATCGGCGATGAAATTATTTCCGCCACGCTCAATAAAAACGGCACATTCCGTATGAGTGCATCAAAAGTCGGCGAAAACACAACCTTATCGCAGATAATAAAACTCGTTGATGAAGCAGGTTCATCGAAGGCACCCATTGCCCGGCTTGCAGACAGAGTAAGCGGTGTTTTTGTACCGATTGTTATGGCTATTGCCCTTATTACATTTATTATATGGATGATTACAGGTTCAGATACAGGTACGGCAATAGGCTTCGGTATAACTGTTCTTGTTATTTCCTGCCCCTGTGCTTTAGGTCTTGCAACACCCGTTGCAATTATGGCAGGAACAGGCAAAGCCGCCGAAAACGGTATCCTTGTTAAATCTGCCGCGGCACTTGAAGCTTTAGGCAATACGGATATAATAATCCTTGACAAAACAGGAACGGTTACATCGGGTCAGATGAGCGTTAGTGACATTGACGTTCTTGATGAAACAATTACGCAAAGTGAATTTTTAAAACTGGCCGCCACTCTCGAAAAAGGCAGTGAGCATCCCCTTGCCCAAGCCGTAAGAAAAAAAGCGGATGATTTAAATATTACCATCTCCGATGCAGACGATTTCACCGCCCATGAAGGAAAGGGCGTAAGCGGAATTATCAACGGCGAAAAATATATTGCAGGTAATATAAGATTTTTAAAAGAAAATAATATCGGCTTTACACATATAAATAATAAAATCGACACGCTTGCATCAGAAGGCAAAACACCGTTGATTTTCGCAAAGGATAATAAAATCATAGGCATAATTGCTATTTCCGACACATTGAGAGATGACAGCATTGAAGCCATAAAAGCCTTTAAAAAGCTGGGTAAAAAAACCGTTATGCTCACAGGCGACAACCAATCCGCCGCAAGCTATATCGCACGTCAGGCGGGCGTTGACGAAGTTTTAGCGGAGCTTTTACCTGCCGACAAAGAAAAGCATATCAGACATTTTCAGGAGACGGGCAAAAAAGTCACCTTTATCGGTGACGGTATAAACGATGCCCCTGCCCTTATGAGAGCCGATGTCGGCATTGCTATCGGCGCAGGCACGGATATTGCCATAGAGTCTGCGGATATTGTTCTTATAAAAAGCTCTCTGACCGATGCTGCAAAAGCTATGGAATTAAGCAAAGCCGTTATGCGAAACATCAAAATGAATCTTTTCTGGGCATTCTTCTACAATGCGGCAGGTATTCCGCTTGCGGCAGGAGCATTATATCCCTTGTTCGCGCTGAAATTAAGTCCTATGATAGGTTCAGCTGCAATGAGTTTAAGTTCTGTCTGTGTTGTTACAAACGCATTAAGGTTAAGATTTTTCAAATCAAAACATATTAAAGAAAATATAAAAACAAACGAAAACACCAAAAGCCCTGAAAAAAAGAAAGGAAATGATATTATGGAAAAAGTTATTAAGGTTGAAGGTATGATGTGCCCACGTTGCGAAGCCCACGTTGTGAAAGCTCTCACGGCAATTGACGGTGTAGAAAATGCCGTGGCAAGCCACGAAGCAAACACCGCAACCGTCATCCTGACAAAGGAAATTGCTGATGAAGTTTTAATCAAAGCAATCGTTGACGAAGGCTACGAAGCAAGCGTATAAATAAGAATAAAAGAAAACACACTCTGTTTGTTAACTTTAAAACAGAGTGTGTTTCTTTTTATCAGTTGATTACTTTTTCATCAACTTCCTTCTTTGCCATAGCGATGAAGCTCTCAACGCTCATTGTGCCCATATCACCGGCTTTTCTGCCACGCACGGCAACTTCACCGTTTTCGATTTCTTTATCGCCGAGAACGAGCATATAAGGAATTTTCTGAAGCTGTGCTTCACGGATTTTATAGCCTGTCTTTTCTGCTCTGTCGTCAACAGTTACTCGGAAGCCTTCGTTTTCAAGTTTAGCTTTAAGTTCGAAGCAAGCATCATGATGTCTTTCGGAAATAGGAAGGATTCTCAACTGTTCGGGAGCCAACCACATGGGGAATGCACCTGCATATTTTTCAATAAGAAGTGCAAGAGTTCTTTCATAGCAACCGATTGAAGTTCTGTGTATAATGTAGGGATTTTTCTTTGTACCGTCACGGTCAACGTACTCCATACCGAACTTCTCGGCGAGCATCTGGTCAATCTGTATTGTAATAAGAGTATCTTCCTTACCGTAAACGTTTTTAATCTGAATATCAAGCTTAGGACCGTAGAAAGCGGCTTCACCGATACCGACCTTGTAGTTAAGTCCGATATCATCAAGAATCTCTTTCATAACGCCCTGTGCTTCATCCCACTGTTCCTTTGTACCGATGTATTTTTCTGTATCATCGGGATCCCACTGTGAGAAACGGTATGAAACGTCTTCATAAAGACCGAGAGTCTTAAGCATAAATATGCAAAGGTCAAGACAACGCTTGAACTCATCAGCGAGCTGTTCGGGAAGGCACATAAGATGTCCCTCGGAAATTGTGAACTGACGAACACGGATAAGACCATGCATCTCACCCGAAGACTCGTTTCTGAAAAGAGTTGATGTTTCCGCTAATCTCATAGGAAGGTCACGGTATGAACGCGCTCTGTTAAGATATGCCTGATACTGGAAGGGACAAGTCATAGGACGGAGTGCGAAAACTTCATCATCCTTTTCTTCATCGCCAAGAACAAACATACCGTCTTTATAGTGATCCCAGTGACCTGAAATTTTATAAAGGTCGCTCTTTGCCATAAGAGGCGTCTTTGTACGAACCCAACCTCTTCTTGCTTCTTCATCTTCAACGAATCTCTGAAGTGTCTGAACAATAAATGTTCCCTTCGGAAGAAGAATGGGAAGGCCCTGACCGATACTGTCAACAGTTGTGAAAATCTCAAGCTCTCTGCCAAGCTTGTTGTGGTCGCGTTTTTTTGCTTCTTCAACTCTCTGAAGGTGTTCTTCAAGCTCTGCGTTTTTAGGGAAAGCAGTACCGTAAACGCGCTGAAGCATTTTGTTGTTCTGGTCACCACGCCAGTATGCACCTGTACAAGCAGTAAGCTTGAAAGCCTTTACTCTGCCTGTTGAAGGAATATGGGGACCTGCACAAACATCGGTAAACTCACCCTGTTTATAAAAACTGATGGGCTCGTTTTTGCCTGCATGCTCTTCAATAAGCTCTACCTTGTAGATTTCGCCCTTGGCTTTCATTTCATCAACAGCATCCTGCGGTGCCATTTCGTATTTTTCGATGGGTAAATCTTCTTTAACAATTTTCTTCATTTCTGCTTCAATTTTCACCAGCATTTCAGGTGTGAAAGATGTTTCGCAGTCTATATCATAATAGAAGCCGTTGTCAATAGCGGGGCCGATAGCAAGCTTTGCATCGGGATAAAGTCTTTTCACCGCCTGGGCAAGTATATGTGAAGCAGTGTGCCAGAAGGCGTGTTTACCTTCTTCGCTGTCAAATGTGAGAAGCTCAAGAGTACAGTCCTCTGTAATTGGTGTACGTATATCTGCGCTTACGCCATCTATAAGACAAGCGCAAAGGTTTCTGTAAAGACCCATACTGATATCTTTACACACATCCGCAGGTGTAACTCCGCATTCGTATTCTTTAACATCGTCACGAAGTTTAATTTTAATCATATATATCATCCTTTCGTTTAATTATAAAAAAACAGACTCCATCCTACTTGTAAAAACAAATGGGATGAAGTCTGATAACTCCACGGTTCCACCCAAATTATATAACACTATGGTTATATCACTCGAGATGCCTTAACGCGGCACATACGGCAGTGCTTATCTTACGCTTCGCACCGCACTCGGGAGTGGTCTTGGGGAAAATCCTTTGACACCTTGCACCAACCGATGTCTCTCTGTAAAAGGTAAAATCCTTAATTTCTCCGTCTTGGATTTGTACTATTTACTTAATAATAATCCTATTTTTCTTAAATGTCAACTGAATTATTCTTCAGTAGCTTCTTCAACTTTCTTTCTGGGCTGGATTTTGCCGTAAAGAGAAGATGATGCCGCGTCAATTTTCTTTTCACGGGGCTCTTTAGGTGTTTCAGGAACATAAGGTGCGCGTTTTTCACGATTACCCCTACGGTCATTTCTGTAATTACCGCGTCTTTCGTTGCCTTCGGGAGTAATAACTACTCTACGTCTGTCACCTTCACCGACTGAATGTGAAGTAACACCTTCAATTTCCTGAATCGCTGTGTGAATAATTCTGCGCTCATAAGGATTCATAGGTTCAAGCGCTGAACTTCTGCCGTATTTTGCAACACGTGATGCTTGTCTTTTGGCAAGTGCTTTGAGTGTTTCTTCACGGCGTTTTCTGTAATCACCTACGTTAAGAGCAACACGTTTGTTATTATCTTCAGAACGGTTCACAAAAAGTCTTGTAAGATACTGTAACGCATCAAGAGTCTCGCCGCGTCTGCCGATAATGTTGCCGTAATCTTCACTGCTTACGATTTCAAAGTAAATATCTTCGTCAGTTTCTTTAGCGGTAACCGTAACATCATTGAAGCCCATACCCATAAGAATTGATTTAAGATATTCTGTTGCGGGAGTTTCTTTTGCTTCGATATCCGAAAGGTCAACTTCGGGTGTTTTTTCTTTTTTGGGAGCTTCTTTTTTTACTTCCTTTTTGGGAGCATCTTTCTTTACAGGTTTTGAATCGTTCTTTTTTCTGGGAGCCTGCTCTGTTTTATTTTCTTTAACGGGAGCTGCCTTTTTAGGAGCTTTGGGAGCCTTAGCAGGCTTTTCTTCAACACCGTCATCATAAGAGGCTTTAACCTGTGCATCGGCACCGCCGAAAAGACCGAGAATTTTCTTTTTAGGGAACGTTACAACTTCGACTTTTACATCTGCATCAATAGGTGCATGTAAATTGTCGATAGCCATTTTTCTGGCTTCTTCAATAGTAGGCGCAACGCCTATTGCTTCTTTTATCATATTACTACACCTTATTTCTTTTCAATGTCAACGCGACGCTTCGTATTATTCTCTTTAGAGCGTCTGACAACAGTTTCATCAACCATCTGTTGAGCAATAACCTTTCTGGGACTGTAAAAATAAGTAAGGAATATCTGCTGAACAAATGCAAAAATATTTGAAATAATCCAATAAACACCAACACCTGCAGGGAACATAAATGTAAATACAAGTGACATAACAGGTGACATAAATGTCATACAACCCATTGAAGGGTTCTTTGCCATTTCGGGATTCTGCTTACGCTGTTTCATATACATAAATACAGATGAAAGCATAGCAGTAAGGAAAGCGAGAATGGGAATTAACCAAAGAATGCTGGGGTCCTTATAATTCGGAGACTCAAGCAAATTGAGTTCGATATTACCGATATTGAAAATAAAGTTATCCTTAAGCTCAACCAATCTTTCCATATCAACAGCATCAATACCCTTGATTGCTGCCATACCATCTTCAATTTTGTTGAGAATACCAAATTCAACACCGCTTGAGCTTTTGCTCTTAGTGTCTACAGTTATTTGTAATGCTGTTTTTAAAATTTCAACTTTTTCTTTGCTAAACTGTAAAACATGGGTAATGGGGTCATAAATAACGCCGTAAACACCCATCATAACAAGCAACTGTGCAATCATAGGAAGGCAGCCCATATTAGCTGCACCAAAACCTTCGCGCTGATAAAGTGCCTGAGTTTCTTCCTGAATTTTCTGCTGGTTACCTGCATATTTCTGTCTTATTTTATTTACTTTTGTGTTAAGGCGCACCTGTTTTGCGCTGTTTTTCTGTTGGCTGATTGAGGCGGGTAAAAGTACAAGCTTAACAACTAATGTTATAATTAAAATTGATAAAATATAACTGCCTGCACCGGCACCAATCTCGGTCAAAAGGCTATATAAACCGCTCAGCGCCCAACCAAAAGGGGTTGCGAGTATTTCTCTCATAGGATTTTTTCCTTTCGTTTTTGTAGGAAACTATTTCTTTTTCTCCTTTTTTGGGGGTACGGGGTCAACACCGCCCGGGAAGAGAATATTGCAACGCATCAATCTTAAAATTGCAAGAATTGAGCCCTTTAAAACGCCGTGAACTTCAAGACATTCAAGAGCATACTGGGAACAGGTAGGATAAAAACGGCAACGGGGTCCGAAAAGTGGCGAAATACGCCTTTGATAAAAACGTATGACCGCTATCAGAACCTTCTTCATAAGGCTTCACTCCCGCCATTGAGGTTAAGCATGCCCTGTTCATTAAAAATTCTGCGCATAATTTCTGCAAGACGTGTGCTTTTAACATACTTCGTTTTAGAGCGTGCTACTATAACAATATCATAGCATGGCGAAACGTCACCACACACACTTCTGAAAGCTTCTTTCAAAAGTCTGCGCGAACGATTACGCTCCACCGCATTACCGATTTTTTTACTTGTAGTTATACCAATACGGCAAATTCCCGCGCGGTTTTTCGAGTAATAAATAACCAACGCAGGATCAGTAACTGTTTTGCCCCTATTATATAACCGACGGAAATCGGAATTGCTTTTCAGCGTGACGAAGTCTGACACATTATTCTCCTTCGGGTGTTAACCCGATTGGTCAACAGACCTTAGTATGTGAGCTGCTTTCTGCCTTTTTTACGACGGCGAGCAAGCACCTTACGACCGTTTCTGTCTGCCATTCTTTTGCGGAAACCGTGTTCCATCTTTCTGTGTCTTTTTTTGGGCTGATAAGTTCTTTTCATTTTTGTTACTCCAATCTATTATTCAGGTAGTATTTACGAAGTAGTAGTAGAAGTGGTAGTAAATATAAAACCTGTATTTTATTATTCTTGCAACAAGGCAGTTGCACATTGCATTATATAAAATTACAAAGAAAAAGTCAATACCAATACTAAAATAAAAAAAGTGACTTTTTACAAGCAATTAATGAGCATATTGTACATTATCCGCATAATTTTTCGTAAAATAAGCCAATTTAAATATCCTGAAAAAAGTTGTATATTGATTATATAATATTAAAGGAGGGGCTCTTGTGAAACGTTTTTTTAAAATATTATCATTTACCGTGGCATTTGTTATGACTGTTTTACCAACCATTTCTGTTGCCGCAACGTCTATTGAAGGCAAAAATTATGTTATGGACAGTTGTTATGAAAATGTTGATTGGGAAAATTGGAAAGCCTACAAAGTGCAGCTTCATTGTCACACAAACGCCAGCGATGGTTTTCTAACGGTAAAAGAAGTAGTACAAAAAAGTTATGATCTTGGTTATGACGCGGTTGCCATAACTGACCACGGCACAATTAACAAAGGCTGGAACGAAGAACCTGATCTCATTCCGATTGTGCGACTTGTTAAATATGATCGTACAGAGCTTGCAGACATCATACCACTCACAACAGAAGAATATAACTCATATATCAACGGAACAGCGCCAACCACAAACGGTACTGTTCGTGAAAATGGTATGCTTGACGTTCCTAAAGGCATTGAACTCAATGCAGCTACACCGGTTGCAGACTGCCATCTTACAGGTTATTTTTCCGATTACGGGCAAGGATTACTTGGTGTCTATGGTGACTACGAAACACCTTCAAAGGGTGTCAAAGATGCGGGTGGTATCTCTATGCTATCCCATGTAGGTGAATATGTTTACCCCGACAAAGACTCTGAAGCTTATGTTGGCCAACCTATAGACGAATATTACGTCAATAAATTCGCCAGACTTTTCCTGGATAATGCAGGCTCATCCGTCGGTATGGGTATCAATAGCGCAACCGACGCTCACACCCGTTGCGACAGAATACTTTATGATAGCATTCTTCAAAAAACAATTCCCTACGGGGTTGTTCCCTGGGGTTTCACCTTTTCTGATTCACACGATGAGCAATCACTCAACAATGCATATACAATGCACTACATGCCCGAACTGTCTAATAACGATTTAAGATACAGTATGGAAACCGGCACATTTTTTGCAGTATCACATTTCTCTAACGGCGTTGAACTTAACGGTATGAGAGAAATGCCCGAATACATTGAAGAAGAAGTCGATGCATATTCCAATGAGACGCCACTTGTAACCAAAATTGAGATTGACGAAGACCTTGATACAATCAGTATAGAAGGTGAAAATTTCGATACAATAACATGGGTTTCAGATGGTCAGGTGATAAAACGCGGTGGTTTAGATACTACAACAATTGACCTGGACGATTTTAATAACATCGGCAGTTACATTCGTTTTTACATCACGGGTGAAAATGGTATATGCTATTCACAGCCTATTGTTATACACGAAGAAGACGTTATTCTAAAAAGTGAGGAGATTCCACACACAAGAGATATATCAACATTTCTTCGTAAGCTTATAACATTCCTTGATATTTGCTTTTTCCAAAACAGCACTGCTATTGACATTTTCAAGGAAGTAGTTCTCGGTTATTAATAACAAAAATAAAAAGAGTGTCGAGTTTCTCGACACTCTAATTGTTTGTAAGATTTTTTCGAGATGTATGCAGATTTCTGATTTTATAAGTCTGTAGCGTATCAGGTATGTGAGAGCAAATAAAAACAGGAACCTGACGAATCAAGTTCCTGTATCGTATTTTTTGATGTAGTGTGCTTTAGCTTTTCGCTTTTATGAACCCGTAGCGTATCAAGATACATGAGGGTGAATAAAACGGAAAGAAAAAGTGCAATACGCAAAAAATCAGTCTGCTGTGTAGGGAAGAAGAGCTATCATTCTTGCTCTCTTAATAGCAGTTGTGAGCTCTCTCTGGTGGTATGCACATGTACCTGTTACACGGCGGGGAAGGATTTTTGCTCTGTCGGATGTATAACGACGAAGTTTAGCAGCATCCTTATAGTCAATTTTTTCAACCTTCTCAACACAGAAAGCGCAAACTTTTTTGCGGCCTTTTTTGTTGGGACGGCGATCGCTTTTATCGTATGCCATAATAAATTTTCCTCCTGTTAGAATCAGAACGGCAGGTCATCGTCATCAGCAACGGTGGCGAAATCATCTATGCTGCCGTTAGAGAAAGATGTAGCAGCTGTTTCGGCAGCTCTGGGAGCTGCACCTGTAGAAGACTCGTTTTTAGAGCCGCAAAAACTTACGTTATCGGCAATAATCTCAAATGTTGAACGTTTAATACCGTCTTTCTCATAAGAACCGGTCTGGATAGCACCCTGAACGGCAATCATAGAACCTTTTGAGAAATATCTTGTTACAAATTCTGCTGTCTGACGCCAAGCAACAACATTTATGAAGTCTGCTTTTCTCTCTTCACCGGCTTTAACATAGCCGCGGTCAACTGCAACTGTAAATCTTGTAACTGAAACACCTGAGGGAGTCTGGCGAAGTTCGGGATCGGCAGTAAGTCTGCCCATAATAACTGCGCAATTAAGCATCTTTCACACCTCTTATTTTTTAATTACCAATGAACGAAGAACGCCGTCGGTGATACCGAGAACACGTTCAAGTTCTGCAGGGAAACCAGCTTCGCAAGTGTGGTTATAGAGAACATAGTAACCATCTTCTTCATCGTTGATGAGATATGCAAGTCTGCGCTTACCCCACTCGTCAACGCTGTCGACAGTACCGTTCTTTTCCATCATTGCTTTGAACTTTTCAGCGAGAGTTTTAGCTGCCTCTTCACCGTTTGCTAAAGAGAAAACAATGATTGTTTCGTAACTGTTTGACATCGTTCGCACCTCCTTATGGACTCCGGCTCTTATAGATATCGATTTAAGAGCAAGGAAATAATCGCCGCGGACATTCCGCGACGATTACGAATTATAACACTATTTAATCAATAAGTCAAGCCTTTTATTCATTATTTCAAAAGTAATCCTATACCCAACTGGTCCAGCAGAGCCATAATCCACTCATAGACGAAACTTACTATATTTAAAACGCCTGTATTTGTGAGTGCATCTTTTGTATCTTCGTCTATTACGTTTTTGAAACCAATAACGTAATCAGCATTGACAAAGGGCGTTTCTTCATCATAAACCACTGACGGTCCGTTCATTATTTTAAAGCTGCAAGCTCTCTCCCCTATGAGCGATGTTGTGTTGTCAACCATTTCGTAGTTAACCTTGACCTGCATAAGTGCATTGCTGACCTGTGGAATTTTACCCGTCACCTGAATTTTAATTTCCTTGCCGGGCTCAAGAGCCTTCATACCCATCGTATATGCCACAAGATCCGCACCTGCAAAGGTTACAGAAGTGATTTTCACCGGGTAATTCTGTGAAAGGTTTTTAATAATAAGGTAATCATCCTGAGAGCTCACCAGGCCTTCCCCACTCTTATCAAACCTTACCGATACAGCGTAGTTTGTGTTGGTTGATGCGTGAAACTGGGGATAATCCGGATGGGAATGCACATTAACTATTTCATCGGTAAGAAGATTTTTCAACGCAAGAGTTCTCGAATACGGGTCATGGAAAGTCATTCCGTGGAAAAGACCATCAATATACCATGTGTTTTCCGGAAGATATGCAGTTGAAGCATCAACTTCAAACGAAGGTGAAACATGATCGTGAGAAGGGTTATCACACATAGTGCCTGCACCTGTATAGCCGTCGTTGAAACGTTCGCCGTAAGGCGCACATAAAGCACCTGTTGAATCCGTAGTCCTAATAAGAGCATCACCGTTTGTTCTCAAACCACTGACACAAGGCACATCAGTACCTGCGATTATTGAGATGTTTATACCGTAGTCATTGACACATTTCTGAAGATTTGTGCGGAAGTTTGCCATAATGTCAAAATGCACCATATCGGTTTTTTCAATTATTGCGGCACTCTCAACAGGGTCGAGCCTTTCAGCCTTCAGTTCTTCATAATACTCAAGAGGTATAAAATCCCATATACTGCCCCAATAACCTGCAACATTATAAATATAAGGAAGAGCATTTTTCACAACTTCGTCAAGGAAGCCCAACTGTTGAGCTTCAAGAAGCCACTCATACTTACCATCCGCATCAAAACCATGTTCCAGATAATGCACAATCATATATTCATCAATCGCAACGTCGCCTGTCATAAGGTCAAGGGCAAGACCTGCGCCGCCGATAGCCGGAACGGTAAGCACCGCATTATCAACATCCTGTTTATAACCGAAAAGAGAAAGATACACAGCAGATACCTGACCACCGTGGGAAACGGCAATGATATTGACTTTATCTTTACCGGTATATTCTTTTACCTGCTGAATATACTCGTCAAGACCTATTGCACAGTCATAAACACTCTGACGCCAATCGTTAGTGTAGAAAAACATGTTCTCTTCACCGATATATTCGGCTATTTCGTATGAAATTTTGTCTTCGTTAATGTATTCAAGGGGAAGGTTGTTTTCAAGAATATATGCCATATTGGTTTCTTCTATAGCTGTATTTTCAACCTGAATATTATATTTGCTTGTACCGTTAGGGTTGATTTTCATATATTCGAGCTCTGCTTCAATTTCTTCGCCCAAAGTTCTGCCAAGATATTCTGCATCACCCTTGGCTGTGAGAACAAGGCCTTTACCTAAATCATATATACGATTTATAACCCTGTTTAAAACAGAGTCCATATCCAGACCCCATATACGTGTTCTTTCACCGTTTTCGTCAACACGAACAAGCTCGGAACTGCTGTAACCTGCAACCATAATAACAGGATATGCGCTGATATCACCGTTAAAATTCACAGCGGCTCCCACGGTTGCTGAAAAAACGGAGCATATTAAAACTATACTCAAAATAACAGATAAACCTTTTTTCAACATAAAACAACACACTCCCTGTATATTTATAGAATATGTATATAAAGATTATATCATTCTGCATCTGTTTTTTCAACAGATAATTCTCGACACAAAAAGTCGCGGTGCAAAACACACCGCGACTTTTATCAATCCTCGAATTTTGAAATAAAAGCTTTCGTTCTTTCAGATTTCGGATTATCGAAAACCTCTTCGGGCGTGCCCGACTCCTCAATAACGCCGTCATCCATAAAGATAACTTTTGATGAAACCGCCTTTGCAAAGGACATTTCATGTGTAACAATAACCATTGTCACATTTTCTTCGGCAAGACCTTTTATAACCTTAAGAATCTCACCCGTAAGCTCAGGGTCAAGAGCTGATGTAGGCTCATCAAAGAATAACACCTTAGGCTCCATTATCAACGCCCTGGCAATGGAAACACGTTGTTTCTGACCGCCGGAAAGCTCACAGGGATAGTTACTTATCTTTTCTAAAAGACCAACTTTACCTAAAAGAACTTTAGCCTTTTCCTCAATTTCGGCAATAATCTGTTTCTTGTTGTGCTTATAATCTTCCCTTTCCTTTGCGAGAAGTTTAGCCGCAAGTGTTACATTATCAAGAACGTTATATTGCGGAAAAAGGTGGAAATCCTGAAAAACAAGACCGACAAGAAGTTGTCTTTTTCGTTTTTCGGCGGCTGACTCTTTTTTAATTTTTTCATCAAAGAAAACGTTTCCTGCGACGTTTATGTAGCCGCTATCAGCAGTTTCAAGCTGATTTATGCAACGAAGAATGGTTGTTTTACCGCTACCGGATGAGCCGATAATACTTAAAACTTCACCCTCTTCAAGAGTAAAACTGACTCCCTTTAAAACCTCGGTTTTTCCGAAGCTTTTTTTCAAATCCTTTACTTCAAGTATTGACATATAAAAAGCTCCTTTCCCCGTCAGGTTTTATAGTAATCAAGTTTTTTCTCAATTTTGCCGAATATAACGGTAAGCAAACCGTTAAACGCAAGATAGAAAATACCCGTTGCAAGCAAGGGCCACAACAAACCGTTAAGTTTAATAAACACTTCGCCTGCCCATATAAGCTCATAAATTGAAATAACTCTTGCAAGAGATGTATCTTTAACAAGTGTAATTATTTCATTGCTCATGGGTGGAAGAATTCTTTTAACCACCTGCATTAAAACGACTTTAAAGAACGCCTGTGTTTTTGTCATACCAAGAACCTGACAAGCTTCATACTGACCTTTTGAAATACTCTCAATACCACCACGATAGATTTCAGAAAAATAGCAAGCATAATTCAATGAAAATGACACGATTACCGCAACAAATCTATCCATAACATGCCACGATGACATCCACTCAATAAAGAAGTTAGAGATTTCAATACCCTGTGCCCACGTAGCAAGAAGACCCGGGCCATAAAATATAACAATAAGCTGAAGCACCAACGGTGTTCCCCTTATAACCGCAACAAGCGTCTTAACAACGTATTTTAAAGGTTTGAATTTGCTCATAGAACCAAAACTGAGAAGCAATCCCGCAGGTAACGATATGAGAAGTGTTAAGAAAAATATTTCCAAGGTTACCACGAAACCGTCCGCAAGTCGCGGAATGACAGTTTCTAATATTTCTCGTTCAAACATAGAATTTTCTCCATTTTACGCAACATTACGGCAGAGCGCCTAAAGCCCTCTGCCGTAAGCTATTAAATTCAAATCAAAAATTACTCTGCAAGTGTAAGGTTGTATTTCTTTGCAAGCTTATCAAGTGTACCGTCAGCTTTGAGTTCATTAATAACCTTCTGAACTTCATCTGCTGTATCAGCACCTTTTCTGAAGCCGATACCGTAGAATTCTTCTGAAAGAGAACCTGTGTATGTAAGAGCTTCGTAGTCTGTGCCCTCACCTGTCATAGCCTTAGCCATTGTGATGTCGATAACGCAAGCATCAACTGCGCCTGACTGAACTTCAAGGAGCGCGTCAGCCTGAGCTTTTACGGGAACAGCATTAAGCTTTAATGCAACAACTTCTTTTTCACCGGCAGAACCGCTTTCAACAGCAATATCTGCACCCTTTAAGTCTTCTGCAGTTTTATATTTTTCTGCATTTTCAGCTTTTGTTACGATTACCTGTGCGTTAACAACATAGGGATCGCTGATTGACATAGATTCTTTAAGCTCATCTGTGATTGTCATACCATTCCAGACACAGTCGATTGTCTTAGCATCAAGTTCATTAACTTTCATACCCCAGTCAGCGATAATAAAGAATTCTGCTTCAACACCGAGTTTTTCACAAACAGCTTCAGCAAATTCTGTATCGAAACCAACAAGCTTGTCACCTTCATAATAGTTCATGGGCGCATATTCTGTAATACCGATAACCATCTTACCTTTTTCTTTGATGTATGCAAGGTCAGATGCTGCTGCAGGAGCTTCTGTTGTGCCGTCATTGTCAGCAGGCTCATTACCGCAAGCTGCGAATGCACAAACAACACCGCAAACGAGAACAATGCTCATTACGATAGCTAAAATTTTCTTTTTCATAATTGTTTCCTCCATAGCGGAAATACACCGCTTTTTATTTTGTGGTGGTATTTTAGCACTTTAACGCGCTAAAGTAAAGAGCTTTTTTGAAAAAAATCCATCTTTGTGCACTCTGCCATTTGTACGTCTGATTTGAATACTTAGTTTGGTGAATATAACAAATCATACTCTCTACATACCGGTACTACCATTTGATTCAAGTTCGTTCTTTTTCGGGACGGATAAATCCGTCCCTACGGTGGTTGATTATTCTATCTAACTGAAGATTAACTGTAAGAGAACTACCCACCACCGCTCCGATGAACTGTATTAGAGTTTTAAGTTTCAGGCGCGCCTGAAAATAAAACTTAAAAACATCTTGACAAAATGCGGTCCTTAGAGTGGGTAAACAGGGATGATAAAGCTATCGCGTTTCATCAACTTTATTTATATTCCGGCGTTAGCCCCGATAATTTTGCATTTTATAATCGGCTTGCCCCGAAGCTCCTCACTCCTAATTTCTCACTCCTTACTAAAAAACTCCCTTGCAAAGGTGCAAGGGAGTTTTTTCACATGGTTGTTATCTCATAAAATACCACTGCGTGTGGGTCAAGAGTTATATTGAGCGTAAATTTCCCTTCATTGACTTTCATTTGTGTTTCAACAGGTTCAAGTTTTGAACACTCGGTGTATTTATCATACAATTCATTGAAATACGTTTCTCTGGCTTTTTCATCGGAAAGCGTTACGGGATTATCTATAGACGGGTCATCAGGCGACCAACTGAAACAATCGTCCGTAATACCGTAGGTTTTCCTGTCTTCAACCCATTCGTCAAAGTAGTTGCAATCATCATTTATTATGTATGCAGTAACCTTAATGTCTTTACCGTCAAATTGGGGTGCATTGACTTCAAACGTCATCTCTGTTGATTTTTTGTAATCTACATCGTTTTTGAAGTTATATGCCATTATATGAAGTGTGTTTTCTTCTTCACTGAAAGCCGAAACAGCATCAACATCAGAACCGAAAATTACGCCTGATTTTGTTTTGTCCGTTTCCACAAGCTTTGCTCCGCCGAATTTTGACGCATTTTTGGCTACATGGTAACTGACCGTGGGATTACCCTGTAAAAATCCGTTGGAAAGATACGACCACGCAGAAAAATACGCAATATCATTATTGAACATCTGGGCGATAAGTCTCGCATCGTACGCCGCCTGGTATGTATATCCGCAAGTTCTTGTGAGCAGCTCACTACTGCCGCTACCGCTTGAGTTACCTTCAAGAATTCTGCCTTCATCAACACCGTAAATCAAATTTTCAAGACCTACACTCTCAGCTGTTTCACGCAGATATTCAACACATTCGGGAAGTGTTTTGCCGTCGGTATATTCGCCGGGTACTGAGTCATAGAAGCTTGTGGCAAGGTAGCACACCCTTGTACCCTTTTTGCCTGTTTTATAGTTTGTTCCTTCGCCGCAATGCCTGATAAACTCTGCTTCGTCCCAAAGTCCTTCCGTAACAGTCATTGAGTGAGCGCCTACAAACACGTTTTCGCCGATTGAGTCTTGCAATGCAGCAACGGAGTAGTCATAAAGTTTGCAGTAACTCTCGGCAGATTTTTCGGGGTCCGCTTCATCTTCACCAACAAAAAACCAAGCTTCATTCTCATACTCTGTCATAACGCCGAAACGCCACTTAAGAACTTCTTCCTTGCCGAACTCATTTACAAGTGCCGTACCCATAGCGTGTATATAATTGTAATAGACATCGAAATCATCGGGTGGATATGGGTTCATACCAAAGCCGTGTTCTGTAGTTGCATTTTCCGAAAATTTAAGGGGTACGTTACCTAATTTGAGCATGGGTTTTGCACCTAAATTGAGAACACCCCTACAGTTATCAATAAGTAATGTAAAGTCATAATCGTCAAGGACAGTTTTGTCTTTCGGGTCTTTAAAAAGGTCGCGAGCCTCGGTACCGCCCGTGCACTGCATAAACTGCACATACTCAACAAATTCAAAGATATCATTTTCTTCACTACGTTGAGCATTAGTAAAGGGATTACCTTCAATAGACCATATATTCACGTTATTAACAACGTTGTGTAGCTGTGCGCCTTGTTGAGATGCGTCTATACTGAACACGTATTTATTAAAAATACCACTTGCAAGAAGAGCAAAAACTCCCCCGAATGCAACAACAACTGCAAGCACAACAGAAATTATAATTTTATATGTTTTTTTCATCTGGAACCTCCGTTTTTCTTTTTTGAACCCTTTGTTACTTCATAAGGGTCAACGACCCACTTAACCAACTTATAATAATTAATGATTGACAGGACCCCAACAGGGATAAGCATAATCACAACCAAAACAGCAGAAGCCATTACAACAGACCCATCAGCACCAAGTTTATCAGTGAGCCCCTTAACTGTAAAAACACCCTGAACTATAAGGGCAATGATATTCATAACAGGCACAACCATGCGTATTTTTGCTGCAAGGTTTTTCCATTTTTCCGCACCGCAGACAAAAACTACCACAATAAAAAGTAATAATACATCAACTATTACGGAAATCGCGGTTCCATAAACGTAGTCCGATACGATTGCAGAAAAAATCCCGGTGGCAACAAGGCACGATGCTGCACCTATAAGCAATTTATCGTAATGCTTTTTGAAAAGGATTATACTGATGAACAAAGTTGCCGTTCCTGCCAAAACGCAATCCGCCATATGCAAAAGCTCAAAGGAGTTCTGTTGCGTCACAAACATGTCAATGAGCTCGGTCGCAATACTGAGAAAATTGCCCAAACCCGACAAAAGAAATATTACGGCGCAAAATTTAGGACAACGTATCTCTCTTTGTCTCATAAAAACGCTCCCTTCAAAATGTATTTATCATTACTAATGCGATAGTAGCACGAAAAAAATATTTTTTCAATATAAAAATAATTTTCCCGGAATAAAATGTACGGATAAAACATTTTAAGGAATGATAAATTATGGACCTTTTATCTTTGTCTCCTTCCAACGTTTTTTCGGTTATTCTCACCGTGGCGGTTATATTCGTAAACGGACTCACCGATGCGCCAAACGCCGTGGCAACCTGTATCACTACCCGTTGTCTGACCTTAAAAAAAGCCGTTGCAATGTCCGCGATACTCAATTTTGCAGGCGTTTCGACTATGAGTTTTGTGAATTCGTCCGTTACCGAAACTATATCAACCATGGTTTCATTCGGTGATGATGAAAAAGGTGCATCGGTTGCCCTTTGCGCTGCACTTTTTTCTATTGTTTTATGGGCGGTACTCGCCTGGTATTTCGGCATCCCCACAAGCGAAAGTCACGCTTTGATTGCCGCTTTGACAGGTAGTGCGCTCGCCATTAATAACGGCTTTGACGGTATCAACAAAAACGAATGGAGCAAAGCCATCTACGGTCTTTTTACATCCTGCATAATCGGTTTTGTGTTAGGATTTATTATATGCAGGCTCGTGCTTATTATTTTCAAAAACACCAAACGCCACAAAGCAGAAAAAACATTTAAATACGCCCAGATTTTTGCCGCAGGGGCTATGAGTTTTATGCACGGGGCTCAGGATGGGCAGAAATTTATAGGTGTATTACTACTATGTACAGGTGCAATTAATGAAGCTATAAGCATATCCCCCTTTATAATTTTACTATGCTCGGGGGTTATGGCTTTAGGTACTCTTTCGGGCGGTAAAAAAATTATCAAAGCCGTGGGAATGGATATGGTAAAGCTCGAAAAATATCAAGGTTTTTCTGCGGATATTTCAGCATCCGTTGCTTTACTTTTCAGTACCGTTTTCGGTAGTCCCGTATCCACAACCCACGCAAAAACCACCGCGATGATGGGCGCAGGCGCCGCAAAAACAAAACGCTCATTGAATCCTGCAATTATAAAAGATATCATTTTAACCTGGGTTCTGACCTTTCCCTGTTGCGGTTTAATAGGATTCGTTATGACAAAAGTGTTTTTGAAAGTGTTGTGAATATATAAAAACTTTTTCACTCTGACTCTTGTACTTTGTTGTCTAAGATATTAGTCAGAATTCTTGACAAACAAAAAATTGTAATATATAGTAAATTCGGAACGATATTTCAACTATTTATCGGTGGGATTCTAAATGAATGAAGTAAAAAAGCAAAATTCAATTAACCTTATTATTGTTATAACCTTAACAAGTTTATTAGAAATAGCGTATGGCTATTTCCACATCGAAACAAGCGATAAAGGTTATATTTTAATCTGGGAAACTGTGGCATTTTTAACTTTGCAGGTTATAGTGCTTTTGACCCTTAAACTAACCAAGGCTTTATCAAAACAACCGGTTCTGGATATCTACATAGGCGTTTCGGGTCTTGTGCACTCTGTGTTTATGGCGCTCCTGGTCGCTCAATGTATAAGCACAAATATTGAAACTTTTTTCTTTGTTTCAGGTATATTCATTATTTTTGATATAGTTTTACTATTGCTTTGGGAACTTATCTACAGAAGGAATAAGAAAAAGGAACATACCACACAAAAAACATTCGGAAGAAAGCAACGAACAATAATCACCATTTTTAGTTTTATCGGAGCGTTTACAGGTGTTTTTCTTGTATCAAAATTAAACCATAGCATAATTGTATTAGACGTGCTTTTTTCGTTACTTAGTCTTACATATACGGTTTTTTACTTTTCCTTAAAAACAAAAAAAGACAACCAATGATACAAAACAAGCAGATGTTAACAACAAGCATAAAAACTGCACCATCGCAATTGATGGTGCAGTTTTTAATTACAGTTTAATTTTAGAGTTAATATCTTTCATAACCTCGGGAGTTACCTTTATAATCTCACGGTCATACGAAAGCAGTCCGTTACACTCATCTTCAACGTCACTTACTTCAGTATAAATAAGTGCAGACAAGCCTTTTTCTTTTATGCAACGGAGAATTCTGTTCTCGTAAAGATTTCTCATCGCTTCATCAAATTTATCCTGGTCGTAATATTTACGATAACCGAAGAATTTCTTTTTATTGTAGCAATGACCCTTTGCCTGAATTGAATAACCGCCGAATTCCGTAAGCGCAATAGGACGGTTGTCATCCTTATTATATTTAGGGAACAGGAATGGTGTAAAATAAATGTGGAAGCTGTTTACGTCACCTGCACCCTGATCAGACCACCCGCTTGCGTGGTCAATAAGTCTTGTGGGGTCTTTTTCACGGTAAAAATCACAAGCCGCCGCACTTTCAAACTGACCCCAACCTTCGTTGAAAGGAGTCCACAAAGCCAATGACGGTACATTGTAAAGAAGGTCAATCATTGCCGCAGAATCATCAAAATACTCGTCTCTGCCTGCAGGGTCTGTTCTTGCGTAGAAGCTGTAATGATTTTTGCCGTCGCTGACTCTGCCAACGTGCTTATTGTTGAAAAGCATACCAAGGAAAGGAAGTGTACCTATGGCAAGGAAGTTATATGCTCCGCCGCCGTTAATCATATCCTGCCACACAATCATACCCAATCTGTCGCAGTGGTAATACCAACGCAGGGGCTCGATTTTAATATGTTTTCTTAAGGTGTTGAAGCCTAAATCCTTCATTGTCTGAATATCATAAATAAGAGCATCATCATGGGGTGCGGTGTACATACCGTCGCTCCAATACCCCTGGTCGAGAAGACCGTTAAAGAAATATGGCTTGTTGTTAAGCATAAATCTGGGTGTACCGTTTTCATCTTCACCGGTACTGAATTTACGCATACCGAAATAACTTTCAATCTGGTCGTCACCCGCTACGATTTTAAGATCATAGAGTTTGGGATTTTCGGGACTCCAGCACTCGTAATCGGTAAGCTTGATAACACCTTTTCCGTTTTCGAGCTTGCAGCCTGCCAACACTACACCTTTATCAAGGGCAATTGCCGCCATTTCCGCATCGGGATTACCGTTATATTTAACTTCAATACGAAGTTCATCATAGTCAATATCCGGCGTGAGCTTTATAGATTCAATATAACCCTCGCAAACTTCTTCAATCCACACAGTCTGCCATATACCTGACTGTGGCGTGTACCATATGCCGCCGCGTTTAAAGGTCTGTTTACCGCGTGCCTGAGTGCCCGTCTGTGTGGGATCTTTTACTTCAAGGCGCAGATCATTTTCCCCGTCCATAACGAAAGTGGTGATATCAAAGGTAAAGGGAAGGTATCCGCCTTTATGTTCACCGACAACCTTGTTATTGAGTATAACCTTGCACTCGTAATCAACCGCGCCGAAGTGCAAAAGCACACGGTGGTTCGTTCTCTTAAAATCGAAGAAACGCTGATAATATAAAATATCGGTAGGTTCAACTAATTTTTCAACGCCGCTAAGGATTGTTTCGGGGCTGAAAGGAACAATAATTTTGCCCTGATAACCCGCAAACTTTTTATACTCATCGTATATCGCATAGTTCCACTCACCGTTAAGGTTAATAAAACTGTCGCGTTTGAGCTGAGGTCTGGGATAGTCATTCAAAGGTAATTCTTTATTAAGGGTTTTGCCCCATCTTGTAAGCAATCTTTCCATAATGCTACTCCTAATTACATACTATATTGATAATGATATCATACACTGTAAAATTTTTCAACAAAAATTATTAAGCGAAAAATAGTGATTGACGAAAGTTACCAATAGTGGTATAATGTTGAAAAATAATATGGAAAAGGTCGTGAAATAATGGCTCATTTCAGCGATGCTATTTATCAACTTATGTCAATCCTTATGTCAGTTCTTATGGCTTTGGGTGCAATAACACTCCCATCAACTGACGATACACTCAAAACTATTGACCCCACAACCGTTCTTGATATGGTTATTGTTGGTGACCCTCAGGTTTCTAACTATATGCCATCAAGAGAAGAAGGTCTCATCGGTTTCTCACAGGATCTTATGAACTCCAATATGGAACTTGATGCTCTCATTATGGCTGGCGACATCGCAGAAAACGGTTTTCAGGAAGAATTCGACAGAGTTTACGAAGATACAAAAGATATCAACACGAGAAATATGATTGCTTGTGCAGGTAACCACGATATCCGTCTTCGTGATTACGAACAGAGTAAAGCCCGTTTCCTTGGCTTTATGAACGCCTACAACACAGAAGAAAATGCTCAGAGCAGTCTTTACTACAAATATATGGTAGACGGCTACACATTCCTTGTTATGGGTTCAGAAGAAACTCGCTTTGAAGACGCTTTCATCAGTGATGCTCAGCTTCAGTGGCTCAACATTGAACTTAAACAGGCTACAAAAACCGGCAGACCCGTTTTCGTTATCTGCCACTATCCTCTTGCTGAATCACACGGTCTTCCCGGCACTTGGGGTTCCGCAAACAGCGATGATGTTTACGGTTCACTTCCCACTTACGTTGCTCCTTCAGATCCTGATTTGACAGGTTCTATCGGCGACCAGACCAACGAAGTTTACGAGATCCTTAACGATTATAAGAACGTTTTCTTCATCACAGGTCATCTTCACACAGGTTTCGGTAAAAACACTTATCAGACAATTGACGAAGCCAACAATGTTCAGGGCGTAAACGTTCCTTCTGTTGGTATCGAAAACAAAGACGGTTCTTACAACAACAACGGTACAGGTCTTTATGTTGAAGTTACACCCACACAGGTTATCTTCTATGCAAGAGACTTCGCACAGGGCAAATTCCTTACAACTGACGAATTTGAACACACCGTTATGGCGTATGACCTTATCTGATTTAACTGATAATCAGGGACTGTTCCTTTCGGAACAGTCCCCTTTTTTTATCTTTCGCATATTATGCTTGCGGGAGGTGTTTTTTTATCTTATGTGGTCAGATATTTTTATACTCGGTGCAACCATATCAGGAATTACCTTTATTCTGATGTTAACGATTTTGCGGTTGATGGTGTGGCGGTGTGAAGACGTAACAGTAACTTTACCGCTCTACACGGAAGATACCGCCATTTTCAACAAGGTTTACAACATACGCTCTATTTTTGAATTTATAAAAATGGATAAAAAATGCACCGTAGTGATAATAAACTACGGCGCACCTGATGAATTTTGTAATGAGATTATAAAATATTATGAAAAGTATAAATTCTTAAAAGTAGTTAATTCCTCTGACATAGCAGAAAAGCTCTTTTAGAGTGTTGCGTACATTACGGCTTTAATGGTGTGCATTCTGTTTTCCGCCTCTTTGAACACAACGGAGCGCTCGCTTTCAAACACTTCGTCAGTGACTTCCATAGCATCGCGGTTGAATTTCTCGCACATGGTTTTGCCGATTTCAGTCTTTTTATCGTGATAGGAAGGAAGACAATGCATAAATATGGCCTTATCCCCCGCGTTATCCATAAGTGCCTTATTCACCTGATATGCCGACAAATCATTGATTCTTTCTGCCCAAACAAGTTCAGGCTCGCCCATTGAAACCCATATGTCTGTATAGATAACATCTGCATTTTTAGTTGCTTCCATAGGGTCTTCAACAAAAGAAAGGGTTGAGCCTGTTTCTTTTGCTATTTTTTTACATTCATCAACAAGATCAGAATCAGGGAAATATTTTTCAGGCGCACAAGCAGTGAAGTTAAGCCCCATTTTTGCACAACCTACCATAAGGGAGTTACCCATATTGTATCTTGCATCGCCCATATAAACAAAATTGATACCTTTAAGGTAGCCAAAATGCTCTTTTATTGTAAGGAAATCTGCGAGTATCTGTGTAGGATGAAACTCATTTGTAAGACCATTCCATACAGGCACGGAAGAATATTTCGCAAGCTCTTCCACTACAGCCTGACCATGACCGCGGTATTCAATACCGTCATACATAGAGCTCAGAACTCTTGCAGTATCTGCGATGCTCTCTTTTCTGCCTATTTGAGATGCAGAAGGATCAAGATATGTAACACCCATACCCAAATCTCTTGCAGCAACTTCAAAACTACAACGTGTTCTGGTGCTTGTTTTTTCAAAAATAAGTGCAATGTTTTTGCCCTTGAGTGTATCGTGGGGAATACCGCTTTTCTTTTTCGCTTTAAGGTCTGCGGCAAGATTTATGAGATACTCTATCTCATCCCCTGTAAAGTCCAATAATTTTAAAAAGTCGCGTCCTTTAAGATTCATAGTCATACCTCATTTACAAGCATTTTTTATAACTTCAACCGCTTTTTTCAAGTCATCAAATGTGATGTTGAGCGGTGGCAAAAGTCTTAATTTATTTTTTGCTTTAATGGGAAGAACCCCGTTATCCTGACAAAATTTAAGAACTTCGTTCACATCTTTTACAGTTTCAATGCCAAGCATAAGACCAAGACCCGTTATGCCTGCAACACCTTGTGCGTTCTGAAGCTCACTTATAATATAGTCGTGCTTTTTCTCTACTTCCTGCAAAAATTCATCATCGAGTCTTTTTATGATATTGTATGCACCGGCACAGGAAACAGGATTACCGCCGAATGTTGAGCCGTGGGAGCCCGGTGTATATACGTCTGCAGTTTTCTCAAAAAACATAGTTGCACCGAGAGGTAAACCGCCGCCCAAGCCTTTTGCAGTAGAAACAATATCGGGAACGATACCGAATTTCATATATCCGTAAAGAGCACCTGTTCTGCCGTTACCCGTCTGCACTTCGTCAACAATAAGAAGGATATCGTTCTCTTCACAAAGCTCTGCAACTGCATTTACAAACTCCGCACTTAACGGCACAACGCCGCCTTCACCCTGTATGGGCTCAATCATAATAGCGGCAACCTTGTTTTCGCTGACAAGTTTTTTCAATGCGTCTGCATTCCCTGCCTCGGCATAAAGAAAGCCTTCTGTCAAGGGAAGAAAATCATTGTGGAAGCTGTCCTGACCCGTTGCAGCAAGGGTCGTAATAGTTCTGCCGTGGAAGCTATTCACAAGGGTTATTATATTGTAATAGTCTGCACCATTTTTTTCTGCGGCATACTTACGTGCGGCTTTTATGGCGCATTCGTTGGCCTCCGCACCGGAGTTTGAAAAGAAAACTTTTTTTGCCCCTGTTTTTTCACAGAGAATTTCCGCAAGTTTAACACAGGGTGATGAATAATAAAGATTTGATGTATGTTGTAATTTGCCGACCTGTTCGGTAACAGCGTTAACCCACTCATCATCACCAACGCCAAAAATACTGACACCGATACCCGTACCCATATCAATATATTCTTTACCCCGGTCATCGTAAAGCTTACTTCCCTTTCCGCTGACTATTTCTATGGGAAACCTTGCATAGGTGTTGGCTACATATTTATTATCAAGTTCTTTAATGCTCATACGCTTTAACCCCCTTGTGTCAGACACCTTTAACCATAGTACCCGCACCTTCATCAGTAAGCAACTCAAGCAATACCGCGTGGGGAACACGTCCGTCAAGGATTGTTACACGTCTTACACCTTTTTCAATGGCTTCTATACAGCACTCAACCTTCGGAATCATACCGCCTGAAATAACACCTTCACGGAAAAGCTGACGTGCCTCTTCAATATTGACTCGTTTTATAATTGAGTCGGGGTCATTCACATCACGCAGAATACCGGGGATATCAGTCATGGTAATGAGTCTTTCCGCCTGCATTGCACCCGCAATATAAGATGCGGCGGTATCTGCATTTATATTATAAACATTTCCTTCGCTATCACAACCCACGGTTGAAACAACAGGGATATACTGCTTCTCAATAAGGTCGAGAATAGGTTGAACGTTTACCTTGGTGACTTCACCTACGAAACCGAGTCTTTCATCTTTGACTTTAGCCTCAATGAGATGACCGTCTATACCTGAAATACCCACTGCATTACCGCCAAACTCACCAAGAAGGTTTACAAGCTGTTTATTGATTTTACCGGCAAGAACCATCTGTACGATTTCCGCTGTTTCTTTATCCGTAACACGAAGACCGTCAACGAACTCACTTTTCTTGCCCACTTTTTTAAGCATTTCTGAAATTTCGGGACCGCCGCCGTGAACGAGAACAGGCTTTACACCAATAAGCCACAGAAGAACAATATCTTCCATAACCTGCATTTTGAGTTCTTCACTGATCATTGCGTTACCGCCGTATTTCACAACTACAATTTTATCGTGATATTTTTGAATGTACGGAAGTGCCTGTGTAAGTATTTCCGCACGCTGATGGTTATTAATATTCATAATTATCAAGTCCTGTAATCGCCGTTTATTTTTACATATTCGTAGGTCAGGTCACAGCCCCAAGCCGTTGAAGCACCTTCGCCCGAATTAAGCTCTACGTTTATCGTAATCTCTTTTTCAAGAAGAATTTCCTTAGCAATTTCTTCGGAAAACTCTATTCCCGAACCATCTTTACATACAGGGATTGTTCCCTTTGCGGAAGTAAATGAAACGTCAACCTTTGTAACGTCAACATCTGCTCCGCTGTAACCGATTGCACAGAGCACTCTGCCCCAGTTTGCATCCGCACCGAACATAGCCGCTTTTGTAAGTGATGAGCAGATAACACTCTTTGCGACAGTCTTTGCGACAGCTTCATCTTTTGCTCCCGTTACTTTACATTCGAGAAGCTTGGTTGCGCCTTCACCGTCACCTGCAATCATTCTGCAAAGGTGTACCGTAACAGTATTAAGCGCTTTCATAAACACATCGAAGGCTTCACCCTCGGCTGTAATTTCTTTATTACCTGCCATACCGTTTGCAAGAACAGTAACCATATCGTTAGTGGATGTATCGCCGTCAACACTAACCATATTAAACGTATTCTGAATATCCTGTGAAAGTGCCTTCTGAAGCATTTCGGGTGAGATTGCGGTATCGGTAGTAATGAAAACCAGCATAGTAGCCATATTAGGGTGAATCATACCAGAGCCTTTTGCTATACCGCCGATTTTGCATGTAACACCGTCGATTTCAAAAGAAACGGCAATTTCTTTCTGAACGGTGTCAGTAGTCATAATACCTTCTGCCGCTTCATTACTGTTGTTACCGAGAGCCGCTTTAAGTTCACCGATAGAATTCTTTATAGGCGTAATATCAAGGGGCAAACCGATAACGCCCGTTGAAGCTACAACAACGTCATCTTCATCAATACCAAGAGCATCTGCAGTTACTTTTGCCATTTCCTGTGCAACTTCAATTCCGTTTGCGTTACAGGTGTTCGCGTTACCGCTGTTGCAGATAACCGCCTGAGCAACACCGTTCATAAGGTGAGCCTTTGTAACTGCAAGCGGCGCACCTTTAACAAGGTTCGTCGTGTAAACTGCCGCCGCACTCGCTTTTGTTTCACTGAAAATAAGTGCTAAATCTCTTTTAGTTTTATTCTTTCTTATACCGCAATGAATACCACCTGCAGTAAAACCTTTTGCGGCGCAAATTCCGCCGTTTATAATTTCCATATCTTATACCTCAAGTCCGTTAGTATCATCATTTCCGAGAACTATATTAAGACACTCAACCGCCGCGCCTGACGCGCCTTTTCCTAAATTATCATATCTTGCGGTAAGTATAATTCTGTCTTCATTTCCGAAAACGGAAATTATCATAGAATCCTTGCCTGAAAGAACACCTGCGGAAATAAATCCTTCTTCACTTAAACCGTCACAGAATGTAACAAGGGGGCCTGTGTATTTGTTTTTATAAATTTCTTTGATTTTCTCTATATCCCAACCGTTTTTAAGGTCACTTTTAAATAAGGGAACAGTTACCTCCATACCTGAATAAAAGTCACCTACCACGGGACAGAACACAGGAGCGTTTCGGAGCCCCGATATTTTTACCATTTCTTTAAGGTGCTTGTGATTCTGAGTAAGGGCGTATTGCCTTGGTGCACCGAGAAGCTCATCGGGCTCTTCTTCGTAATCAGCAATCATTTTTTTACCGCCGCCGCTGTAACCCGTAAGTGAAAAGCAAGAAAGATTTTCACTGCCGTCAAGAGCACCCGCTTCAATCAAAGGATATACAAGTGAAATAAATCCGCTTGCATGGCAACCGGGAACAGCTATGCGTTTTGAATTTTTGATTTTTTCGCGGTGTGAAGAAGAAAGCTCGGGAAAACCGTACGCCCAATCGTCAAGTGTTCTGTGCGCCGTTGACGTATCTATAACCACGGTGTTTTCATTTTCGATGAAGGAAACCGACTCTCTCGCTGCATCATCGGGAAGACACAAAAAAGCAATATCCGCACTGTTAAGTACCGCCTTTCTGCAGGCAGGGTCTTTTCTTTTTTCGTCATCAAGGCTGATAAGCTCTATTCCTTCGAATTTTTCAAGCCTTTCGTATATTCTCAAGCCGGTAGTACCGGCTTTGCCGTCAATAAATACTTTTGTCATATATTTCTCACTCAATTACTATTTAAATTTTTTACTCTTTCAACCTGAGCCAGAACGTTCTGCGGTGCAGGACCGCCGAGTGATGTACGGTCATTTACGCATTTATCAAGGTTTATCGCCTCATACACGCCATCATCGAATATGCTGCAGATATTTTTATATTCTTCAATAGGCAATGTTTCAAGAGTAAGACCTTTTTCAATGCAAAGTGCAACCAGCTCACCCGTTGCTTTGTACGCATCGCGGAAGGGAAGCCCTTTACCCACAAGGTAATCGGCACAATCCGTTGCATTTATGAAACCGCCTGCTGCCGCTTTTCTCATATTTTCAGGAAGTGCGGTCATTGTATCGAGCATAGGAATAAATGCCGTAAGACACATTTTAACTGTATCAAAAGCGTCGAAAACTGCTTCCTTGTCTTCCTGCATATCTTTGTTATATGCCAAAGGAAGACCCTTCATCATTGTAAGAAGTGTTGTAAGATCACCGAAAACTCTGCCTGATTTTCCACGTATTAATTCTGTAATATCAGGGTTCTTTTTCTGGGGCATAATAGATGAACCTGTTGAAAAAGCATCATCAAGCTCAATAAATTTGAATTCCCAAGAGCACCAGAGAACAATTTCTTCGGAAAAACGAGAAAGATGAACCATTAATATTGATAACGCCGATGCAAGCTCCATACAGAAATCTCTGTCAGAAACACCGTCAAGGGAGTTTTGCATAGGACCGTTGAAGCCAAGAGCCTTCGCAGTCATTTCACGGTCGGTATTATACGTAGTGCCCGCAAGAGCACAAGAACCCAAGGGACAGTAATTCATACGCTCTTTTGCATCAATAATTCTTTCCTTATCACGAAGGAGCATCTCTGCATAAGCCATAAGATGATGGCCGAAGGTTATGGGTTGAGCCCTTTGAAGATGTGTGTAACCGGGCATTACCGCGCCTGCATATTGTTCCGCTTTTTTGCAAAGCACGTCAATAAGCTCGGTAAGCTGACCGAGAACATCATCACACTCGTGACGAAGGAAAAGACGGATATCGAGCGCAACCTGATCATTACGGCTACGGGCAGTATGAAGACGCTTGCCTGCTGCTCCTACGCGCGAAGTCAACTCACCTTCAACAAAGGTATGAATATCTTCCGCATTAGGGTCGATAAGCAACGTACCGTTTTCGATTTCAGTTTTAATGTTATTAAGACCTTCAACGATAAGACCTAAATCATCGCTTGAAATAATGCCCTGTGTACAAAGCATTGTTGCGTGAGCAATACTGCCTTCAATATCTTCCTTGTACATACGGCTGTCAAACTTTATTGATGAGTTAAAATCGTTTGTTTTAGGGTCGATTTCCTTTGAAAATCTGCCTTTCCAGAGTTGCATAAAATTATCTCCTTCGAGTAAAATTCCCGTAAACACAATACGACAAAGGGATATTTCACCTTTGTCGTGTGGTGTTATTGATTGATTATATCAGATAAACTCAGTTTTCTTCGTTTCTCTGTTTGTCAAGAAGTGCCTTAACCTTGATTGAAAGACCGAAAAGGTTGATGAAACCTGCGGAATCCTGCTGATTGTATGCACCGCCGTCATCACCGAATGATGCAACGTTTTCATCATAGAGTGAGTAAGGTGATGTAAGACCTGCGTTGATGATGTTGCCTTTATAAAGCTTAAGCTTAACGTCACCTGTAACAGTTTCCTGGGTTTTGTCAACGAAAGCAGAAAGTGCTTCGCGCAAAGGTGTGAACCAGAGACCGTTGTAAACAACCTCGCCGAATTTCTGTGCAACGAGTTTTTTGTAGTGCTGAGTATCACGGTCGAGAGTGATCATTTCAAGAAGTTCGTGTGCCTTGTAAAGAATAGCACCACCGGGAGTTTCATAAACGCCACGGCTCTTCATACCGACAAGTCTGTTTTCAACGATGTCAAGAAGACCAATACCGTTTGCGCCACCGATTTCGTTGAGCTTTTCAACGATTGCAAGACCACCCATTTCAACGCCGTCAATTGCAGTGGGAACACCTTTTTCAAAGTGAATAGTTACATAAGTGGGTACATCGGGAGCCTGCTCGGGAGAAACACCCATCTCAAGGAAGCCTTCCTTATTGTAAAGGGGCTCGTTTGCAGGATCTTCAAGATCAAGACCTTCGTGAGAAAGATGCCATACGTTTTTGTCTTTTGAATAGTTAGTTTCACGGTTGATTTTAAGAGGAATGTTATGAGCCTCGGCATAAGCAATTTCTTCTTCACGGGATTTGATATCCCATTCACGCCAAGGAGCAATGATTGCCATTTCAGGAGCGAATGCTTTAAGGGTCAATTCAAAACGAACCTGGTCATTACCCTTACCTGTGCAACCGTGACAGATAGCGTCTGCGCCTTCTTTGATTGCGATTTCAGCAAGACCCTTTGCGATACAGGGACGAGCGTGAGATGTACCGAGAAGATACTGTTCATACTCTGCACCGGCTTTAAGACAGGGCCAGATATACTCTTCAACATATTCCTCTTTTAAATCGAGAATGTAAAGCTTTGAAGCACCTGTTGCAATTGCTTTTTCTTCAAGACCGTCAAGCTCAGTACCCTGACCAACGTCACCTGAAACAGCAATAACTTCACAGTTGTTATAGTTTTCTTTAAGCCAGGGGATAATGATTGAAGTATCAAGACCGCCTGAATATGCAAGAACTACTTTTTTGATGTTTTTCTTATCCATAATTTATTTCCTCCGGATGCAAGGGTTATACACCTTTTGCAAAAATATTCATTCGATATGCATAGTTATACACCTTCAGGCAAAAAAAGTCAAGCGATTTATCCAAATATTTTAAATCCTGCATTTTTTCGCCCATTTGTCGCAAAACCTAATAAAAACCCCATATTTTTTGTGTAAATTCGCAATATTTCATAACAGGAATTCAAATTAAGATGCAAAACAACGCTTAAATATTTATGCAGTATAATTGTATATATGCAAAAAATATGCATTTTCATGCATAAAATTAACCGCGACACCTTTTCCGATGCCGCGGTTTTCGGTATTCAAATCATCAATAAACTACTTCAGTGCTGAACAATGAACGGAAAATGTTCATAAAAATAGCAAAGAATTTCTCAAAGTAGTAAGAAAGTGTGTAGTCAAATTCGCTTCTGTCATTACCGAGCCCTGAATTCTCATCCTGAGCAAGAGCACTTGCTGTAAGGTTGTATGTTGAATACTCCCAGGGATTTTCCTCGTTGATTTCAATAACACGAGCACCCTGAATCATACCCTGATAGTATGATGAATAAGTACAACCGGGAGTCATAATAAGGTCAATACCGTCACAATCTGCAATAAAGTTATTAACGTGGTCGTGACCTACAACAAGACCGATAACGTCGCCACCTTCTACAAGAGCATCCCACTGACCGTCGTTACCATAGCTGGGGCAGCTCTTTTCAAAGAGATAGCCGTCATACTTTGTAACATCGGGGATAAACGTATTGCTTGTACCATCCTGGAAGTTAATGGTAAGGTCACCCATATTAACATCGGACTGAAGGAAAATCTTCTGTGTGGGTTCCTGGGGAATAATGTGCTGGAATACGATTGAGGGAACAAGTTCGCCGCCGTTTTCTTCAGTCATAGCATCACGGGTATTCTTATACCATTCAATCTGGTCTTCACGAACCCAGTCATAACCAAGCCATTCACCCTGTGAAGTATAAACATAGTCACCGCAGTCAAACATCCAGAAATTGAAAGCAATTTTGGAACCGTCGCTTGAAAGAACGGGAAGATTATGAGTACCTGCACCGTGGAGTGAAGGATCTGCATCGTAAACGAGACAGTTTTCGTAAGAAGCGTATCTTTCAATAATTTCATCTCTTGTAAGACCGCCGGAGCTTTCACGGTCATGGTTACCGAGAACTGCTGTATAAGGCACGCCTGTTCTGTCGAGAGCACCGAAAATTTCATCGTATGCTTCAACTTCTTCGGTATTGATATTGTCACCGCAAAGAACAATCAAATCGGGTTGAGCAAAATCAACAGATTCATAAATAAATGTAATCATATCATCAGGTATGGGATAATCAGTCTGGATATCGGCAAGAATCATAACCTTAAAGTTGCCGTTCTCGTCGAATTGCAGAACTGCTTCATCCTTGAAGCCTGCAAATGAAACACTTGCAACGGAAAACACCATTACAACTGCAAGTAAGATTGATAAAATCTTTTTCATAACCATTTCTCCTTAGAAGAATTTTTGTTAACCAATATTATACAACTCTGTTTTTATTTTGTCAAATCAAGCACAAGATTTTTAAAATGTTTGCCCTTCTCTTCAAAATTCCTGTAATAGTTATAGCTTGCCGCAGCAGGTGAAAAAAGGCAGGATTTTCCTTTTTCGGTACATTCATCCGCAGCCTTTACGGCGTGAGCCATATCTTCGGCACAAATCATATTCTTTTCGCAACCGCGTTTTTTTAATTCTTTTATTATATCGTGACCCGTTTCCGGTAAGCCTATAAGATTTTTGACCTCATTATCCCCGAGAAATTCTATAAAATCTCTGTAGTCAATACCTCTGTCAAGACCGCCGAAAATGTGAGTATCCACATTACCGATTGCCTTAACCGCGCCCATAACCGCAGTTGGTATTGTTGCAATACTGTCATTATAATATGTTACGCCGTTTATAACACCCACATATTCCATACGGTGTTCAATACCGCCGAAATTTTCAACAGCGTGGCGAACCGCATCGTCCGACACACCGAAAACTCTTGCCGCCGCCAGAGCATACGCTATATCCTGACGGTTGTGCTCACCTTTAAGATGCTCTGTGGATTTCCACAGCTCGTTAACGAACACATCATTCGCCGCAGCAGTAAACGTAACAGGCACCGCCACACCTTTAATGGTTTTGTTCCAATCCACTATTCCATCAAGATTCTGTTCCGGATTGTAAATAAGAAAATCTTCTTTCTCCTGATGAAGGGCTATATTGAGTTTAGCACCGACGTAACCCTTAAAGCCTGTTTTGTAATGGTCAAGATGCTCTTCGTAAATATTAACAATAACCGCAACGTGGGGTGAAGCTGTAGTAAACTCAAGCTGATGTGACGACATCTCTATAACCGCCACAAGGTCATCGCCCTCATCCGCTTTTTCAAACACAGGCACACCGATATTGCCTATAAGACAAGTGTTCACTCCGCCTGCTTTGAGCATTTCATAAATAAGGGTTGATGTTGTCGTTTTTCCTTTAGAGCCCGTAATACCAACAACTGTCGGTTCGCAAAATCGCAAAAACATATCAGTCTGACAGGTAATTTCAGTTGTTTCTGGGTACATATCATCTTCAAGGAAGGCTATACCCGGACTTTTGAAAACCAAATCAAAATCCCCGAGAGAGCGGAGATAATCCTCACCGAAAATAACCTCAACGTTTTCATCCGATATTTCAGGCTTGTTTTTATCCCCTATTGTAATTTTCTTTTCGGGCAAATGCTTTCTGATGTAATTGTAGGTTGATTTGCCCTCTCTGCCGAAGCCGAGAACAAGGATTTTTTTATCCTTGATGTATTCAATTATACGCGACACAGTATATCATCTCCATGGCGTTTTTTGCTCTTTGTATTTACCGCAGAATAAATATAACACAAAAACAATTCTATAACAAGGATTTTTGAAAAACACTTGAATAAATACACTTATTTGTATATAATTTAAAATTGAATAACTATATTAGTTATAATAGTTAAATATTTATCTTAATCTCGGAGAAATTTATGCTCGAACTTAAAAACATTTCATTTAACGTTGCCGACGAAAAAGGCGAAAAAGATATTATTACCGATGTTTCACTGACACTTGAAGACGGTAAATTTCTTGTAATAACAGGACCCAACGGCGGTGGTAAATCTACACTGGCAAAACTTATTATGGGTATCGAAAAACCTACCGGCGGTAAAATACTCTGGAACGGTACGGATATTACCGATATGTCCATAACCGATCGTGCAAAGCTCGGTATCGGTTATGCATTCCAGCAACCGCCGCGATTCAAAGGACTTTCCGTGCGCGACCTTCTGAGTCTTGCCCACGGCAGTGACCTTCCCGAAGACCAGTGCTGTGCATACCTTACGCAGGTTGGTCTTTGCTCAAAAGATTATCTCAACCGTCAGGTTGATTCATCCCTTTCCGGCGGTGAAATAAAAAGAATAGAAATCGCAACTCTTATGGCGAGAGATTTAAGTCTTGCAATATACGATGAGCCCGAAGCAGGCATAGACCTATGGAGTTTCAATATGTTGGTTGAAAGCTTCAAGGCAATAACCAAAACCCGTAAAGAGAGTATGGTTATCATCTCCCATCAGGAAAGAATTATGAAAATAGCCGATGAAATCGCAATTATCGCTAACGGCGTAGTTAAAAAGAAGGGGCCGACTGCGGAGGTTTTCCCCGAACTTATGGCAGAATTTGACAATACTTGTTCATTCAGATAAAGGAAACAATACTTATGAATAAAACTGAACTTCATATGCTCGAAGCGGTTGCTGACCTTCACGGTGTACCCCAGGGAGCATACAATATACGAAAAAACGGCGAAGGCGCAGGAAGACAGTCCACCGCCAATATTACTATCGAAACTAAAACAGACAAGCCCGGTATCGACATTATTGTTAAGCCCGGCACTAAAAACGAGAGTGTTCACATTCCCGTCATCATCACACAGTCAGGTGTCGAAGAGCTTGTTTACAACGACTTTTTCATCGGTGATGATGCAGATGTTCTTATTGTTGCAGGTTGCGGAATACACAACTCAGGCGATGCAAAAAGCGAGCACGACGGCATACACCGCTTTCATATAGGCAAAAACGCCCGTATCAAATATGTTGAGAAGCATTATGGTGAGGGCGAAGGCACGGGCGAAAGGGTTTTAAACCCCGTAACCGAAATTTTTATGGACGAAAACTCATTCTGTGAAATGGAATCCGTTCAGATACGCGGTGTTGACTCAACCAAAAGGAATACAACCGCCAGACTCGAAAAGGGCGCAAGACTTGTTGTTCTTGAAAAGCTTATGACCCACGGCAATCAGATTGCTCATTCCGATATGGTTATTGAACTCAACGGCGAAGGTGCATCTTCACAGATAATTTCCCGTTCCGTTGCCAAAGACAATTCGGAGCAGGTCTTCTATCCCCGTGCAGTGGGCAACGCCGCCTGCCGCGCTCACGTGCAGTGCGACTCAATTATTATGGACGATGCTAAAATACGTTCCATCCCCGAGATTGCCGCAAACCATTGCGATGCAAACATCGTTCACGAAGCCGCTATCGGCAGAATTAACAATGACCAGCTGCTTAAGCTGCAAACTATGGGTAAAACAGAGCAGGAAGCCGAAGAAATAATTATAAACTGTTTCCTTAAATAAATAGGAGTGATTTTTTTGAATAAAAGAGTTCTTGCATTTGATTTTGGCGCATCCAGCGGCAGAGCAATAGTCGGCGTATATGACGGCGAAAAAATAGAATTGCGTGAAGTACACCGTTTTTCTAACGATCCCGTTAAAATCAACGGCACTTTTTATTGGGACGTGCAACGTCTGTTTTTTGAAATAAAGCAAGGTATTCTCAAAGCCAAAGAAGACGGCGGATTTGACTCTATAGGTATCGATACCTGGGGTGTTGACTTCGGACTTCTGAGAAAGGACGGAACATTGGTTGAAAATCCCGTTCACTACCGCGATATCCGTAATGACGGTATGGTTGAAAAGGCATTGAAATATATGTCCCACGAGGAAATGTACGATATCACGGGTATTCAGTTTATGGATTTCAACACCATATTCCAGCTTCTTTCTCTGAAAGAAAATCGTCCCTATATCCTTGAAGAAGCGGATAAGCTTCTTTTTATGCCCGATCTGCTTTCTTATATGCTTTCCGGCGTTAAATCTACTGAATACTCAATAGCTACTACATCCCAAATGGTTGACCTTAAAACCCACAACTGGTCTGACCGAATCCTTGACGCTTTCGGTATAAAAAAAGACCTTCTCACGGATATAGTGCCTACAGGCGCAGTTATAGGTCAGCTGAGCGACGATATCTGTGAAGAATTAGGCGTAGAAAAAGCAGATATCATCAGCGTAGCATCCCACGACACACAGAGTGCCATCACAGCCGCACCCTGTGAATACGAGGATTTTGCGTTTATCAGCTGCGGTACCTGGTCCCTTTTCGGAACAGAGGTCAAAGAACCAATTATAAACGAAGCATCAAAGAAGCTTAACGTCACCAACGAAGGCGGTTATGATTACACCATCGCTTTCCTAAAAAACATATGCGGTCTCTGGCTCATTCAGGAAAGCCGTCGTCAATGGATACGCGAAGGTAAAGAATATTCTTACGCCGAGCTTGAAAAAATGGCGTTGGAATGTGAGCCCTTCAAATGCTTTATCGACCCGGATGCCCCTGAGTTTGCTCCTATGGGGAACATTCCCAAAAGAGTTCAGGAATATTGCAAAAAAACAAATCAATATGTTCCGCAGACCGTGGGGGAGATTATGCGTTGCATCTACGAAAGTCTTGCTATGAAATACCGTTATACTTTTGATGGTATAAAGGATTGCACCGAAAAAAACTATGACCGTATTCATGTTATGGGTGGCGGCACCAAGGATAAGCTTCTGTTGGATATGACCGCAAAAAGCTGTAACGTAAACGTTTACGGCGGTCCGATTGAAGCAACCGCACTTGGTAATATTGCCGTTCAGCTTATGTCAAGCGGCGCCATCAGCGGCATTAAAGAGGCCCGCAAAATCATAGCACAAGGTGAAAATCTTAAAGTCTATACTCCCGAAAACCGTGACGGCTGGGAAAAGGCTTTTGAAGCCTTCAAGGCAATTATTTAATAATTATGACTACTTTACCTAAACTTGAAGAAACCAACGTAAATTATGTTTTTGAAATCGCAGAGAACATTCTTCAGAATTCCACCGACCTGAGAGCCGGCTCAGAATCCGAAGAAAACTCACGTCACATATTACTTTATGAATTAATGAAATATTGTGACGAAACAAACGAGCAGAGCTTTTTTGCTTACCCGGGCGCAGGGTCACTCATACACAAAATATTATGTATCGGGTTAATCATATGCGTTATTTTATTCTCAATCTCAGTTGATAACGGCTACGTTTTACCCGTCGCCGTTTCACTTTTTCTTAACATTATTTTATTTTGTGTTTTCGCATACAAATTTATTTTTGACGGCAACTTGCTGGACCGCATAAGACCTAAAAAGCTATCCGGAAACATTCTCGGCAAACGCTATGCCGCAGGCAACACAGAGACACGCGTTGTTCTTACAGCCCACCTTGACTCACCAAAAAGTATAAGGAATCTGCTTTTCGGAAACAGATGGCCTCTTATATTGAGTATATGCTCCGTAATTGGTAATACCATACTTTTCTGCAGTCAGCTTGCCTTTCTTTATACGGGCGCCCCTGCAAATGCCGATATTTTTGAAGCATTGCGCGGTATTGCTCTTATGTTTATGCCTTTTTACATACTTTCATTTTTCCTGATAAGTTATAAAAAGAATGCTTCGGGTGTAAGCTCCAGTATTATACCGTCTGCCACTCTTGTCAGCATTATGAAACAGTTTTCAGAAGACAGCTTCAGATTCCGGAAAACAGAAGTCTGTTGTTTACTGACAGGTGCAGAATACTCATCACGTGCAGGCTCCTATGCTTTTGCGAAAAAATACAGGCGTTTATTCTCTGACGTCCGCACAGTTTTCATCCCTTTGGAAGAAATCACAACATCTGAAAAATTAGCGGTATTCTTCAAGGACGGCAGCGGTGCAAAAGGCTCTGCCGAAGTGGCATCAGTAATTGCCCAGGCGGCAGAAAACCTTGAACTGAATTTATCAAAAGAAAGCTCATTGCTGGGCACGGCATCCTTCACGCCTTTTTCAAATCAACATTTCCGTGCCTGTTCTTTGGGCACATCAAAAAAGCATATATCCAAAAGCGTTTCACCTAACACCGACAGAATTACTTCCGTTCGCAGAAAAACCGTCAGCGACGTCGGTGCACTTATCATTGAAACTTTAAACTATTTTGACAGCTGAGGTGCATTATGGCTAAAATTATTAACTCAAGAGTAAAAAACATTCCCTGGCAGGATAAACCTGCAAACTGTACCGACCCTGTGTGGCGTTACACCGAAAACCCTATTATTGACCGTTCCTTTGTAAAAGATGCCAACAGTATCTTCAACTCTGCCGTTGTCCCCTACGGTGACGGCTTCGCAGGCGTATTCAGAATGGATGATGTAACACGGGAACAGTACCTTGTTACAGGCTTCAGCGATAACGGTATTCATTGGAAGCTCAATGATGAAAAAATCTTCCGCGGCTATGACCCGAGACTTTGCGAAATCGAAGGAAAATACTATCTTTCATGGGTTTGTCACACACCCCGCGGCACATCAATAGGTATTGCCGCAACAACTGATTTTGAAAGCTGGGAGCGTTACGAAGACGCCGTTTTACCCGTTTCAAGAAACGGTGTGCTTTTCCCCAGAAAAGTTAACGGAGAATATATGATTTTCACCCGTCCTTGTGATAAAGGTCACACTCCCTACGGTGATATTTTCCTTAGCCATAGTCCTGACCTTACATACTGGGGTAAACATCGCTTTGTTATAGGCCCCGAAATGAACTGGGAAATGACAAAAGTTGGTGCAGGCCCCACACCTATCGAAACTGATGAAGGTTGGCTTTGCTTCTACCACGGCGTTATAACAAGCTGTAACGGTTTCTCATACAGTATGGGTGCAATGATAGTTGATCGCGACGAACCTTGGAAAGTCCTTCACAGAGCGGACAGATATCTTCTTTCTCCCCGTGAAACATATGAGTTTGTGGGCGATGTTCCTAACGTTGTATTCCCCTGTGCCGCCCTTGCCGACGAAGAAACAGGCAGAATCGCAATTTATTACGGCGGTGCAGATACTGTTGTAGGTCTTGCCTTCACAACCATTGACGAAACAATAAACTATATAAAGGAACACGATTTAATTAAATAATATGACACTAAAAAAATACATCGGTGATAAAGCCTTTTACAAAATGGCTATGACGGTTGCCGTGCCCATAATGATACAGAATTTTATCACGAATTTCGTAAATATGCTTGATAACCTTATGGTTGGCAGACTTGGCACAGAGCAAGTATCGGGTGTATCAATTGTAAACCAGTTAATTTTCATTTTTGGTCTTGCAGTTTTCGGAGCATTGAGCGGTGCAGGTATTTTCACCGCTCAATTTTTCGGAAAAAACGATAACGAAGGCATACGTCACACCATACGCTACAAGGTTTTAATAACACTTTTAATTTTCATAGTTGCAACCGTTATTTTTACGGTTTTTGATGATCAGCTCATAAATCTATTCTTACACGAAAGCGACTCAAACGGCAACATTGCACTGACTCTTTCATACGCTAAATCATATCTGAGAATTATGGTATTGGGTGCATTGCCCTTCTGCGTAACACAGATTTTTTCAAGCACCTTGCGCGAAACGGGCGAAACTGTTGTGCCTATGATTGCAGGTATTGCAGCAGTTATTACAAATTGCACTTTAAATGCAATCCTTATTTTCGGATTGCTGGGCTTCCCCGCATTGGGCGTAGAGGGTGCCGCCATAGCAACAACTATATCAAGATTTGTTGAAACAGCGGTTGTTTTAGTTTACATAGTAATAAAGAAGCGCAATTTCCCCTACTTCAAAGGTGCATTCAGAAGTTTCTACATACCCAAAAAGACCGGGAAAGACATTACATTTAAAGGTATGCCCCTTTTATTCAATGAATTTTTCTGGTCCTTGGGAATGTCGCTTCTCAGCGTTGCTTACAGTCTGCATGGTATTGACGTTGTTGCAGGTTACAGTATTTCTTCAACTGTTATGAACCTTGCCAATATCGCATTTATTTCCTTGGGCAGCAGTATCGGTATTATTATCGGCAAGCAATTGGGCGCAAATAAGTTTGAAGAGGCCTATGACACAGACCGCAAGCTAATCTCATTCTCTGTTGTTATAAGTATCCTTATAGGGATAGTTGTTTTCATTCTCGGTGACAAAATCCCACTTCTTTATAACGTATCCGCCGAATCAAAGGACCTTGCCGCATATTTTATAAGAGTTTGCGCATGCTTTATACCTGTTCACGCATTTGCAAATGCATCGTATTTCACAATACGAAGCGGCGGCAAAACCCTTATTACATTCCTTATGGACAGCGTCTTTATTATGTGCATAAATGTGCCCGTTGCCTTAGCTCTTTACTACATTTTCGGGCTGTCCATATGGGTGTCATTCCCCATTATTCAGGCAATTGACATTATTAAAGTAGTAATCGGTATGATTCTTGTAAAAAAGAAGGTCTGGTTAAATAATATAGTGAAATAAAAACAGTAAAAAAACTCCGCAAGGTCAGACCTTGCGGAGTTTAATTTTTTGAAATTATTTTACAGCATTCTTGAGAGCTGCGCCTGCCTTGAATGCAGGAACTTTTGTAGCTGCAATTTTGATTGTTTCGCCTGTTGCGGGGTTACGACCCTCTTTAGCTGCTCTTTCACGAACTTCGAAAGTACCGAAACCGATAAGCTGAACTTTTTCGCCTTTAGCAAGAGCACCCTCGATAGCACCGAAAACTGCTGCTACTGCTACTTCAGCGTCTTTTTTCTTCAAACCAGCATCTACTACTGCTTTTACGAGTTCTGTCTTATTCATTTTAAAATCCTCCAAAATTTTTGTTTTCTATTTTAAACCGTAAACACGATTTTAAATGGACTTATTCAGAATTTCTGCTTTTTAGCTTCTTCCCAGAGTTCGTCAAGAACTTCAAGGGGAGCTGTTTTCATATCTATACCTTTTTCTTTGGCAAGACTCTCTGTTACGGTGAAGCGCGCCATAAACTTTTTAGTGGCTTTATCAAGAGCTGTTTCTGCCTCACAATCACAAAAGCGAGCAACATTAACTGCCGAGAAAAGCAAATCACCAAGCTCATCTTCAACTGCAGTTTTATCGCCGAGTCTCAAAGCTTCCTTAAGCTCACGTGATTCTTCTTCGATTTTAAGGAAGGCACCTTCCGCATTGTCCCAATCGAAGCCTGCTTTCTTTGCTTTTTCCTGAACCTTCTGAGCCTTCATAAGTGCAGGGTAAACGGCAGGTATAGCCGCCATAGCCTCACTCTGGGTACGCTGTTTTTTTGTAAGGCGTTTTATATCGTCCCAATTCTTCAAAACATCACCGGTGGAATTAACCGTAACGTCACCGAAAACGTGGGGATGCCTTATAATAAGCTTTTGACAAATGTCGTTAGCAACGTCATCAATAGTAAACCAACCATCGGTGCGAGCCATATCCGAGTGCATAAGCACCTGTAAGAGCACGTCGCCTAATTCTTCTTGCATAAGCTCTTTATTATTGGTATCTATTGCTTCAATTACTTCGTACGTTTCTTCAAGAAAATTTTCGCGGATTGATTGGTGTGTCTGCTCCATATCCCATGGGCAACCGCCGGGTTCGCGAAGGACCTGTACAATACGTACTAAATCGTCAAAATCGTATCTTTCTTTAAACTTAAAATCTACTGCCATAACAACATCTATTTTACCCTATCAGTTTATATTTTTCAAGTATTTTTGCTATTTTTTCTCCTTTTGGGAGCATTAAAATGTCATCTTTTACCAAAGTTTTAGTCAAAAGAGCGCAAATACCGTATGCAATCACCGCGATACCGATGGCAAGCAGACAAGAAAGTGACTGACCGCTCAATCTGCTTCCTTCATTAAATGTAAGGAATTGACTTAACAATCTGAAGCTGCCGAAAGCCGCTATGCCGCATACAACAGCAGAAATCAAAGGCTTTACAAAAACGGATTTTATGTCCAATTTAACCCCTGTTTCTTTACGCAGAACAATATAGTTATAAATGATGCATATCAGGTAGAATGCCGCCGTACCGAACACCGCACCCTTGAGATTCACTTGGGGAATACCTATAAGAATATAGTTAAGACCAATTTTGAAAACACAACCTAAAAGAAGAGCCTTAACGGGTACATCTGCCCTGCCGATTGCCTGAAGTATATTTGTAAGGGGTGATGACAACGCCAGTATAGCCATCATAAGACCATAAAGAGCAAGAATCGGCGCCGCGATTGCGATACCATTGGAAATATCTCCGTCACCGCCGTAAAGGATGCCGAGTATGGGCTCGGAGAGAACAAAGAACCCTGCGCCTGCAGGAAGTGAAATAAGCATTGTTATTCTGAAAACAGTATTAACCGAGCTGTTTACCGTTTTGTAATCTTTTTTAGCTATAGCGCCGGAAATAACGGGAATTGCGCTTACGCCCAAGGTCATAACAAGTGTAGGAATAAGATTTCTGAAATCATTTGTCATACCGTATGCACCGAAAAGGAAGGTATGGATTTCTTCCAAAGGCGTACCGCTTGCGGTAATAGGCTCGCCGTAAAGACCCATAATAACGTCGTAGCCGCTCTCAACTATGTCTTCAAGACGGCTTTGAATCATACTTGTATCTATAAAGTTTGTAATGTTAAGAACAAGGGAGCTCATAGCCGTGGGCAGAGCAATTTTAACAAGGTCTTTGAGTGTATCCTTTTTAGGTGATGCCAAAGGAGAATTAATGAGCATATCTTTACTTATGCCGTCTTTTTTTATCTTATGACGTAAAAAGGTATATAAGGTAGCCAACGCCGTACCAAGCGTTACACCTAATATGGCACCTGCAGATGACATAGCATAAATAATTGACTTATCCGCCTGAGTTTCGATAACCTGACCGAAAACAGAGCCTGTTGCCGCAATCTGAGCCTCGGCATACCACACAACACCGTAGGAAAGAGCAAGACCGAAAACGAGTTTACCCACAGACTCTATAACCTGTGAAATTGCCGTCGGGTACATATTGTTAAGACCTTCATAATAGCCTCTGTATGTACTCATAACACAACAGAAAAATATTGACGGGGCAATGGCTAAAACGCTGTAAATAGTATTAGGGTTTTTAACAATAAAATTAGCATAAGGATACGATGCCAAAAGTATTGCACCCGTTCCCAGAACACCTAACAATAAAAACAGGGGGAAAGTTATTTTTAAAACCTGTTTAACGTCGCGGTATTTCCCCAATGCGGTATTTTTGGAAACAATTGCAGAAATAGCAACGGGAAGTCCTGCCATTGAAATACCGTAAACAGCCGTATAAATGCTGTATGCCGAATCATAATAGCCTGATCCCAATACACCTATAACGTTACGAAGGGGAATTTTATAAACTGCACCAATCACTTTAACAATGGCAGTGGCAATAACAAGGACCATTGCACCGCCTAAAATGTTTTGTTTTTTAGTTGATGATTTCTCTGACATTTTAACTCTCCTTTGGACCTATAAATTCTCTCATAAGCGAGTCATCGGGAACCGAGTCGGAGCTTATGGAAGGAAATTTCTGAAGACTTCGTATAAGTCTTTGTGATTCTTTATAGAATTCTGAAGCTTTAGGAAGTTCTTTAAGCAATTCAACTGCCGTATCTTTAAGAATACAGGACTCATAAAGATGAATTGTGTTAAGCTTTATATCCGCGTTGTTTTTAAACGGGAAAAGATATGTGTCTTCGCCGTAACGCACGGTCAACCACATTTTGTATGACCTTTCAACGGAATTTCCGCGGAATTTATAATCACGCACCATACGGCGTACAAACCGCATATTCCGTTTGTTAAGAACTATATTGCCTTTGGCATCATAAATACGTGAAGAAAGGTTTATATATATTTTAAGAAGCCTTTCTGCAGGCAGATGGTCCGTTATTTTTGGATTTAAAGCGTGCAACCCTTCTACAATAATAACGTCCCTGTCGGATATTTCAATGTGTCGGTATTCTTTTTTTCGTTTACCTTCAAGAAAATCAAATTCAGGAAGCTCGGTCTCACCTTTTGTGAGAAGCTCGCCCATAGTTTTCTGAAAACACGCTATATCAAGAGCATCTACCGTTTCAAAATCGGGCGTGCCGTCGGGAAACCGCGGTGCATCGCAATTATCCACATAATAATCATCAAGGGACACCGTATGGCTTCTGATTCCGTATTCAAGCAGATGCTCCCTTAATTTTTTAGCGGAAGTTGTTTTGCCTGCAGAACTCGGTCCTGCAATCATAACAATTTCGGTGCGTCCGCTTTGAGCTATCTCAAGAGCAATACGCTTGATTTTATTATTGTATCTATTTTCACATTGGGCGATGAATTTTTCAGGTTCATTTGCCGCCGCAACTATGTATTCAACGGTATTGTTTTTGTTAGCCATACGCACCGACCTTTCTTTTATTTATATTCTGAAAAAAACGTTGATATCCTTTCCTTTTTCCCAAGAAGCTCAGGGAAACGGGATATATATTCAAAGGGGAATTTATAGTTGAAAATTCTCTCGATTTTTTCAATACCGGGTGAAAGAAGCTTTGTGACTGACCCTGCCCCTACTGAAAGTATATGCTGATATTCCTCCATCATAAGAACATTATATTTACATTCTTTGTTCTTTTTGCACCAACCCACATTTTCAAAATTACCCAACGCTTTACTCTGGCGGTACATATAATAGGGATGATAGCCGTTTGCACGTAATGCCTTATGCGAATAATCCAACATCTGCGCCACGCCTTCAGCGGAAACGGAAGCACTTTCATTTTCCGTAACAATAGTTGACGAACGCTTCAGAGCCAGCGTATGAACGGTTATATTATCCGCACCAAGTTCAATTGCCCTGTCAAGACTCCTTCTGAAGCCATCCACCGTGTCTGTGGGGAGTCCTGCAATCAAGTCCATATTTATACTGTCAAACCCGATTTCACGTGCAAGAAAATACTTTTCTTCTGTAAGGTCGGCAGTATGTCTCCTGCCCACAGCTCTGAGAACTCCGTCCGAAAAAGTCTGGGGATTTATACTTATTCTGCCTACGTTATGTCTTTTGAGAACTTCAAGCTTCTCCCGTGTGACGGTATCCGGTCTTCCGGCTTCGACGGTATATTCGCCGCAATTACTCAAATCAAAATTATCTTCTATAACGGTGAGCACCCTGTCAAGTTCGTCTGCTTCAAGGGTTGTTGGTGTGCCGCCGCCCCAATAAACGCTTGTGAGAATCAGTCCGTTTTCTTTAGCTTTTTCGGCGGTAAATACAATTTCTTCGCAAAGCTTGTTCACATACTCGGGTATCAGCTTTTTAGCAGAATCCGTGCTGATTGAATGTGAAACAAACGAACAGTAACTGCATCGCGACGGACAAAAAGGAATACTCACGTACAGACTGAAGGTATTTTCGCCGTTTTCCCTTATAATACCGATTTCGCTTTTTGCAACGTCAAGAGCCAACTCTGTTTTCTGCGGGTCTGCAAAAAAGTGGTTAATAAAATAGTCACGTGCCGTATCTTCATCAGTTTCTGTCATTTTGTTCATTATGAGTTTTGACGGTCTTACCCCTGTAAGCATACCCCAATCGGGTGAAAAACCGCAGACTTCCTTCAACAAAACATATCCCGATGATAACAATTCATATTCCTCATCGGTACAATCATCATTTGTTAATGTTTTTTCATCCTGCAAGGTTTTTCCCTTATACGAAAAAGCGGTTTTAAAGGTTACGGCTTCAGCTCCGCGGATTATTTCAGTGTAAAAATAATCACCGCTGTCTTCATTGAATTCGTTCAAAACCGTGTTTTTTTCTAAAGGGAAAAACAGCATCAATAATTTTTCTGTTTCATACAGAAATTTATGTGATATACAATATAAATTCATCTTAAATACATATTATATTCTTTTTCGTTTTTTACTGTCGTACATTCTCCGTGACCGCTGTATATATCAACGTCAGGGGGAAGCTTTTTTATTGTTTTTAAAGTGTTCATAAGTGTCGGCATACTTCCGCCGAAGAAATCGGTGCGACCTACACTGCCCTTAAAAATCGTATCACCTGTAAAAACAGCTTTTTCATTTTCACAGTAATACATAACTCCGCCTTGAGTGTGACCGGGCGCGGCTATGACTTTAAAATCAATATTGCCCATTGTTATTGTATCGCCGTCCTTTAACGCTTTATCGGCAATACAAGGGTAAAAAGGTGCTCCGAAATATGCCGCAAGACTCAGGACGGAATCATTTAAAGCGGCAGCATCCTTTTCACCGACTAAAATCTGAGCGCCGGGATATTGCTCCTTTAGTCTGCCCACACCTGCAATATGGTCAAAATGGCCGTGGGTGCAAAAGATGTATTTTAACTCATTCATTCCCGATGCCCTTATTTCTTTAAGAAGTGTGCCGTTAAAATCACCCGGGTCTATTACAGCCCCGACCTTTGCAGCTTCATCGCATATTATATAGCAATTAGCGCTGACGGGCCCTAAAACCAAAGCTTTAATATACATTTTACACACTCCAGATATCAGTATCAAAACAGATTGTTACCGGGCCGTCATTTATAAGCTCCACCTTCATATCTGCTCCAAAAACGCCTTTTTCAACACGTTTCACGCCGTATTCACCCAGCTTGCGACAAAACAACTCATACAATTCGTTGGCGCGCCCGGGTTCTTCACCCGGTGTAAATGAAGGACGGTTACCCTTTTTACAATCAGCGCAAAGAGTAAATTGTGAAATTGCAAGAATATCGCCCTGAACATCAAGAACAGAAAGATTCATCTTGCCGCTTTCATCTTCAAAAACCCTTAAAGATGCCGTCTTTTTAGCGAGCAAATCCGCGTGTTTTTCGGTATCGCCTTTGGCAACGCCTACAAGTATCATATACCCTTTACCCGATGAACCTACAACTTCCCCGTCAACACTTACAGAACTTTTCAGAACTCTTTGTATAACTGCTTTCATGAGTTACTGCTCCTTGTTACGTTTATAACCCCGTTAATTTTTTTAAGTCTGGATATAACAACATTAAGGAAATCCGTACTCTTAACGGTTATTGTGAGATAGACGTAGGCTTTATCATCCTTAAGTTCACGGGTGTTGATTGCGTTTATCATAACACGCATGTCCGCAAGGAGTGTTGCAACGTCAGCCATAAGAGCAACACGGCTTTCGCAAAGTATTGCAAGACCTGCCTTGAATTCCTGCATAGAATTGCCCGTAAGCCAACGTGCGCTGACCCATCGCTCGGGTTCTTCGCAGGAAACAATATCTTTAGGAACGTTGGAACAGTCCCTTTTGTGAATTGAAACACCATGCCCACGGGTTATGAAGCCGATAATTTCATCACCGGGAATAGGCGCACAGCAACGTGAAAGCTTTATAAGACAGTTGTCAATACCTTCAACCGTAACACCTTCACCCACGGCACGTTTTGATGTTTTTGAAGAATCCTGAACTTTAATCTCTTTAGGTTGGTTAAGAGATGAAATGCGGTTATACTCATCCCTTATAAAGGGCATAACCCTTGAAAGGAATATACCGCCGTAGCCTATTGCCGCATAAAAATCGTCAACACTTGCGCAATGCTGCCTTTCGGCAAGAGCTTCAATAAGGTTTTTGTATTCTTCATCCGTAAAACGCATTTTATTGCGTTTGATTTCTCTTTCAAGCTCAGCTTTGCCTTCAACAATATTTTCGTCGCGACGCTCTTTTTTAAACCACGCGCGGATTTTTGTTCTGGCGCTGCTTGTTTTAACTATATTGAGCCAGTCACGGCTGGGTCCCTTGCCCGGCTGTGACGAGGTGAGAATTTCAACAATATCGCCTGTCTGCACCTTGTAATCAAGGGGAACAATTCTGCCGCCGACTTTTGCCCCGACCATCTTCGTACCTACTGCCGAATGGATGGCATAGGCAAAGTCAATGACCGTAGCACCTGAAGGCAAGTCAATTACGTCACCTTTAGGTGTGAACACGAAAACCTCTTCCGGAACAAAATCGCTTTTAATGGTACGAACAATATCTTTTACGTCGTCCGCTTCCTTCTGTGTTTCAAGCAGCTGTCTTATCCACGCAAGACGTTCTTCAATATTCTGTTTGCCCTTTATACCCAATTTGTATTTCCAATGGGCGGCAATACCGAATTCTGCAGTTTTGTGCATATCCCAGGTACGTATCTGCACTTCAAAGGGAATACCGGCTTTACCGATAACCGTAGTATGGAGCGACTGATACATATTGGGTTTAGGTGTGGAAATATAGTCCTTGAATCTGCCGGGAATAGGTTTGAACATATCGTGAATAATACCCAGACAGTCATAACATTCAATAACCGAATTAACAATAATCCTGACGGCATATATATCGTAAATCTCGTCAAAATTCTTGTTCTGCATATACATCTTACGGTATATGCCGTGTACACTTTTTATTCTCGCCTCGAGAGCCGCTTCGGGTACTACTTCATGCACTCTTTCGGCAATCTGTTTTTTTATTGTTTCAAGGAACTCCTTATGAGATTTACCTTGTTTTGAAAGCTCATCTTCAATTTCGTTGTAGCCTATGGGGTCAAGAAAGCTTATTGCTCTGTCTTCGAGCTCTTCTTTAATGGCTCTGATACCTAATCTGTGGGCAATGGGTGCATAAATCTCAAGTGTTTCGAGAGCTTTGTCCCTGCGTTTCTGTGGTGCTACAAAGTTAAGGGTTCTTATATTATGCAGACGGTCAGCAAGCTTGATAATGATAACTCTTATATCTTCCGACATTGCAAGGAGCATTTTTCTTACGTTTTCTGCCTGTTGCTCTTCCTTATCCTTTGTATCAAGAGGCACCTTACCCAATTTTGTAAGGCCGTCAACAAGTGCCGCAATTTCATTACCGAAATCTTTGCGCACTTCTTCAAGAGTCAGATCAGTATCTTCAACAGTATCATGCAGCATAGCCGCCGCAACCGACTGATAATCCATACCGTAATCAAGAACTATTTTTGCAACCGCAACAGGGTGAATGATATAAGGTTCGCCCGATGAACGTTTCTGCCCGTCGTGTCTGTCCCTTGCTACTGCAAAGGCTTTGTCAACCACAGCGGCTTCCTTTTCGTTGAATTGCTCTGCTGCCTGTTCCTTCAACTCGTTATACATAAGTTCAACATTCATATTTCCATCCACATTTATCACCCCTTTAAAGGCTTATATGCGCGTAGCTTCCGCACGCTTAAAAATCGCTGAATTCTCCAAATTGTTTTTCACATTTTCATCGGGTAATATATATTTACCGTCTTTACAAATTATGATACCCAATTCGCATAATACATCCAATGCAATTTTACAACTAATCAGGTTTTCTTCATTGCAACCGAGTCTGTAGCATAAAACTTCCGCGGAATATTTCCGGTCCTTGTTATTCTTAATGAATCTGTAAATATTACCGCAAAAATCCCTGTCCACACAAAGGTTTTTTCTTATATTATCATTCAGATTTTCACCGCGACAGAATGCTTCGTAAGCATTGTTGGCGGCAATCAGCTTTTCATCATCAAAATTACTTAAACGTATATCCTTAACCTGAATACTCACCTGGGTTTTACCCATATACTCATTGGCGGAAAGGCGCACTGCCAAATCCACCTTGTCTGAAACACTATACTGAAAATCATTGACGGTAACAGAAAACATAATTGCGTTTATAGTGTGTCCGTTTTTGCGCAGAGTAAGACGCAGGTGCTTGCCGTTACCGACAGGCTGAATAGCGGCAAGCTCCATATTATATATACCGAACAAAGGTTGGGGATTATCTGCACCGAAAGGCTCAAGAATCTCTGTTGCGGAAAGTATATCGGTATTTATTGAAACAGGATTGAGCCTGCAGTCAATATTAAGAACAGGCACCGCTTCATTGACTGATGCGGCATATTTATTAATCATCTGCCTGAAATCATCAATTTTATCACTGTCGATACTAAGACCTGCCGCGAGAACATGACCGCCGTACTGTGTAAGAAGACCTTCACAATATGAAAGCGCATCATACAGCGAAAAGCCGTCAATGCTTCTGCCGCTGCCTTTGGCAGAGCCGCCGATATCAGATATCACAATACAGGGTTTGGCATATCTTTCAACAAGGCGCGATGCCACAATACCTATTACACCCTGATGCCAGCCTTCACCCTTTACAACAATAACCTTCTGATATTTAATATGGGGGTTATTCTCAATTATTTCTATTGCAGACTCGGTAATGCCGCTTTCAATCTCCTGCCTTTTAGTGTTCAGGTCAGATATTTCACGTGCAATTTCTGCCGCTTCATTATCATCATCGGATAAAAGGAGCTTCAATGCACGCTCCGCGGACTCCATTCTGCCTGCCGCATTAATACGGGGAGCAAAACGGAAAGCAAGTGTATTGGAGCTTATAACACCCGACGGATCACAAAAATCCATTAACGCCTTAAGACCTTTCCGCAAAGTCCCTTCAGAGAGCGCAGCATTCATAAACGCCACACCGCTTCTTACAAGAATTCTGTTTTCGCCTTTAAGCGAAACTATATCCGCAACAGTACCCAGCGCCACAAGATCGCCGTACTCCTGCAAAATCTCGTAACCATCGCTGCCGTCAAGAGCACAAATAAATTTAAATGCAACACCTACTCCTGCCCATTCGGTAAACTCGCAAAAAGCATCGTCGCGATGGGGATCAACAACTGCCACGGCTTCAGGCAACACTTCACCGACCCTGTGGTGATCAGTCACAATAACGTCAATACCCAAGGTACTTGCATATTTAATTTCTTCAATGGCACTTATGCCGTTATCTACGGTTATGATAAGGCTTGTTCCGCGCCCTTTGAGAATATCTATAGCACAGTTGTTCATTCCGTACCCTTCACCTGCACGGTCAGGTATGTAATAATCCACATCGGCTCCGCGTGACAAAAGGTAGGAATACATTAAAGCCGTCGATGTAACACCGTCAGCATCGTAATCCCCGAAAACAGTAATTTTCTCATTATTTTCAAGTGCCCATGACACTCTCTCGCAAGCTTCTGCCATATCGGGAAGGGTAAAGGGGTCAATTAAATCTGTGTCATATAAAAAACTCTCAACTTCAAATTCATCTGTCATCCCCCTGGCACACAACAAAAAAGCCGCAAACGGCTCTATGCCGCAATTCTCCGCAATGTCTGCGGCGCGGTCCTTGTCGCACCGGGAAACGACCCATTTCTTAAGACTCAAAAAACATCACCCGAATACAATTTTACATTTTATTATAACATTATAAGCTACAGTTTTCAATGAAAATCAAAAAATAAATTCCGTGCAGAATCAGTAGTCAAGCGTGTCTGGGCAAATGCGACTATAAAATGCAAAATGCAAAATTATCGGGGTAACGCCGGATTATAAATAAAGTTTTGCAGAACGACCAACCACCGTAGTGGCTGTGGCTTGCCCTGCCCGAAAGTTCAAAAAACGATAAATCCTAAAGCGGTTCAGGCAAGCCTGACCCCTACGGTAATTTATTATCCTTTTTTGACTGAACGATTACCGAAAGAGAACTACCCGAAGAAGAGAAAATAAAAGCTCTTTTTCGGGTAGTTGTTTTTTGTTTTTTGTTTTTTATGGCTGCATTGTGTTCTCAGAACACAATGCAACACAGATGGTGTTTTTGTAGCTTTATACTCCAAGGAACTTTTTCACCACAGGTAGAATAAGAAAATCGGTTTTTCTGAAAGCGGTACTATGACCGCCGTTTAAAACCATAACCTCTTCTGCACCCTTAACGGCTTTTGTTATCCTTCTCGAGTGGCGGCGTTTTATCATATCAAACTCACCGAAAACGTTAAGAAACGGCACGTTTATTGCAGAGAGCTTTTTATAATTGAGCTTCGGCTGACCAACCATCATACCTTCAATTTCGCGGCGTCTTATCCACTCCGGGTCTTTGGTGATTGCTGCTTTTATTGCATAAATTCTATGGTCTTTTATTATACCCAGCTGGTCACCGGTTTTCGTTCCCCTTGTGTTAAGATTTGAGCCGAAAACCGCCAGTTTTGAAACGTATTGGGGATACTTCACCGTAAAGCACATTCCCAGATTTCCGCCGTCGGAAAAGCCGCAGATATTGGCTTTTTCTACATTAAGATAATCAAGAAGACCTTTAAGGTCATCGCAAAACAAGTCGAACGTAAGTTTTTTGTCACCCAAAGGTGTTTTTCCCGTACCACGTGTGGAAAAACGAATTATTTTAAAATACTCGGAAAGGGGCTTATATAAATCCCCTTCAAAGCAACGGTAGTCCCCGCCGTTACCGCTAAGCATAACCAGAGCCTCGCCCTGCGCATTTCCGCTTACGTGATATTCAAAATCCAAACCGTCACGGGTAAAAAAACCGTAATCAATTACTTTTACTTCCTTTTCCATTTTCACACCTCAATAATATTCTCGGGAATATCGTTTAAATTTACTATATTATAAACACCGGATTTAAGTTTTTCGCGGCACAGCTTACTTTCTTTAAATACAAAGCCTGCAGGGAGTATAACTTCACCGTATATACCGTCGGGTTTTTCAACAGAAAGCAAAATTTCATTCCCTGTTTTCTGCCACGAAACGCTTACCTTACCTTCAACGCTGTCGTAAAAGGCAGTAACATCGTCAATTGATTTTATAAAGCAGGGAGCGATATTTATTTCTCTGCAATCATCCCTGTAGGGATTGACATTTATACCTGCAAAATATCTTGTGAACACCGCCGAAACGTCAGAATAGTTGTGATGATTAAGTGAATCGGGAAACTCGTTTTCGGGGTGGAAGTTTTCAGGTAAAGCGGTATAACCGCGTTTGACCCAATTCCCGTAGGAAGGATAGCCGGGTCTTGCAATCATTTTATAGGCAAGGTCCGCCCTGCCAAAATCACAAAGCACTCTGAAAATCGGTCTTATGCCGATAAACCCGAAATCGACGTGCTCACCGTCACCTTCGATAATATCCGTCAACACTTCAAAGGCTTTCTGTTTTTCAGCTTCTTCAAAAACGTTATAGTATATAGCCATGGACTGTGACGTCTGGCATCTGCCTGCGGCGGTCATAGAATTAAAATCAATAAGATATTTTCTTACTGCGGCACGTAATTCTTTATAGAGATTTTCGCAAAATTCCTTCTGCAAGGTCATACCCATAACACCGAACATATAGGCACATTTTTCGAGATAATCCATACCCATAACACTACAGGTGAATTCCAAAGGTGCTTTTAACACGGTAACGGGGCACCAGTCACCCAGACCGTACGCTATTGTACCGCGTTTATTGCGTTTGCGCGAAATGAAATCTGCATATCTGAACAGTGCGTGAGCACTTTCTTCCATTATTGTTTTGTCTCCGCGGTAAATGTACTCATAATACGGAATATATGCTAAAACACAATCCCAGGCTGTACCGAAGCCTTTGCCGTAGCCCCAGGTTGACGTGGGAACTATACCGGGAATCATACCGTTATCATCCTGAGCCTTTACAATATTGCGCATCCACTCACGATAACTTTTTTCAGGCGTGAAATTCATAACGGTCTGCTCACACGATATTGCCGCATCACCTGTCCATCCGTTTTTTTCTCTTTGGGGACAATCTGTGGGAAAATAGTAAAAGTTTGACAACGTGGAGTTTCGCGCCATTGCCTGCAATCTGTTCAGGGTCGTATCAGAGCAACGGAAATTACCGCGTTCTCCGAGCTTGGAGCTGTAAACTGTAAAGGTCAGTAAATCTTCCGTGGCCTGTTCGGGTGTTATTCCGTAAACGATGCAATATCTCGCACCGTGATATGTAAATTCAGGAACAAAAATTTCTTCTTCATCGCTTTTGAGAACGTAAATATCACGTTGAGCAAAGCCCTGTGGATAAAACTGAACGTTGCTGATATCAGGATTTCCGTTTTCATCAAGGTATTCACCAAACTGCAAATCAATTTTCTGACCGCGGAAGCCTTTTATTTTAAGGCGCTCAACACCTGCTGTGGTTATGCCGAAATCATAGAGCCAGCCTTCACGTTCCGTTGCGGGAAAATCCGAAACATCTTTACTCAGGCGTTCTTCAGGTCTGAACGGAGCTTCGGTACATTTATATATTTTTTTAGGCTTAAGCTCTCTTATGGGTGTAATAGGCTCTGCTTCACAAATGCGTGCTTCACCACGTGGCGTTTCCGCTACAAGGGCGTTGTCCCAATCCCCATCCTGAAAATCAATCTCCGCCCAATTCTCTTTTTCGTTTCTGCCATCGCAAAAACAACCTGCACGCAAATCGTCAAACATAATACCCGAAGGAGCTGTTTTCACTTTAGCGTCAGCCTCAAAAAGATACTTCTCACCTTCCGTATCCGTAACGTCTATAGCAAACGCTACTCTCGGAGCTCCCCTGAAATCAGCTTTATGGAAATCCCATATTTCTCCGCCGGGTGCGTTCTGCATACCGTTACCGAGCTGTACGCCTAAAACGTTTTTACCCGGATGTAGAAGGTCGGTAATATCGTACTCATCATAATAAACGATGTGGTCGGGGTTAGAAATATACGGTGCGAGAATTCCTTTTGTTATATTTTTGCCGTTAATATACACATTATAAAACCCTGCGCACCCTATTGTAAGAGTTGCCTTTTGCGCCGCATCCTGAATAACGAAGGTTTTTCTGAATAAGGGCGACGGCACAAAATCACGGTACGTTGCATAATCATAGGTAGCACAAATAAATTTTTTTGAAAACATAATAACACCCCTGTTATTTTTGTTATTTATATAATACTCCATCACTTAAATCATCGCAATAGAAAGTATGTAAATTATTTTTGTACATTTTTGTTTTCGGTTGACTATAACTCATCTTTTTAGTAGAATACTTTTTACAGCCCGGGGGAATCGAACCCCATACGGTGTTCGACTTCCCACGGCTATAATCAGGGAGAAAGGATTAACAAATGGAGCTTTCTGAATACTTTGCTACACAATGCCGTGCAACAGGGGTTCTGTTGCGTTCAACTGCACCGACCATAAAAAAACTCACTTCAGGCAAAAAGGGAAAAAATCAGGTAGGTGTTTCGGCTACATATGTTTTTGACAAATTCAAATTCAATATAATATACACGGAGCAAGGGCACGTTTCCTATGCCCAACAGTCAATATGGCTCTCTTTTTCGTTAGATTGCGAGCCGTCTGTCCCCTTCTCGGTTTACGATATCCTTGCATACATCCGACCGCTTGATTTCAATTGCTATACATACACTTATGTTGACTCAAAAGAACTTATGCAGGATTGTTTCGGTGAAATCAACGGTCTTTTATTGACCCTTGTTCCCAAGCTCTGCGCTCTTCTGGAAAACGGTGTGGATAAAAACAAGCTCCTTCTTTCACAGAAAGAGAGCATAAACCGTTATTTTGGTGACAATGTTCTCGAAACCGGCGAAATGCTGGGTGGTGCAGGCGATAAAATTATCGATTTAATGCTCAAAAACTACTTTGATGCTCAAATCGAATGTGCCGTAATAGGTGCTCAAGCTCTTTTTTATGAAGGAAAAACAGAAAAAGCACTTAAAAAACTCAAAAAATCAAAATTCCGTACCCAATACCACGAAAATCTTATTAAATATATGGAAAACGGCGGTAAAATTCAATACGAAAGCCCTATTGTCAAAGCTGCTTCATTAAAAAACGGCGCCAAGCGTCACGGCGGCGGAATCAAGGGTGCGTTAAAATATCTGAGCTTGTCTGTTGCTTTCACTCTTTTATTAAGTCTTCTTGCCTTTGGTGTTTTTTACGTATTGTGCGCGATTCTTTTCAGGGACAGTATTTTAGTCAGCGGCATTTGGGAAAACGCTGTGCTTTTCCCGGGCTTTTGTATGCTTCTCGGCTCATCAATTGCCCTTAATCTCATTAATCGCCGCAAAAAGAAAGACAAAGATGATAAAAAAGCCGTACACTCACCTAAGCCCGCGGCTTTTACCGCAATGTTTTTAAAATGCTTTACCATTTTTGCCGAATGTGTTGTTGTTTTAGGTATTATAACAAGCCTTAATTCCACTACGGTTTTTTACGAAAACTCCTTTAAATACTCCGAAGAAGATTTCCCCTTGTCACAGAACGAGTGTTATTACGATGCCGTTGATTGCTTTATCTACGTTGAAGGATATGAATATGACGGCAAATTTCAGGAAGATCCCCATATTTGCGCCGTAACCAAAAGCGGAACAGAAATTGATTTATACAACTCAACCTGCTTTTCTGCCGATGAATTCAAAGAAAACTGCAGCGAAATTCTTGAAAAATATTCCATTGATTTTAAATCTCAAAAAATTATGTAAAAACAGGCTTGCATTAATCTGCAAGCCTGCTCTTTTTATAATGTTATTTCACCGCTGAGTCTTATATCCCGTGATGATGAAGCGGCATAAATGCCGAATTTACCCGGTTCTACAACCCATTTATATTCCTGATTCATAAGTCGGAAAGCGTTATAACCCAAGTTGAACTCAACTTCTTTTGTTTCATCGGGCTCCAAAGTCACACGTTTAAAATCCTTAAGTAATTTCAAGGGAGTAACAACAGAGCTTTCGCAATCTTCTACATATATCTGCACTACTTCGTCGCCTGTTACGTTGCCTGTGTTTTTCACTTTCAAGCTGACGTTAACATCGGTTTCACCCGTTCTTGTCACAACAAGGTCGGAATACTCGAATTGTGTGTAACTCATACCGAAGCCAAAGGGATAAAGAGCATCACCCTTACCTTCATAATACTCATTACTTGCTCCGGGCAGCATTGAATAATAACAGGGAATCATGGTTGACCTTCTCGGAAGAGAGAAAGGAAGCTTTCCGCCGGGGTTCACCTTGCCCAGAAGCACATCAACAATCGCCTGCGGTCCGCGCTCACCGCCGAACCAGCATGAGAGAACCGCGTTTGAAACGTCACTTTCATCCTTGATGGCAAGGGGTTTACCGTGAATCATAACGAACACCAAGGGCTTGCCTGTTTCAGCAAGCTTTTTAATAAGCTCACCCTGTTTTCCGCAAAGAGTCAGCTCGCATCTGTCTCTGCCTTCACCGCTTGAAATGGTATCATCACCGCCACAGTAAATAATCAAATCGCTTTCTTCGGCTAATTCAAGCGCCTTGGAAATATTTTCTTCCTGCTTTTCGGCTTTGATTCCCATAAGGTGATGTTGATCACCTAACGCAAACTGAAAATCTCCGTCGCTGATTCCGCAACCGTCGCATTGTAAAATTTCAGTATCGGGCAATTCTTCTTTTAACACATCGTAAACGGTGTCAAGTTTTCTATCCGTGATTTTAGCTGAATAACCGCCAAGACGCACTTTATCGGAAGACGGTCCAATCAACGCAATTTTCTTGTATTTGTCCTTCTTAAGCGGCAAAATCCCGTCATTTTTAAGAAGGATAATTGATTTTTGCGCTATTTCCAGAGCCTTGTCAAGATGTTCTTTGCAGTTAATGATTTCTTTATAGCCTTCTTCGTCAGTATAAGGGTTTTCAAATAAACCTAACTCAAATTTGAGTTTAAGCACCCTTCGGCAGGATTCGTTGATGTTTTCAACGTCAATTTTGCCTTCGTTGACTAATTCTTCAAGTGAATCCACCCAGATTTTATCCGGGTATTCGTCACCGCCCTGACAGTCAAGTCCGTTCTTTTTTGAAAGATATATGGCATCCTTAGGTGATTTTGCCATTTTATGAAGATAATGAACTCTCCTTAAACCGCCCCAGTCAGAACGGCAAATACCCTTTAACCCGAAACGCTCCTTGAGAACGGTTTTCAGGTAATGGTTTGAAGTCATTAAAAGGTCGCCGTCAATGGAGTTATAGCTAACCATTACGTCCTTTGCGCCGCCTTCTTTAACAGCCGCTTCAAAAACAGGTAAATAATAGCTTTCAATCTCTCTCAGACCTGCCCTTGCAGTACCGCAGTTAACACCACCTTCGGGAATGCCGTGCACACAATAATGCTTGGGCTCTGATATTACTGAATCCTTGGCGGAAATATCGCCATTCTGATGACCTTTGACGATGTTCACTGCCATTTTTGTTGAAAGGCAGGTGTCTTCGCCGAAGGTTTCTTCTGTTCTGCCCCAACGTGGGTCGCGGGCAACATCAAGGTTAGGTGCTAAAATCTCATAAATACCTAAGCTTCTGGTTTCGGCTGCTATAACCCTGCCTGCCTCATACGCATAACGGGGTTCAAAGGTTGCCGCCCAGGCTGTGGGTATCGGCAACACCGTGGCTCTTGTTCCTGCAATACCGTGGAGAGCCTCGCCCGTAAATATTACGGGAATGCCCAAACGTGAATTTTCGATAAAAAACTTCTGCAGCTTGTTCATAACGGAAGGCACGCAATAGTTATCGTGAAGATAGCCTAAGCCGTCAGGAAAATCTTCACGGAGTTTATCCCAATAATAATCTGTTGCGGGTGTAACAGAGCAATGGTCATCGGGGTGAACTTCCGTAGCATACTGACTGCCGAATTTCATATCAAGCTGAGCCGCCTTCTCACGAAGAGTCATACGCGAAAGCAAGTCTTCCGCACGTTCTTCTGGTGAATATTCGGGATTTTTATATATTGGTAACTGAGTCATCCGAAAGCCTCCGTAAATTATAAACCAAGCAGCTTGGGGTCAATAGGTTCGATAATAAATGAATTTGCCCACACACCGGGTTTTATGTAAACTTTTTTATATTCAATTCTGTTCTGCGGATTCAAGCTGATTACCGGGTCATTGCACTTTCTCGACATACCTACTGCACAATGAAAAGTATAATCACCATACGGCAAGGGGAAACAAAGCAATTCCTTATTACCTATTGCGCCGTAATCAACGCCGTTGACATATATACCTATGCCGCCTGCTACGCCGTAAACAGAACCCTGTCTGTAAAGATAAACACATGCATCGGGTGAAAACTGCACAGGTTGTTTGCACTTAGGACAAGGAGCACCGTTACCGCTAAAATTTGCAACTTTACCGCAATGCGGACATTTTACTCTGAATTTTGCTGTCATAATAAACCCTCTCTTTTACTCTTATTTTCATTTAATGTTATCAACTGTTTCCGAAGCTGTCAGCATAACCCATAACATTCTCCTGACGGGTTTGGCTGAGCTCTGCGTACATCCATTCACGTTTCTGACGTGAAATAGGCCACAGGAATTTCGGTACTATTCTCAATATGCCTGTAACCGTAGGAACGATGGTACAGAGTGCAAACTCCCAGAATTTCGTTGTATCATTCTGCGAGCCGATTTCAAGTCCCTGAACATAGCCGATTTTTTTCATAATAAGACTTGTGACGGAGCCTAAAAGCGCACTCTGAATTTTAAGAATAAGACCCTTCGCAACGCCGGTAGTAGCTTCCATACGATAGCCGTTTTTCCATTCACAGTAGTCCATAGCCTCATTCCAAAGGTCAGCATTAATAACCTTTGATATGCCCCATGACCACTTGACGAACCACTCTTTTACACCGAAAGCTATGCACATCGGAACAGTCTTTTTAAACATAGTTTTTTTGCCCGTCATACCGAACAGAAACAGTGCCACGGAAATTGCACTGTTATAAATATCATTGAAAATCCAAAGAGATTTTGAAGAAAATTTCTTTCTCAAGGGACCAACAAAGGCATAACTCAAGCTTCCGTTTACAGATGACGGAAGATTAAGAACAGTGAGCAATGAATAACTTCCCAAAACGTCAATAAAATAGTTTGTTTCGCTTTTACTTATCGAGAAATTACCCAGAAATTCCGACGTACACATAAGGAGCACGGGATAGTTTGAAACTATAGCCTTCAGTCCCTGTCGCACACTCGGCTTTTCAATAGATTGGGGAACGCGCTCTTTTGACTGCATAAAGAACCAGAATGTGCATAGCGATGAAATCAGCGCAGTTGAGCCACCCATCACCATAAACACAGAGCTCAATTTCCAGGAGACCACCTTATTATTAACAAGGTCGATAAGTACACCCATAATATACCGCGGCAAATCTTCACCCATAAAGCCTGTGAGCAGCTCCGCCAGAGTAATAAGGCGGATACGCTCATTGGGATTGGGCGTTATGGTGGACATATAACCGCTTTTTGCCACACTTGTAAAAGTGCCTGCAGTTTCATTGATGATTGCAAAGATATAGTAATAAATAAGCTTGGGCAAATATGTACCACCCGTTGAGCCGAAAAATAACGGCAACAACCAAGTAAAAACACCCATAATCGTCAAAGGTATCTGCATACCCACAAGATATGGTCTGAATTTACCGATTCTGGTACGGGTACTGTCAACAATAACCGACACAAACGCGTCATTTATGATATCCCACGCAGCGGTTACAAGGTTCATAACCGCACTTACGGTAAAATCAATATTTACAACGTCCCATATATATCTCTCTGAGAAAGAATTAATATTAAATGAGTTCGACCAATCGTTAAGAAGGTACGAAACAGTCTCCTTAACGCCAACGTAATTATGACCTTCGTAGTATCTTACGTTTTCATCGCAAACGGCACCGTCGGTAACATTCAACAAATCTTTTTCGCTCATTGTGCTGCCTCCCCTGCATTTTCGCCGTCACCTACAAAAACCGTGCATTGGTCGGTAAACGTTTCACCGAGATAATTGAGTTCAACTGTTATAACAACAGGCTCCTTGTCGGTTCTAACACCCTTCACGTAACCCATTTCGTCAACGGTTGCAACACTCGGGTCGGATGACTCGAAAACTACCGTATAATCACTGTAATCTTCAAGAACCGCATTAACCGTCAACGCCGCTTCTTCATTTTCGCCTACAGTCAACTCCGTTTCCGCAAGGTCTATACCTGCATAGAAGTACTCATATCTGTGTGTAACACCAAATTTAAATTCAACCTGCTTTTTACCGAAAAGACTTAATTCATTAATAAAATTAAAATCAGCTTTTATGTTGTATTCCCTTCGTATTTCTATATATTCAATACGGTCGGTAATTCTGTTCACCTTCGCATTCACATTGAAATCAAGAGGAGAAATCTCTGTATTGGTGATTTCACATCCGGGCGCAATTTTTTCTTCGACGCCCTCGATTTTCTCTGACAAATCAGCTACACGGAATGTGGATTTTTCCTGTTCACTTTTAACATCTGCACCGTTGACAGTTAAATTTATAAAGTAAAAATCGCCGTCGGTTACAGTACCGTCTTCATTTAAAACAGGCTCGCCGCTTTCATCTGCGGCACCCACGCTGAATTCACTCTTTACATCGTCTGTCGCGGTCAGGCTGACAATAGGTTTAACACCCGTATTTTCGCCAAAAACACCCGTTATATCTTCACCGTATATCCCGTCTGCCAATGGCAAAAAGTAATTTTTTGCATAAATAAAGAGATTCTTGTCCGCGCTGTTTTCAGCACCGTTTTCATCGGTGATGATAATACTGCCGTCATCAACATTTATATCAGTAAAAGAATTGACCTTTATAAACTTGCTGTTTTGCGCATCGGACGTCAAGCCGAAAAGATACTCGGAAAGTTCATTTGTTTCGCCTTTTATTTGTGTTTTGCTTTCAATCTGTTCAGTGACATTAATACTGCTGTTACTGTCACCGTCTATGTTTTTAACCGTTATAACAAGCGTTGCAATACACAATGACATAGCAAGCAGACTGCACAGAGCGAAAAGAAAAAACTGACGTTTTTTACTGCTCTTTTTTCGTGTTTTCATTTTATCTGTCACGCCGTGCCACCACCTTCAACAGCTGTCGCCTGTTTTGTTTTTTCCGTATTCTCAATACGTTTCACCTTTTCTTCAGGTGATTCAAACACCGGCAAGGGCAAATCATCGATTGAAATTTCGCCTTTTTTCACACGTTTTCGCATCTCCACACGTTTTATATCAAATTCATCAATCTGCGGTTGTAGCTTTTTCTTAACCACAAGGTGATTGAGTATAAAAATACCTGCAAAAACCCAAAAACATACAATAGCTCCGACACCTGATTCCGCCGTTAAAAAAGCGCTTTGTGAAACAACTGAAGGCATTATGAAGCTTATTACAGCGCTTATTACGCACAACAAGGCTCCGATTACAGCCAGACCGCGCATTATTTTCGCACCCTTTTGTATGTTTAAAAAAGACAATACAAGAGTCACAAAAATCACAAGACCCATCAACACGGTGAGCACCATAGACACGAGAAGGGCTAAACAAATGCCTGCCTGTACAGGATAATATTCTCTTAAATTAAATATCGCCACAAGAGTTCCGTCCGAAAAGGCGCCGTAAATCCCCCACGCACCAAAACTCAATTTACCATTGATTACAGTAAAATCCGTTGAAACAGTTGCAAAAGGGATAAATATTGACCCGATAGCCATAAGCATTGCAATAATACGCAGAATCTGCAACGGCCCGTTAATGAAATTCGCCTTTATTTTAGCCATAATTATACGGAACGTGGCATATTCAAGTTCGCATTTTTTAGCATCACGGGCGAGCAAGGTTTTTTGTTGACTGTAAAAAATATTCACACCACAATGCCTGCACTCGGGGGCAAGCTCAAACCTGCCGATTTCCCCGTTACAATTGGGACACTTCATATATTTACCTCCCTTTTTGCCGGTTACAAACTAATTTTATCATAGTACATAGCTTTTTACAACAAATAAAAAATCTGCTATCCAAAATGATTGAATGGATAGCAGTTTTCTTAATCTCAAACAATTGATTGAAGATATATTTCAAGTATTCTCAGCGCCGTTTCCCGTTCCTTTGGCGGACACATTGAGAGACGCTCAAAAAGCTCATTTTGTTTACATTCCACCGTGGATTGTTCAGTAAAAATTTCGTCAGGAGTGATATTTAATGCATCGCATATTTTCAAAACGGTTTCTGTTCTCATATTAACAGAGCCGCGCTCAATATCGGCATATGTCCTGTCAGAAAGCCCCGCCGCCTCAGCAACATCCGCTTGTGTCAAACCCATCTTTTTCCTTACGCCAAGCAATTTATTGCCTATGGTTCTCATATCAAAAACAAGCACTATACTTCCCCCTTTTCGACTCTATATAGACATTATACTTCCTATAATACTTGACAAATAGGAACTATCGGCGTATAATTACAGGCAGATTAGTTCCTGATGAACTTTAAAAGTCATATAATCTTTTGCAACATTTTCAGGAATACATCTCAATAACAGGCTTAAACCTTCTATACCGCAGGTTTTATACACCCATTACTGTTAAAGCTTATCATCACTATGAAAAACCATATTTTACATATTGTGAAAAAACACATAGATGAAGTAAAAATCATCTGTTTACTGGCGAGTTTTTTTGCTCTTGCTATAGGGTTATTTCCGTATCTTTTCATACGAACATCATCCACATACATAAGTTCTTTTCTCGGTTTGTTCTTCAATTTCCCGAAATTACCGTTGGATGAAAACGGAATACTTTATTCACTGATGACTTCGTTTTTTTCCGATTTTTGGTGGGCATTGGCTATGCCGTTTTCACTTTTTGCATTTACCAACGGAAAATTTTCAAAATACTTTTATATTTTCAGTACACCTATTATTGGCAGTACTCTTGAGTTTTTTCAATTTTTAGGCGTAATTAATGGCGTCGGTGATATTATTGATGCCTTAATATATTTTTCAGCCTCGTTTTTGGGGTACATAATTATAGAGAGAGGGATTTTAAAATGGCAAATGAACCGGAGAAAAAGAAAAAATCTTTTTGGGAGTACATAATCGCAGCAGTAGCGTTCATTCTTGTGGCTGTTCTCTATTTCGTCACTTGTGGCGACTCGGGTAGCAGCTCAGGCAAAAAATGGAGCGACTTAAGCGATCGGGAAAAAGATAATGCGCGTTGGGCATACTATGCACAGCAAGCAGCAGACAACTACGAAAGATAAAAGTAGTTAATATCAATCCCGAAAACCAAAGTAGCTGTAAAAAACAAAAGTTTTTTACAGCTACTTCTATATAAAAATCTGCTACCCTTTCGGAGTAGCAGATTTTTTACCGTTTATTACACCATACAACAACCAATAAATCTATTTTTTATATATTTCTTCAACGCTTCTTTTTATAATTTCAATCTCTGTCTGTGAAATTTCTTCGTCAAAAGATGAAAACTTATTGTCTTTAACGTCGTTCCCCGTCAAAACGGCATACCACAGTAAGCCCAGAGCATACCGACCGAGTCCGTAACTTGCGTGATACGTGTCACGGTGCACTTTTTCAATGCCGTTTGCGAGAAGGGTCTGAAACATTTCACCCGAAGGAATTATGAAATCAGCCTTAATTTCTTGAGCCGCTTTCTCATACGACATCTTTATATCGTTAAACATATCCGTATGATTAACGTAACCCAATTCTTCATTAAGGCGTTGACTATCCTGCTCGTATGCCCAGGTCTGATGGATTGCGATTTTCGCTTTCGGCACACATCGGCGAACAAGCTCAATTACACCGTTAAGATAAGGCTGATATGTATTATAATACGGAGCTTCGCTGCTGACTTGTTGAATTGTAACAACGTCCCAGTCTCTGTTAAGAAGCGCCTCTTTTAATGAGACCTTGAACCCCGTGCGCACGCCGTTCATCTCAAGCTCATAGGCACGCTCATTACTGAGCATATTTCTGTAATGCAGAGAAAGCGGACAACCCCCGATATAAAGGTTAAATGTGGTAAGCTCAACACCGTCGGATTGCGCTATGCGGTGCAGATACCTTTGCGCATCCTCCGAAAAACTGTTCCCGATAGATAAAACATTCATCAAAACTCCCTCCTGCGTATAATTATACGCAAGAGAGAGCAAAATTACAATCCCTACGGATTAAAAGAAATCTAAATCAGTTTACGTCTAGAATTTCAAGGCGGTATGTTCCGGGTTCTACCGCTTCAAAACTGTGAAGCAAAGTTTCTTCCTGATTTGCAAAGCTTTCGCCCTCGGCAAGCGACGGAGAATAAAACGTTCCTGTGGTGAGTACATTGCCGTTAGAGTCATAAAGTTTCCAACCTATTTTGGCACTGTCGCTTTGCCCTGCACCTCTGTAATCATATGTTTTTGTTCCTGAAAAAGATGCCACAAGTGAAACCGTGCCGTCGCCCTCATACTTAAACTGATAGGAAATTCCCGTAACTCTAAGTGTTGACTTAATTTCGTCATCATAGCCTCTATAGTGTATTGTTTGAGGAACAGTGGGCAGATTCAACTTACATTTTGACAATGTGCTCTGAACCATTGGATCCATTTGTCCGCATCGTGAACATTCGCCGTCACTATAATAATGATGGCCTAGGGCAGAGCCGTCAGTCGCACCGCAGATTCCACATTTTCTCGGCGTGGTACAGGTAGCAGACTGCCACGAATGACTTGTTTTTCTGATAGGCTCGGTATAACTTGCACCACATTCACAAGTGAAGGTTTCTACACCCTCGGCGTTACATGTTGCATTCTTTGTAACCTTGCCGTAATAGTAGTGACTGTGGCCGGGATCGTATGCAACTGTGTTATTAACCTGTTCTTCTGTAACGTAATTTTCCGTCTCGGTTTCTTCATAATACACTTCTGTTTCTGAGTAATCCGAGTTACCCGAAGAAGACATTGAAGTTATTATTCTGCCGCCTATGGGAATTATAACAAAAGCCACAATAGCACCAACTACCGCAAGTGCCGCAATTATCCCTACTATGCTAAGTATAATTTTAGGAACAGATGCTTTTTCATTTTTGGGTGTTACTACAGGCGGGGCTACTTTTTTTACATCGGATTTTACAGGCGGAACTTTGATATTATTCTCCTCACCTTTATATTCATTCTCATTTACAACTGAATTTTCCTCCTTGGGGTTTTCCGTTTCCACAACAACAGGACAACCGCAATTAGGGCAAGTTTTCGCTTTGTCGGAAATTTCTTTTCCGCAATCCATACATTTAATTAAAGCCATATACTACATCTCCTTATTATTTATTAACCTTGTGGTGAAAATGTAAGATTATCAAACCCCTCCCCTAAAAACAAAAAGTGCGCCCACCGAAGCAGACGCACAAAAAATGCAAACTCCGATAGTCGCCAAACCAATTCAATATAAAGGGCAATTAAGCACACCTAAATTGATGGAATTTGCATTTTTATCAAATTCACTAATTTAGATATGCTCAAAAATAGTTTATAATATCCCTATAAAAAGAGAAATTGCCCCTACTTTTTATATTCAATTGGTTTGGCACTATTAAGTTTAGCATAATTTACAGGATAATTCAATATTAACTTTATTACACCAAAATTGATTCATATAATATTCCTTTACAAAACAAAAAACTACCCGAAAAAAGAGTTTTTATCTCTCTTCTTCGGGGAGTTTTGTCTTACATATTAACAATCCAAAGGGATTTTGTTTTATTTAAAATATTTCTCAAGATTAAATTTATTTTTGAAATCAAAAAAGTGTTCAAGCATTTTTGAAAATCGGCCTATTAAAAATCCGTTTACAACGGCACATATTATTGTGCCGAGTTTTACACCTTCAAACACGCCTAAACCAAAAAATGAAAATGACAGGATTATACCTAAAACCACGCTGAAACAGTCATATGCGGTTTTCACCTTATTTATGTTGCAGTTGAGTTTTTGCGACAGCTCTTTAACTATCAATTCGTACGCTTCGGGTGAAATATATGTGTGGAAAAATAACGACACCGCAAAGGAACAAAGCACCGTGCCCAATATATACCACACAACACGTATTGCAAACTGTCCGTCAGGTAAAGCGGAAATAATTTTCATGGCAATATCAAGCAATGTTCCGTAAAGAACCGCCGTTACGAAAGAGAAGAGATATGATTTTTTGAACTTGCGCGTTATTATTGCAGTTATGATGACGAGCACACCCTGAAAAACATACTCGGCAACGCCGAATGAAAACCAAGGTAAAATTTGTGACACCTTTAAATGAATAATATACGCGGGAGCAACCACCATGGACATACCGAAATCTGCTTTCTCCGTAAAAGCCGCCGCAAACGCCATTATCACAAGACCCAGAACGTAGGATACTTCAGTATAAAAAACTCTTTTTTTCATAAATCTGACTCAGCGCCTGAAATATTATTTCAATCAGTTATTCTCTTCACTTGCTTTTTTGCTTGCTTTGTATGCAGCAACGGCATCATCGTAAGCTTTCATAGATTCTTCGGTAGGAATATATTCTTTCCTTTCCGTGTTAGCGATTGTGGGAGGATTGCCCTTTGAATCGTAGCAAGGTGTAAGGAAGTCATTTTCGTATTTAATTCTGTCTTCTTCTTTTCTGAAATCGGGAATATCATAAGGAGTACCGTATTCCAAAGCACTTCTGTGACCTAAAATTGCAACTGAAGCCATTGTTGTTGCAAAATACTCGTCAAACATAGGCTTTCTGTTCTCACGGATACTGTTAAAGAACTCACGAACAATAAAGAAGTCGCCGCCACCATGGCCTGCTTTTTCGGCTGCTTCCTTTGCATCGGGCTCAAAATCGGCTTCATATGAGCTTACTCTTTCCATTCCTTCGGGAGTATGCTCTTCGTTAAATGAAAGAAGAACCTTACCGTCTTCACCGCGAAGATTTTCAATCTGACCCAATTCACCGCATACTCGATAAGTGTTGGCATGAGCACCGAAATGTGACCAACCTGTTACACGGAATACAGAATCATCGTCATTAAGAATTGTGACAACAGCACTTCTGTCGGGAAGTCTCCAATAAAGGCTGCCGCCGCAATTTTCTTCATTCATAGGTCCGAAGATGGGCATTGCCGTAACTCTCTTGGGGAAAGCTCCTGTTATGTACATAAGTGGGCCTAATGAGTGTGTAATGTAATAGATTCTTGGAATATGATATCTCCAGTGCTTTGATGTGGGACAATAATGTGCAATGTCATCCTGCTTGAGAATGGGGTGGTTATATTCACCTTCTGCAAACAATGCTTTGCCGAGAACACCTGAACGGTAAACCTTGCGCATTTCCTGATTAAATTTCATGAAGGGATAGTTTTCGGCAATCATATAAAAAGCGTCGCTTTTTTCTACAGCTCTTACAAGAGCTACGCCTTCGCCCATAGAAATGTTGGAAGTACATTCACTCAAAACGTGAATATTCTTCTCCAACGCTTTAATGGCATATGGTGTATGCTCGTGGAAATAGTTGCAAAGGAACACAGCCTGTAAGCCTTCGTGATTTATAAATTCATCAAAATCAGTATATGTGGCAATGCCTTCGTGGTCTTCTCTTGCTTTTTTGAGTTTTTCTTCATCAAAATCGCAAACAGCAACAACTTCGCCATTATTAGCCTTGACACCGTCATAGAAACCGCTGCCGCGACCCAGACCAAATATACCGAACTTAATTTTTTCCATAGTAATGCCTCCAATGGTACTTTATTGAAATATTTAGTTCATTAAGCCATTTATTTTGACCGACTCTATTTTATCACAACAGTTTATTTTGTAAATAGTTAATTTTCATTTATTCCTTTTTTGCCCGACTTTTTACTTTTTCAGATAGCTTATTGAAACCTTTATCCACAACGGGAAAAAGAAACCTTACAATCAACACCGCAATCAAAGCACATATCGTACCTGCCACAATACCGCCGAATACATCTGTGCAGTAATGCACCTGAACGTAAATTCTCGAAAATCCCATAATCGTTGCAAAAATTATTGTAGGAATACCTAATTTTCTGTTGTGCCACAGGAGAGCTACTGCTGCCGCAAAGGCGGAAGCCGTGTGTCCCGACGGGAACGAGAAGCTCGTAGGTTTGCTGACAAGCTCCGGATAAACGTACTTTTCTCCCCAAAAAGCATATTTTTCAGGATTAGATTCAAAGAGATTAAAAGGCCTTACTCTTGCAAAAAACTCTTTGAGAAAAAGATCGCTGCAAAGAAGCATTACAAGGAGAGCTACAAGAACCGCAAGACCTGCCTTGCGATATTTTTTTGTAAATAAAAGCACCAAACCCAGAACAATAAAAACAGCACCGGCGTTTCCAAGTGTTGTAATACCAACCATTACAGCATTAAGAAAACCGTTCTGAATACTTTGAATCCATTGAAACACGCTAAGGTCGAACTGCAAAAAAGAATCAAATAATGCTTCCACTTTCACCACTTCTTTCATTTTTCTACACGGAAAATTATAACATAATACTATAAAAAAATAAACACTCATTATATAAAAATCATACCGGATAAAGAGCGATATAATTACTTTTGCTCTGCAATTTATATGTGTTGAAGATATGTGGCACGTGTACCGGCACATATCACACCGAAGCATATCACAAATTCATACTGTAATTTATACGGCACAACAAAAAACTGCTTTCCGAAGAAAGCAGTTTTAATTCTTTTATAAATCGTTCCCTGCAATTCAGAATCTTTTCCAGAAATCTACTCCCCAAGGATGGCTTTGTTCATCCCAAGCATCGCGATGTTTAAGAATTTTTTCACGCATTTCCCGAATTTTAGAAGCATACTTTTCATCCGTTGCAAGATTTTTAGTTTCCCAAGGGTCATTTTTTATGTCATAAAGGAACGTCCATTTATCGTCTTCGTTATCACCGTTGCGGTATTCAATCAGTTTGTAGTTATCATCTTTCACACCGCGCACAAACTTATCGAATATAAGATACAATTCATCACGGAAAGCATCTCCGTGTTCACCGTCAAGAAGATGTGCAAAACTTTTTCCGTCAACGGAATCAGGTGTTTCTATACCAATCTTTTCACAAAGAGTCGGGAAAACATCATAAAGATAAACATACGCATCGTTCTTTGCTTTTTGCGCTATACCGGGTCCTGCAAAAATAAGCGGAATGCGAACACCATGCTCATAAATATCTTCTTTACCAAGCCAACCATGTTGACCGACTGCAAGTCCGTTATCCCCCGTAAACACGATAATCGTATTATCTTCCTCACCTGTTTGATGCAAAGCATCAAGAAGCCTGCCGATTTCGTAATCGAGATGAGTTATCATTGCAAAATATTCGGCAATATGGCGTTTTATTTCATCTTTCTTTCGCGGATACGATGCGAGATGCTCGTCACGGTGAATCATCAAGGGGTAATTTGTATCAATAATCTCTTGAAAATTCGGTGGTAAATTAATTTTTTCAGGGTCATACATTTTTCGGAACTCGTCAGGCATAGTCCGTGGGTCATGGGGTGCCAAATACGCTAAATACATAAAAAATGGCTTATCTTTACCCGAATTTTCCTTGAGCAATTCAATTGCCGAATCTGTCAGCAAGGTGCTCGAATGTTTGCCGGGGTCAAATTCGTCGCAATGCTGCTCCTGCGGGTGGTTATCGCTATAAAAATCTACTACAAAATTAATCACATTATCATATTTCCCCGTAGGGTCATATCTGCAAGTCGGCACATTCCAATGGTCCCACATACCACCGAAGAAAATCTTTGCACCCCTGGTGAAGCTGCGTGCATAAGAAGGACAACCGTTATGCCATTTACCGAGACCGATAGTTTCATATCCGTTATTTTTAAAAGTCTCTGCCAGAGTTTTATGCTCGGGTGGAATATTGCCACCCAGCTCTTCTAAACGGAACGGGTTTCTTCCTGACAAAACCATGGCACGACTCGGCATACAGACCGCACCGCAAGTACCGCCTGCAATATGAGCACGAACAAAGGATGTACCACGCTCCGCAAGCTTATCAAGATTAGGCGTAATAATTTCATTATTACCTAACGCGTGAATTGTATCAAAGCGTTGGTCATCGGTCACTATAAATAAAACATTGGGCTTCTTCTGCATAACAGCACCGCCTTTTTATTAAAGTATAATGAATCCCTTGCAATATGAAAGCCATTGGTTTAACAGTACCCTGCTGTCCTTCATAAAAAACGAAATCAGTTATTTGACACAACAAATAATACAGTCATATACGGTCGCTGGTCCAATTTACATCTGTTTTTATAATTCTGCCGGGAACGCCACCTATGATAACATTAGGGGTATTATATTCTTTACATAAAGTTGTCGTAGCTGCTACTACAGAATCTTTAGAGACTCGCACGCCTTTAAGACACGTAACCTTTGTGCCTATCCAGACATGGTCTTCAATAACAATATCCTTTGACGGATTGATTCGTTCTCCCGTCAAATTCAAAATCGAATGAGAGTCACCTGTTCTGAAATGCAAATCGCCCGAAAGCAGGCAATTATTACCAATTAAAATTTTCGTACCTTCTATGGTTGCAAGATGTGCCTTTCCGAAAAGATTTGTATGTTCACCAACGGAAATTTCATTATGTGAATCTTCCATATATAATTCAACTTGGTTTAACGATGCATAATTCATAACGGAAATCTTGTTATGGTTTCCGCGGATGATTATGGTGCTCTTGTTAATGCGAACAAAATCCCCGATAATAACTTCATTATCAGAACCTTGATTAATTATTTTTAATCCGTTAATAACGGAGATTCCGGCGGATAACTTACATCCTTTCGTATGCAATTTGTTTTTTGGATTCATAAGATTGTACGCTTTTGAACAAAACTGAAAGAAATTATGATGAGATTTAATTATTTTCTCTTTATCCATTGAAAAATGCACCTTCTTAAAATTAACTAAACTAAACATTATTTCCTGATAATTATATCATCTTCACCAATAATTTGCAATATACACAAAAATCCCCCGGATTGCTCCGAGAGATTTCGTTTTGGTTTTTGCATAACCCACTATTTTTTGTTGCTTTTTATTTTATGAAACTTCTCATCATAATTCAGTAAGACATAACGACTTCAACACCCGTAAACCATATACCGCATTTATTAAACGTAAATTAATCTTCAAGGAAAAATCTGTTGAGCTCAACCAGTCTGTCTTTACAAAGTGTCCAGCAGGGATCTTCGGGTCCGCAGCAGGTACGTATCACCGTACCCCATACGCCCGCCTTTTTATATAAGTTCAGTCCGTACTTTACCAAATCCCAGTATGCTTCGGAGTGCTCTTCCCAGAGAATGTTTTTGGAAGCGATGTAGCTCACACCTTCACCGCAAACAAGCCTTCTGCCACCGCACAGGCGGATTGCATCATCAAGCATAGCCTTGCAGATTCGCTTGTAGTCGTCACAGCTTGCTTTCAGTTTTTGTTCAAGCTCTTTTTCGATTTCGGTCAGATACCCGGGATTAATATCATTGTATTTTGCTACACGCTCGTACCAGCCGTAGTCAACGGGTCTGCGACCGGTGCGTGAAATCATAACGTCTTCCGTCGTTATTTCGTTCCTGAACCATTCGGGGTGCTCAACAAAAACGCTTTCGTAAATCCCCCATAGATAGTAGGCGTGAAAATTATAAACATCCGTGTTTTCAGGCAGGGTTTCTTTAACCTGACAAGGTCCGGCTGTATCGTAAGCGAAGATGAGATTCGGATGCTCTTTCTGCAGAAAGTTTATTACTTCAGTATGCTGTCTGCCGAACATTGCCGCTTCTTCATCGGTCACGTTTTTGTTTGCACCCCAGTCACGCTCACCGCAGTAATAGGGGTGCTCGTTTACTTCGTTGAAGATTTCAACAAATGCAATCTGACTGTCAAGATTTCGTTTTTCGATTTCAAGAAGAATATAGTGCCAGAATTTTCCGAAGGCAGCAAATCTTTCTTCAGGCGGAATGGAAAACAACTCATCTGCAACAGGGTCCCCTGCTTTGTGATACCAATAGGTATGTAGGTAATACCATTGCGAGAGAATTATAAAAACACCATATTTCTTTGCACATTCAAACGTTTCAATCAGTCGGGTAAGAAGGTCACAAGGTCCGCCATCACCGGCAATGTGCTCCTGACGCGGAATTTTTTCGTATTCGCCAAACATATCGCCCATATTAAACGGCTGACGCAGATTGCCGTCAAGGTCGTGAATAAGTCCCGCACCGCTGTCAATGCGTATGCAGTTAAAGCCCCTTTCGGCATGCTCTCGCATAGTTTTATCAATATCGTAATACGGCGAATTTTCACCCTTTGTTCCGTAAATTAACCACAACGGAAAACTGATGGTAAGCCTTTTGGGAAGCCTATCAAATGTATGATGATTCATAATACCACGTATAATTAAAACCATCTCAAAGGGGGTGGTTTTTAATTATGTCTCCTTTCCAAAGAGTATATTGTATTTGCAGGAACAACTACCTGCGATATAATAAAGACAAGCACTGTGGATTTGTATCTATATTACTACAGCTT
>JAFTYU010000015.1 GCA_017461235.1 Clostridia bacterium | reverse complement strand
TCCATCCGTCCCGAAGAAGAACCGACTTGATTCACACGGTACGCACAGGTGCGTACCCTACGGTGTTGTAGATTTAAAATTAACAATCATCCCGTAGGGGACGGATCTATCCGTCCCGAAGAAAACCGACTGAATTAAACGGTACGCACAGGTGCGTACCCTACGGTGTTGTAGTGGAGAGTCCCATTCATTTGTTTATTATATTACTACACCCTTTTCGACAAGTGATTCTATAAACTCCGTAATATCTGTTTTAGCTTCGTCGCGGTCTATGTCGAAGTTGTTGCAGACGATTTGGGCAAGTTCTTCGATTGTTTTTTCTGTTTCCAATGCTTCCCACAAGAGAGCGCTGACGGGGTTAAGAACGACTATATCTGTCGAATTTTCTGCGGTAACGGGTATGGCAAGGTGTTCGCCTGCAATTTCGCGCAAAACGTAACCCGGCTTCAGACGGTATTTTTTGTTTTCCATATATTTCACACTCCGCATAAACATAATATAAGGATAGTATATCACACAATGAAATTTTTTCAACTTAATATTTATTATACACAACAAATTGTGTTCCGGGCAAAATGATACCACAATTTTTCAAAAAATTTTCCTTGCAAATTATTAAAAAAATGTTGATTTTATTGACTTTTTTAAAAGGGTGTTCTATAATTACAGAGATAATGGGATAGTGGGTTGGTATCTGATGAAACAGAATTACGCAATATGCGGTAAACTAATTTCAATTGAATCTCCACTGCCTTTAACCGAGCACGAAAACTTTAAAATTTTCGCGGTTGACGGGGGTAAAACAGACATTCACATAACGTATAAGATAAGTGAAGTTTTACCTGAAGCACCCGGTGAGCCAAAGGTATCACAAAGCGGTTCGCTTGTTTCCTGGTCGGACGGCATGGTCTATCGCAACACCCCTATGGGTACTGCACAGGGGGCACTTTCCTGTTACAAAATCGGCGACACAACTAACAGCGAGGTTTATTTTACACAGCGCAGTTACGGCGTAATGGCTGATTTTCGCTATATGTGGAACTCAATTTCATTAAGTCAGTTGTTGCTTCCGTTTAAAACTCTTTTGTTTCACGCATCATATATATCCGTCAATGGTGAAGGCATTTTGTTTTCGGCGGAGTGCGGTGTAGGCAAAAGCACTCAGGCGGAGCTGTGGCGCAAATATAAAGGTGCCGAAGTTATTAACGGCGATAAGGCAGGCGTATCTGTCTGTTCGGACGGCGTGTATGTTCACGGTTTGCCTTTTTGCGGAACAAGCGGTATCTGTAAAAACAAGTCGTTTCCGCTTAAGGCAATAGTCCTCTTGGGGCAGGCACCGCAAAACACCATAAGGCGGGTAACGGGTGTCTCAGCCATACAGAGCCTTATAAAAAATGTTTATCTCGATTTCATATCTCCCGGCGAAACAGGGCAGTGTGTTGATACGCTTATTGAGCTTTTAAACGAAGTTCCCGTCTATCACCTTGACTGCACCCCGGACCAAAGGGCGGTAGAAGCGTTGGCAATAGAGTTGGCAAAATTATAGGAATTTGAAGCCTGTCTTTTAGTCAAACAAAAACAACAAAAGAAACGATGCAAACGGAATGAGAGAAAAGAGTAGCGGTTTGCGAAGCCAAATATAATCGGCGTTAACCCCGAAACTCCTCACTCCTAACTCCTAACTGATTATGCTTAATTACGATTTATTCATTCAGCTCCTTTTCTCTAAAGGCACCAAGCAGGGGACACCGATATCGGGTACCTTTGAGTTAACCCCAAGGTGTACGTTGAGTTGCAAAATGTGTTATATCCACCGTAGTCCCAATTCCTGCGAGGCGATTGAGAAAGAAAAATCTACCGAATGGTGGTTAAATTTAGCGAGAGAAGCTCGCGCAGAGGGTATGCTCCTTTTATTATTGACAGGGGGCGAGTCTCTTTTAAGAAAGGATTTTGAAGAAATCTATCTTGAATGTCGAAAAATGGGCTTTCTGGTTTCCGTGAACACCAATGCAACCCTTATTGACGACAAAAAAGTTAAGTTTTTTGCGGAGAATCCACCACAGAAGCTTAACATCACTCTTTACGGCACATCACCTGAAACTTACGGCGAATTGTGCGGTGACGAGAGTGCCTTTGAAAAAGTTATTTACGCTATAAAGGCTTTGAAGGAAGCCGGCGTTAATATAAAATTAAATTACTCAATAACCCCTTACAATAAAGGTGATATGCTTAAGGCGTATGATATAGCGAAAGAGCTGGGCGTTCACATTCAGCCTGTCAGCTATATGTTTCCGCCCCTGCGAGCTTCCTGTGAAGGGGATGCGGTGAGATTGTCAGCCGAAGGTGCGGCACAGGCACATTTTGATTGGCAACGCCACCATTTCAGCGATGCGGAACTCAAAGATTATCTGCATTACCTGAAAAAAGGTGAGTCTCCCGAAGAATTCGGTGAAATTTGCGTTGACAAAACCGGAGAAAAAATCAACTGCAGAGCAGGGTCAACTGTTTTCTGGGTAACCTGGGACGGTAAAATGACCCCCTGCGGAATGATGGTAACTCCGGCAGTGGAAATTAAGGATTTCAACGCCGCGTGGCAATATATCCGCGCTGAGCGAGGAAAAATAATGCTTCCTGCCGAATGTAAAAACTGCAAATTGCGTAAGACCTGTGATGTATGTGCCGCAGTAACATTCGCAGAAACCGGAAGGTATGACGGTGTACCGACCTACGTCTGCGAAAAGGCGAAAGCGTATAATAGGTTGTGCAAAGAATTCTTGGGTGAAAAGTAACTTCGCGTTACATTAATTTCGGTTTATAAATTTATTTTATAAATTTTTATATATATCTTTTAATCTATAATCAAAATGGAGGTAAAAAAGATGAAAACTTCAAAAAGAGTCATTTCATTAGTGCTTACAGCAATAATGATAGCGACTACTTTTGCAGTAGCGATTCCTGCACTTTTAGTTGATGCTGAAGCGGCTATCACTATTGACGGCGTTACTCAGGAACGCATCGTTGGTACAGATGGAACTTACAAATCAACTTACGACAAC
>JAFTYU010000014.1 GCA_017461235.1 Clostridia bacterium | reverse complement strand
TTTAGGGACTCGAACCCCCACTCGGCGAAGCCGAACATAATCGGGTGTTCGCGTAGCGAACGATGGGCAGAGCCCATCGAGTCCCTTCCGGCGCGCCATAAATAAAGTAATCACTTCAGTGATTGCTTTATTTTTTTGTATTAAAAAACTTTTAGGGACTCGAACCCCCACTCGGCGAAGCCGAACATAATCGGGTGTTCGCGTAGCGAACGATGGGCAGAGCCCATCGAGTCCCTTCCGGCGCGCCAAAAACAGAGTAATCACATTTGTGGTTGCTCTGTTTTTTTTGTTGTTTCGAAATTTTGGGACTCTAACCCCCACTCGGCAAAGCACAGTTTTTATAAGAGAACTCCCGGCGATTTATAAAACCCTTGATTTGTCGTTGACAAATCAAGGGTTCTTTTTATTTGAGTTTTTCTTTCAACTTATTAAGAATGGTATATTCTCTCAGGTATAGACTCTCATGATCGGGGGTCTTTTCTTCATAGTGCGAAAAAATCTCAATTGCTTTGTCTATCTCTAACCATACAGGCATTACACCGTGGTCTATTTCCGTAGGGGTAAGTGCCTGCTTTCCTTCACCTGTTACTTCACACAGAAAATAGTGTGCAATATACAGCTCATCAAACACATACTCATATATGGTATAAAGATGTTCGCCTACATTGACCTGCAAGCCCGATTCTTCCATAACTTCACGAGCACAACACTCGTCAAGACTCTCGCCATCTTCCACACCGCCGCCGGGTGACATATAAACATCCTTATTTTTCTCGTAAGTCAGGAGTATTTTCCCGTTTCTTACAGCAAGACATCTGCAAGCCTCTCGGGTTTTTCTGATAGGTTCAAAGCACGTTGAACTTACCTGTTTGAGAATTTCTGCGTTACTCATAAAATAACCGCCTCCTGTCTGTTGAATGATACCACAAAATAAACCTTGTTGCAACTGAAATATGTAAATCAATTTTGTTGTGATTGGTATTTTTCTGCCTGAAGATTAAACATTTCAGCATATTTTCCGCCAAGATTTATCAATTCCTCGTGACTTCCGCTTTCAATAATTTTGCCTTTTTCCATCATAAAGATTCTATCAGCGTTTCTCGTGGTGGAAAGTCGGTGAGAAATAAATATCACCGTTTTATTTTCTGCGCCGGTCATCATAGCGTGGTTAAGCTCATATTCAGAAATGGGGTCAAGGTTTGCCGATGGTTCATCAAGGATGACATAAGGACAATCTTTATAGAAGGCCCTGGCAATAGCTATCTTTTGCTGCTCACCGCCCGAAAGCATCAAGCCGTTTTCATCAAACTCGCGCAGAAGAATTGTCTTTAAGCCATCGGGAAGTTCTTTATCAAATCCCGCACACTGCAAAGCTTCCCAAACCCTTTTCTCGTCATATTCCTTTGAAAGCGCAACGTTTTCGCCAACACTTGCCGAGAAAATCTGAAAATCCTGAAAAACTGCTGCAAAACGTGCCCTGTGTGATTCTACGGTTTCTTCTCGGATATCACGTCCGCCGATTTCTATTGAACCGCCTTTAACATCATAAAGGCGCAACAAAAGATTTGTAAGGGTAGTTTTTCCTGCGCCGTTATAGCCCACAAGAGCCACCTTTTCATAAGGCTTTATTTCAAATGATATTCCGTCAAGAGAATTCTTTTCGTTGTTTTCGTACGAGAAGGTGATGTCTTTAACCGTAATGGTTTCGGGTTTTCCGCATAAGGCTATGTGATAGCCGTCACGGATATCGTTATCTGTCTTCAGGAATTTACGGTATTTATCAATCATCTTTGAGCGTTCGGTGAACCATCTTACACTATAAACGGTAAGATACAGAATACCGCCGCCAAGTGAGATTGCACCGTTAAACGTAGCCACAAAATCACCGCTTGTCATCTCCCCTGTTACAATGGTTTTATAACCGATGTAAATGGTAAGAATAAGCGTGTAGCCGATAACGTAAATAGTGGTTTCCTGAAAAAAGAAAAGTCTGTCGAGTTTTTTAACAAACTTCTTCTGAGTGCCTATAATATTATCCGCACTTTCACTGAACCTGCGTCTGAGAAGCGGAAAAACACCGCTTGTTCTTATTTCGCCTGCGTATTCCTGCAAATAGAAAATACGCGCAAAATAGTCGCCCACTCTGTGGAGCTCCGTTATCTTCTCCCTGCGTTCAACCATAAGTTTACCCGTATATCTTCCTACAGGGATAAATATAAACGATGAAATAAGAACAATAACCAACGCTACCGGGTCAATGGTGAAAATCAGCGAACCGATAAGAATGAAAGATAATATCTCCTCAATATAGCCTTTTACCATACCGAGCATATATCGAATATTGTCCGACGAGTTTTCAACAGCCAAAATAAAATCCGCGTAATATCCGGGGTTATCATATTTTGAAAGGTCCAGGGATGCCGCTTTTTTATAGAGAAGCGATTGCAAACCCAAATCAAGTTTTTCTCTCTGTCGGTGAACAAAAAGCTCAAAGAAAAGTGCATTTATAACGTCACCGAAAATCAGGACACCGAGTATCAGAGAAATACCCAAAATTATCCTTTTAGGGTCACCACCGCCGCTGACCTCATCAATAACGAACTTAAGGCCTATAACAGAAACAAGCCTTCCGGGCAGGGTGCATAAAAGATGCATTATAATTTCACCTATAACAAGCATAGGAGAAATTTTAAACATAAGCCCGAGGATATAAAACACATTGGAAAATGTACTGTATTCTGTTTTTGTTTTATTGTTCTTTTTCATATTTCATTCACGCTCCCTTCATCATTTTTGTAGTTTGAAGCCTGAAGCGTAAACATTTCGGCGTAAATGCCGTTTTTATTTATAAGCTCATCATGGGCGCCGCTTTCCTGCACGGTTCCGTCACCGAACACGTAAATCTTATCCGAAAGCACTGCACTCGAAAGCCTGTGGGAAATGTAAATAACGGTTTTATCCTTCGTAGCCTCCAGAAGTTTTTCATACATTTTGTATTCTGCGATTGGGTCCAATGCCGATGACGGCTCATCCAATATGGCAAGGTCAAAATCCTTTGCAAACATTCTTGCCGTGGCTATTTTTTGCTGTTCACCGCCCGAAAGACCTACGCCCGTTTCATCGAACTCTCTTGTGAGAACAGTGTTCTCTTTTTGCGGCAAGCTATCCACAATACCGTCGGCACCACTGTTTTTCAGTGCATCAAGAACGTTGCTTCTATCGCTCTCGCCTTCAATTTCCTTACAAAGCACGTTTTCAGCAACAGACAAAGCAAACACTTTGTAATCCTGGAAAACCGTAGCAAGACGACTTCGCAATGATTGAAGGTCATATTCTCTCAAATCAACGCCGTTATAAAGAATAACACCTTCCTGCGGGTCATAAAAACGCAACAGAAGCTTTACAAAAGTTGTTTTGCCTGCACCGTTCTGTCCGACAATGGCAGTTGTCTCACCCCTGTTGAAAACAAGGTTAAGATTTTTAAGTGTTTCTTTTTCTGATCCGGGATACGTAAAAGTAACGTTTTTAAATTCAAGGGTTTCAAGCTCTTCTGCCTCTTTACTTCCACCGACAACCGCAGATTCGTAGCTCAGAAATTCGCGCAGATTACCGAAATACAAGGACTCTTTTTTTATGGTAGAAAGAGCATTACCCAAATCATTGACAACATCTCTCAGGTTGCTCATAGCCGTCATAATTACCGAAAAATTCGCAAGGGCAAGATTCTTTTTAATTGCGTAACGGTAGGTGGCATAAGCATATGCTACGGCAACAGGTAATGCCTGACCGAAAAATCCCGTCATCGATTCAAGAAAAGCGATTTTATAACCGTATTTTTTTATTATTTCACGGTTATGCTCCACTGCATTAGCATAGCGGGTATGAAGCACATCAAAAATCGATGATGTACGCATATCCTTAGAATATTCTTTGAGATAAATTATGCGCTTGACATAAGCCTTGGAACGCTTATGTAACGTCATCTCCTTATCCTTTTTAACTTCGATTTTACCCTTTAACGCCTGCACCGCAACAACAGGCAAGGCAAATAACAGAATAAGTAAAATTCCGGGGTCGATAGATACAACATACCAAATTATGAAAACCCCTGTAATGCCCCCTGCAAAAAGCACAGCGAAATAGTATCCGAACCAATCATAATGGTCATCGGTGATAATCTCCGTTGCCCTTTTGTACTTGTCGAAGAAATCGGGATTTTCAAAGCAAGCCATATCAACGTTGACCGCTTTATCAAATATCTTTTTGTTAAGGTTTTTGTAAAAGATTTTAACTTTGCTGCTTATTATGTAATCGAAACCGTTGTGCAAGGCTTTGCCCAGAACACCTGCAAGTGCAAATATTACAACTACTGTGACGAACTCCTTAAAAGTTCCGCCGTCTTCGATTATCTGAAGAATGGATTTCAAAAACCAGATTTCCTGAACAAAACCCGTAAAAAACCAATAACCGAACATTGAAGCAATACGCGCCGTCAGATACCACGGGGCACATTCTCTCAGGATTTTTACGGCAAAAAGGACATTCTTAAGTGTTTCAAATTTTTCTTTTTTCTCTTTTGTTTTTTCTTTTTTCATTTTTCCCTCCGTTTTCATTTAACAAAACCATCATTGTTCTGTACTATCCGGAGTTCCGGGTGGCATCGCCCGTAGTTTTCGGTGAGAGGAACCGAAAAACCTTGTGTCAAATCCTGCCTGAAACAGTAAACAACAAAAAACCCCGAAAAGCATAAACTTTCCGGGGGAAAATATAGTGTCAACTACTTCGTCAGCAGGAAGCGGACACAATAACCGGATAGCGTTTGTAGTTGTTTCTTTTTGCTTTCATCATTATGTCCAACTCCTTTCGTAATATATTTGGGTTAATATGCATTTACACGGAATGCTACTATAAATTAACATATATGATAAATTTTGTCAACTGTTATTGTATTTGAACAATCACATCTTGACAGTATTTTTTGCGTATGATATACTTAAACGGTAAAAAAACGGTAGCTTTACCGAGAATATTATTTAGATTGGAGTTTTGAATATGGAAAGAATCAAAACAATCGAAACAAGAGACCTTGTTAAAAGCACAGAAAACGGCGGTTGCGGCGAATGCCAGACATCTTGCCAGTCTGCTTGCAAAACTTCTTGCGGCGTTGCTAACCAGCAGTGCGAAAACAATTGCGAAGAATAATTAATATTACTTTGTAAAAGCAAGGCTGCTGCATTAATATGCAGCAGCCCTTATTTTTGGAGGAATAATGGTACACCAATATAAACTTAACGGCTACAATATAGTGCTTGATACCTGTAGCGGGTCAGTGCATACCGTGGATAATGTAGCTTATGACATAATATCTTTATATAAAGAAAAAAAACCTGATGAAATCTGCGATATTATAATAAATAAATACCCGAAAGAACATCTTTCACAACAGGATATCAATGATTGCCTTGAAGATATAAAATATCTTGAAGATAACAAAAAATTGTTCACTCCCGATACATATGAAAACATGGCATTTGACTTCAAAAACAGAAATACTGTTCTGAAAGCAATGTGCCTTCACGTTGCCCATACCTGTAACCTTAACTGTGAATATTGTTTTGCAAGTCAGGGCAAGTATCACGGCGAACGCGCTCTTATGGACTTCGAAACAGGCAAAAAGGCTTTGGATTTCCTTATTGCCAATTCGGGAACACGTCATAATCTTGAAGTTGACTTTTTCGGCGGCGAACCCCTTATGAACTGGGATGTTGTGAAAAAATTAGTTGAGTATGCCCGTGAGCAGGAAAAGATACATAATAAAAACTTCCGCTTTACGCTTACTACCAATGGAATGCTCATAGATGATGATGTTATTGATTTCTCCAACAAAGAGATGAGCAATGTTGTTCTTAGCCTTGACGGCAGAAAAGAAGTTCACGACAGACTCAGAAAGGACTATGCCGGTAAGGGTAGTTATGATATAATTGTCCCCAAATTCAAAGAGTTTGCGGAACGTCGCGGCAACAAGAGCTACTATATGCGCGGTACTTTTACCCACGCAAACACAGACTTCACCAACGATATTTTCCATATGGCTGATATGGGCTTTACGGAACTGAGTATGGAACCGGTTGTTTGCGCTCCTACTGACTCCGCCGCCCTTACCGAAGGTGATTTGCCCGTTCTTTTTGAGCAATATGAAATCCTTGCCAAAGAGATGCTTAAACGCCAAAAAGAAGGCAGACCATTTACTTTTTATCACTATATGCTGGATTTAAAGCACGGTCCGTGTATTTACAAACGCATATCAGGTTGCGGTTCGGGTACAGAGTATGTTGCGGTTACACCAAGCGGTGATATTTATCCTTGCCATCAATTTGTAGGAGATAAAAAATATCTTTTAGGTGATATTTATAACGGCATTACCAATACAGATGTCCAAAACGAATTTAAACTTTGTAACGCTTATGCCCGTCCCGATTGTAAAGACTGTTGGGCAAAATTGTACTGTTCAGGCGGTTGTGCCGCTAACTCATACCACGCCACAGGAAAAATAACAGGCATTTACAAATACGGTTGCGAGCTTTTCAAAAAGCGTATTGAATGCGCCGTTATGATGAAGGTTGCCGAAGCTGAATAAAAGGAAAGTTTTATGAACACACCCATTATTGATTTTGTAAACGATTATATAAAATCAGACGTGACCCGCTTTCATATGCCGGGTCATAAGGGTGTGTCTTTTTTCGGTTTTGAAAAATATGATATAACAGAAATTAAAGGCGCTGACGACCTTTCCTGCCCCGATGGCATAATCAGAGAAAGCGAAGAAAATGCCGCGAGTCTTTTCGGCACAAAAGCCACCCTCTATTCAACGGGCGGTTCAAGTCAGTCAATAAACGCTATGCTCCACCTTGCTTATATCAACCGAAAAAAAAACAACGTTGAACCTTTTGTTCTGGCAGGAAGAAATGCACACAAGGCTTTTATTTTTGCCGCCGCGAAAATCGGTTTCAATGTTAAATGGATGTATCCTGACTCTTGCGATAGCCTTTGCAGTTGCGTAATTACCGCCGATATTTTAAAAAAGGCATTACGAAATTCTGACGACAGGCCTTTTGCGGTCTATATAACAACGCCCGACTATCTGGGTAAACTCACGGATATCAATGCGCTTTCACGAGTTTGCAGAGAATATGATATTCCCTTGCTTGTTGATAACGCCCACGGTGCTTATTCCGCCTTTACCGAAAAGCCGTTTCACCCTATACTGCAGGGTGCTGATATGTGTTGCGACTCTTCCCACAAAACCCTGCCTGCCCTGACGGGTTGCGGATACCTTCACATTGCAAAAGGCGACAGATACAATTTCTATGAAAACGCAAAAGCGGCTATGACTGTTTACGGAACAAGCAGTCCTTCATATCTGTTGCTCCAATCACTTGATTTGTGTAATGTATATATTGAAAAAAATATCAAAAAAGACCTGAAAAGCTGCGCAAAAAAGGTTGCAGAAATAACAGAGCTTTTAAATTTAAAAGGAATAAAAAATGCCTCGGAAGAATCAATAAAAATAACTGCCGATTTTTCAAAACTTGATATAAACGGCTTTAATATTCCCGGGCATTTCAGAAAATATAACATTGAATTTGAATATGCCGATAAAGATTTTGTTGTTTTTATGGCAACGGCTAAGAATTCAGACAAGGATTTTTCAAGACTTAAAAAAGCTGTTGAAGCCCTGCCCGATTTCCGCAAAGTCACTAAAAAGGCTGAGTTTTCTTTCGTTAAAGGGCAACAAAAAATGACAATCAGAAACGCTGTTTTCGCAAAATGCACCGAGATACCCGTGGAAAAGGCACAGGGCAAAATATGCGGAACACCTACGGTTTCCTGCCCTCCCGCAATACCGATAGTTGTAAGTGGCGAAGAAATAACCGATGAACACATCAAACTTTTAAAATACTACGGCAAAACACATATAAGCGTAGTAAACGAATAATGAATGGGGCATATTATGACATACGAAGAACGCAAGGAGCAAGTAAAATCATACCTTGGCAAAACAGTAAAAATAGGCATCGACCGTCCCATAGGCTACGTTCATAAAAAAGAAAAATACGCCTTGACTTATCCTATCAATTATGGTTATATACCCGACGTTTTTGGGGGTGACGGCGAAGAACTTGACGTATACCTACTGGGTGTTGAATATCCTGTTGAAGAATATGAATGTAAAATAATCGGAATAGTACACAGGCATAACGACATTGAAGATAAACTCGTGGGTGCACCCATAGGAATGACTTTCACTAAAGAAGAAATCAAAAGTGCTGTTAACTTTCAGGAACAGTATTATGACAGCGAAATCGAAACTGAATAATAAGAGCTTTCAGATATGTCCGACAGAAAAAGTAAAAATTTCGTTTGACAGAAAGCCTTGCAACCCTTGACAATCAAAAGTAATTTTTATATAATCAATAGGCTGATTGAATGAAGCAAAAAATCCAAACCTTTTTCGGGGTGTAGCGCAGTTGGTAGCGCGCCTGCTTTGGGAGCAGGATGTCGGGGGTTCGAATCCCTTCACTCCGACCAAATAAAAGTTTCAACCATTCGGTTGGAACTTTTATTTTTTTGCAATGAATAGATTTGATTTCCGACACCCTGAACACAAGCAGACGCCCGCCTGCTTTGGGCAACACACACGACCGCGTCCTGCGGACGATGAAGGGAGTGTTTGTTGGCGCAGCGGTCAAAATCGTCAGCGACGAACAGGAGCGATCAACGATTTTGGGCACCGCAAGGGGCACGAAGTGAGGATGTCGGGGGTTCGAATCCCTTCACTCCGACCACCTAAGTACACCTTAGGTAATACAACCGAAATCCCTTGAAATATAGGGGTTTCGGTCTTTTTTATGCCCAAAAGCACTCTGAAAATGAGTGTTTTCTGCATTTTTAAGACTACTGGTACAATTGTAATCGTTACTCGGAGTAAAGTAATCGTTACTCGGGGTTTATAATCGTTACACGGAATATAAATAAAAGTGTACGGAGTATGGGTAAAGGTGTACGGAGTACAGGTAAAAGTGTACGGGGTATAAAAATCACTGTCCCGACAACTAACAACAACACAAAAGCTTTTGCGTTTTTCTTGGTATGGGTGGTATAATCATCTCAACAAACAAGAATTTGTTTCTTGACAAAATAAAGTGAAAACTTTATAATGATGATAGTTGAACAACTGTTCAACTACTCTTTCGGAGGTGAAAGCATGGCAAAGCAACCTATATGTGACTGTGATGTAATTCATAAAGAACTCGTTGACGATACTCAGAATAAGATG
>JAFTYU010000013.1 GCA_017461235.1 Clostridia bacterium | reverse complement strand
TACAACATAATGCAGATTATGTTGTGAGAATCACAGAAGGCAGTAAGATAACGCAAATCGCAGGAATTATCAAAATGTCAGGAGACATTCAAATGTCAATTTTTAAATGCAAATCGCACGACAACACACTTGAAGCAAACAGCACCGAAGCAGTTACCGACAATTACACAGAGCAAACGAACAGCCGCGGCGAAGCTTTTTCAGCGGAAACTAAAAACGGAGAACAAAATACGGTGTCTTCATTAACTACAGAAACTACACATAAAAGAAATGAACTCGTCAGGAAGTTTAAAAAGAAAATTCTCATTATCGCAACACCTGTCGTCTGTACAGTGATTGCTTTACTTATTATTATAAACGCCGTTATCATACCGAACAAAAAATACAATGATGCCTTGGCACTGATGAATGCAGGAAGCATCGTTGAGACGTATGAAATATTGATTGAATTAGACGATTACAAGGACAGCTGCGAAAAAGCAGACTCAATCTATGACTCGTACAAGATTGAAAAAATCAAGGTGGCAACCGCCGGAGACTATATATTTTTCGGTTCATACGAACAAAATAACAATATCTCTGACGGCAAAGAGGATATTGAGTGGCTCATACTTGAAGTAAAAAACGGCAAAGCTCTTATAATCAGCAAACACGCCCTTGATTGTAAACAATATAACACCGTTTGTGCAGATGTTAGCTGGGAAAGCTGCTCGTTGCGCAAGTGGTTAAATAACGATTTTTTTAATACTGCCTTTTCTGATGAAGAAAGAGCAAAAATTCCTACCGTAACAGTATCCGATAACACGAACCCCGCGTATAACACGGCACCCGGCGCCGCAACACAGGATAAGGTGTTTCTGTTAAGTATAAACCAAGCAAACAAATATTTTGAAGCTGACAATGAACGAATTTGCAAGCCTACGGATTACGCAGTTGCGCGTGGAGCTTGGGAAAACCCCGACGGCAACTGTTGGTGGTGGTTGCGCTCACCCGGCAAAACGCAGGATGTTAATACCGCAGTCTTCGGTGACGGCGATATTTATGAACGTGGCGATGATGTCAGCAATGATAATAATGCTGTGCGCCCGGCTTTATGGATAGAGCTATAAGCCTGAATTCTTAAATCTGCAAATACTCATATAACACAAACGCAAGCCCTACATCCTGTAACGGTTACAGACCACGTGCTTATAAACTCCAAAACTTGATTTTCAACTAAAAGGGATGTAAAAAAAGCGCAGACCGAACAAAACTATATAAATCAAGGGACTTTTGCAGGTTTTAAAGCCTGTAAAAGTCCCATTTTTGTGAAAACCAAAATTAAGAGAAATTTTTTCGTTTTGTACTACAAACAAACTTCGCCACTCGACGTACCTTTGTACGCCTTTGGGTAACCAAAACCAAGGCTTTAGCCTTGGTTTTGCTCAGTTTGTTCGTTCTGCATCTTTTTTCCTATCCTCTAAAAAAGGAGCTGTAAAAAACTTTCGTTTTTTTACAGCCCCTTTCTTATTTATAAGCATTCTTCAAAGCAGTTCTTGTTCCCGAACCCACAAGTCCGTCAACGGTCAGAGATTTATCTGACTGAAATTTCTTTACCGCCGACAAAGTTGTAGGACCAAAGTCTCCGTCAACATCCGATGCAGAAAGGTAACCCAATTTATATAAATACCATTGTACCCACTTGACCGATGTGCCTGAATCACCATCCTTGACCGTTGCGGTAGGTTCGGTGTACGGACAACTTTCTTTTTGCGAAATAGCAGAAACCGTAACGTAATCCGAATGAGCATAACCTGTATAAATTTCACCATCAAGCGTGAAGGTAACCTTATACCAGTCACCGCTTGTGCCGATTATGTACATTTTCTGACCGTCAGCAACCTGAACAACTACCGAGCCGCTTGTACTCGGCGAACTGCGTATATTAAGCCAATCACTTACATTCACGGTGCCTATCTGTGTAGGTGCTGTTCCGCTTGTTACAATCTCAAGGGCTGAAGAATACGATGACCATGCCTTCATATTTTCAGTTTTAACATAGGCCTTTATTTTGTATTTGTATGTAGTACCCGACAAAACGGAAGTGTCTTTATAAGATGTTGACGTGGTAGAACCAATTTTAGAATAAGCACCTGAAACCGCATCATAACGATATACTCCATAACCCGTACAGCCTGACACGGCGTTCCAACTCAAAGATGCAGAACTCGATGTAACCGCTCCCTTTGTTAAACCGACGGGTGCAGACGGCGAACAAGTTGCATAGAACTTGGAGCTGTATGATGAATAAATATTATTGCCGGAAGCATCTTTTTTATAGGCTCTTACACGGTAAATCTCGGTTTTGCCCTGTTTGAGAGAAGCATCCGTATATGAATTAGATGTTGTAGCTTTAATATACTGATATTCTGACTGACTTGAATCGTATTTAAACACCTGATAACCTGTGGCGTCTTCAAGTGTGGTCCACGTTAAAGTAACAGAATCAGACGTAGTAAGATTGCAGGAAACAACCGGAGCAGAGCCTGTAAACCGCTCCGACTCCAATAAATCACCGTAAGGCATATTACGGAAAACGGGTATTAAGAAAACTTTTTTCTGACTTAATATTCCACAGTCAACATATGCGTTATATGTGGACTCTGATTCGAATGCCGCCGCCCTGACGTTAGCCATATATTCATTATGATACAAATTGCCCGACGCAGGGTTCACGTTGAATTTCTGCAGATATCCCGTAGGCTGATGCTCCGAAAAAGACTCATGAATATATTTAGCACCATAATAAATAGTCTGATACGGATTCGTCCACGGTCTGCCGTATGATGTGGACAAAGATATGTTTGATGCAGAAATGTATCCTGTGTATTTCGTGCCGTTGACAGTGACATTCACACGGTAAAAATCGCCGCTTTTAGATATATAACCCAGCGAAGCTCCCGAAGGCACGGTTATTACAACCGCTGACGATGCTGAAGCGGACTTGTACATTGTGGCAGATGACTTTGTCTTCATATATCCGTCAGCATATTTCAATCCGTCAAGAGCACCATTATTAGCACCGATATTATAATAGTTATAAATACCGTTATAAGGCCATTCTTTGCCATTTGAGCCGGTGGCATAGGATGATGTATCAGAACCCACTTCCTGAACTATTTTTGAAGCAAGGTAATACGCACTTACACCACTATCCTTCGCGGCATTAAGTATTGCCTGAGAATATTTGATTTTTTTGCCGTTCAATGTGTATGTTTTTGCATTACCGAGACCGTCATAATATGTTATGTAACTGTTATACATCCAGGTATCCTTGAGTATAGATTCAATTACTTCTACATTCTGACCTTCTTCGTAAACATTATATTCAAACTGAAAAATGTGGTACTCAGTCAAAAAGTTGCGTGGATCAAGATAGCGTTCGACCGCAGTCTGTGATGCACTGACCCATCCGCCCGTTTCCTGAATAACACCATTACACGAACTGCAAGTACATTTATAAGCGGCTATAACTGACTTTTCAATCAACTGTTTATTATGCGGGGTCCTTTCGCCTTTAACCGCTTCATTCCAATCAAGATTGGTTATAAAGGGTTCAAATTCCCACTGGGGATATTTGCGATAAAGTGCAAGCAAGTCTTCAACATAGGATTTAGGAAAGCCCTTGTCCAGAAGAAGAGCAATATATTCAGAATCGCTGTAATTACCGATAGCATCATACAACGCTTCCCTTGCATCAACAACTGAAACGACTCCGTCACCATTCATATCAGCAAGTTTTTTCCGGTCAGTTGTCGGGGTAATATGCCCTGCGGCTATCTGAAGAATAATTCTTGCATCTACGGTTGTAACCTTACCGTCACCATCAAGGTCACCGGAAAGTGCCGCTGACGAATCAACCGCCAACGCTGAACAAAAAGATATGCATAAAATCAATGAAACAACAATATGTAGGTATCTTTTCATAGTCCACTCCCTATTTTCAAATTTCCGCAAGCTCTTCCTGTTTATCAAGGAAGAAATCATCCTCCAAAGTATCAAGACCAAAACAATCAGTGCTGTATATTTTTCGCGATGTAATCATTCTGTTTGTAATTACGGCTTTTTCTTTCTGCTCTGCAATTGCCTGTCGATTATAGTGCAAAAGAACAAGAATGAACATCACTATATCACACAAAAAATGTATCAGGCACAGTACACTCATAACCTTTCCGTTACCGAAAACAGAAACGAAAAACTCACCAAAAATATCCAGACCGTATCTGGTTACAGAGTAATTGAGCATTTTGTAAACATTATATAACACACCTGTAAAAAAAGACACACACTCGGGCAAAAGAAGTTTTTTGACTCCCGAATCCCTGAAGATATACCACAAAGCAACAATCGTCAGCAAAAAGCCGTAGGATGCCACAGTATTGAAAACACCTAAAAACAACCTGCTGATTACACCACTGAAACTGTGCGAATCAAAAGACAAAGCAGCATTTTCCACAGGAATTTTAATGAATCTTATAAAAAACGCGGACAAAAGAAGTATTTTAAGCACCAAGGTTTTTTTCTTATTTTCAGGCTGACGGGAATGTTTATATGCGATTCCTTCACCGTTAAAAGCGAGAAAGCCTAAAACAAGAACAATGTAAAAACAAGCAGTTGTGAGTTTAGCGGATATCTCTGACAGAACATCACTATACATACCAAAAAAGGCAAGAGAATTTACTACAAACAAAAAGCCACTGCAAATCAATAACAGCTTTGCAGAATTGGATAAATAATCCGACTTTGTCATTCTCTCACCCCTGCATTTTCAGATAACATCACTCTATTTTATATATGGATTATATCATAACAGAGAGTTCATTTCAATAAAATGCACTTATTTTTTACAATTGTAAACATTGGATAAAAAAGCACCGTGGGCTTTTAGCCCACGGTGTAATTTTAAATTATAACTCCTTGCCTTGTTTTGCAACACTAAGCTGCTCTTTAGCAAGTTTTTCGATATCCTCTTTATTACCTGACATAGCAAGTTTTGAAGCTTCTTCACGTCTTGCAAGAAGTTCAACATACATACGTTCACGTTTTTCACCGCTAAGGTCATAGAAGAGAATGGGGATAATACCCAGAAGACCTGTAACTGTAGGGATGATAGTTGCCATTGCAAAAAGACCCATCTTAGTATCATCAGTCTGTGCGGCACCTCTTGTATAAGAAGAAATATCGTAACCGATAAGCTTCTTGAGCTGCAGGCTCAAGGCACCGTTTGCAATACTTGCAAGCTTCTTGGTAAGATCTCGTGCCACGGATGTCATAGCTTCGGTTCTGTAACCGTTCTTCCATTCACAATAGTCCATAGACTCATTATACATTTCACTGGGAATAACTCGACGTACACCCCAGAAAATCATATAAATTGCTTCTTTTATAGCCATGACAAAGAACATTGGCAAGACTTTTTTATACAGACCGTTATGTTTACCGCCTATCATACCGATAAGGAAAACGGGAATATCAAGAAGTGACTGGCTCTTTGTGCCGAGAAGATAGAGAGTCTTTGTTGAGAATCTTCTTCTGAACCACGGTACCCATGAGAATGAGAACGGGTTGATAATAGCACCGGGGATACCGGCAACCATAGTCATTGACGCAAAGTTAAGAACGTCTATGTAATAGTCGTTAATGCTACCGCCGACACTGAAGTTTGAAAGGGTTTCGGAAAGGGTCAGCAACAAAATGGGTTTGTTGTTAACAACTGACTTAATACCCTGCCATACGCTGGGTGTTTCAACGGACTGCATAACTCTTTCACGAGTCATAACGCAGAAAATGAGCGATGCGACACCACTGACGATTGATGTAAAGTTACCCATAAACATAAAGGTTGATGTATATGAAAGGTTAACAACCTTATTACCAATCAAGTCAAGTAAAACCGTAAGAATCTGCTGTGGCAGTTTTTCACCCAACAAGCCGGAGAAGAACTCCGCAACGGTAATCAATCGTGTACGGTCAACAGGGTGTGGCGTTATGGTTGCCAACATACCTGTTTTTGAAATCGCCCTGAAAGTACCTGCACCCTCTCGCACAATAGCGAGAATGAAGTATGTCCAGAATTTTGACGTATCTCTGGCACCTTTGCCCTTAAAGAACATGGGCAGTAACCAATAAAAACAAGTACCTAAAGTACCCGGAATACCCAAAGCTACAAGGTAGGGTTTGAATTTACCCCAACGTGTACGGGTTTTTTCAACAATTGCCGCTGTAAAAATATCGTTGATAACGTCCCAAAAGCCGTTAAACACATTTACAAACGTCTGTAAATCCAAGTCAATCTGAAGAATATTGGTAACGAAACGCTCGCTGAATGAGTCGATATTGAAGCTCTGGCACATATCGTAAACAACGTACCATACAGTTTCCTTCATACCAACGTAGCGACGGTTTTCGTAAACATATTCTCTTGTGGCTGAGTCAACTGACTGAACAGCCGTATTTTCTTGGACTTCTATATTTTCTGTCGCCAAAAAATACACCCCCAAGGTCATTAATACAAGAAGTATAACACAGAAAATTCTTCTTTTCAACCAAAATAAAATTTTTTAATCCCCGAGAGCACAACCTTGTGCAAAACACCAAATATTCCTATCTCGACTTGTGCATTTTAACCACAAAGAAAGATGCAGAAAAATCCGCATCTTTCTCAATTTTATTTAATTTAAATAAGAACTTTGCTTAAGAAGGTTTTAAGTCTGTCTGTATTGGGATGGTTGAAGATTTCGTCGGGAGTACCCTCCTCGGCAATAATGCCTTCGTCCATAAATATAACTCTGTCTGCCACTTCTTTGGCAAAGCCCATTTCGTGAGTAACGACTATCATTGTCATTCCCTGTTTTGCAAGATCCTTCATAACATCAAGAACCTCGCCTACCATTTCGGGGTCGAGTGCTGATGTGGGCTCATCAAAGAGCATAACCTCGGGATTCATCGCCAGAGAACGAACTATGGCAACACGTTGCTTCTGTCCGCCTGAAAGTTGACTCGGATAGGCACCTGCTCTATCCTTAAGCCCGACCCTGTCCAGAAGTTCCAACGCTCTTTTTTCCGCATCTGCTTTGCTTTTCTTAAGAAGACTTGTGGGCGCAATCGTCATATTTTTGAGTATATTCATATTGGCAAACAAATTGAAATGCTGGAACACCATACCCATTTTCTGACGGTGAATATTAATATTAACTTTTTTATCGGTAATATTTACATCATTAAACAATATCTGACCCGCAGTCGGAAGTTCAAGAAGGTTAAGGGAACGGAGCAATGTTGATTTACCACTACCCGATGGACCGATGATAACTACAACCTCGCCTCGTTTGATGTCAACAGTAACACCGTCAAGAGCCTTAACCCCACCACCGGCATAATGTTTTTTCAAATCTTTAACCTGAATAATGTTATCGTTCATTATGGCGGAGCCTCCTTTCGATGACAGAGAACACCTTAGTCAGCACAATAACCGTTATAAGATAAATAACAGCCACTGCTATAAGGGGCATAAACGCCTCAAAAGTACGTCCTCTTATAAGGTCACCCGCTTTTGTAAGGTCCATAATACCTACATAACCCGCAACGGATGTTTCTTTAAGTAAAGCGATAACCTCATTTAACAACGTGGGAAGCGTTGCTTTTATGGTCTGGGGAATAACTATATGTATCATAGTCTGCACATAGTTGAAACCCAGACTTCTGCCTGCTTCAAACTGCCCATTGTCAATAGACATTATACCCCCACGGAAAATCTCAGCCACATAAGCCGCTGAATTGAATCCGAAAGCAACAACAGCAACTACGATATCACTATCCTGAGAAACAAGTATTACAAAATACCATATCATAAGTTGCACTACCACAGGGATACCGCGTATTACGGTAATATATACTTTCGAAACACCATTCAGAAACTTAAGCAGCACGTAGCCTATGCCACCTCTGAGTTTAAGGGTTTCCTCGTTTTTATCATAAGATGAACGAATAGTAGCCAGAACTATACCAAAAAATAAACCGATGATAATCGCCAGAACTGTAATTATTATCGAGTTGATAAAACCTTCCAGAAGCCACTCCCAACGATTGTCGTTTACGAAACAAAGGACAAAAACATCCTTCAAATCAAGAAGCCATAATTTCAAAAATTCCAATTGCTTCCCTCCTTAATACCGCAAAATACGAGGACGGTAATCCGTCCTCGTACCGTGTTATTCAAACAGACTTATTTTGCAGGAATATATTTGTTGATAATTTCTGCAAGTTTACCTTCATCTTTCAACTCTGCAAGAGCATTGTTGACTTTTTCAAGAAGTTCTGTATTTTCTTTTGCGATAGCAATAGCATAATCTTCTCTTGCCCATTCTGCATCAAGAATTTCAAGGCCTTCATTAGCTTCTACGAAAGCTTTTGCGGGCTCGTTATCAATGATAACTGCCTGAACTTTACCTGCTTTAAGAGCCTGAACAGCGTCTGCACCTGTTTTGTAACGGATAACATTATCTTCACCGTAACCGCCATTTTCCGCAGTATCTGATGCATAGATGTCACCTGTTGTATCCTGCTGAACACCAAACTTCATTGAACCGTCACCCTTAAGATCATCAAGGGATTTGATGTCTGAACCGGAAGCTACAATAACAACCTGAATACCTGTTGCATAAGATGTTGAGAAGTTAACGCTCTTAAGTCTTTCATCAGTAACAGTCATACCTGCGATACCCATATCAAACTTACCTGTCTGAACACCGCCGATAATTGAACCGAACTCAACGTCTTTGATTTCAAGAGTCATGTCAAGTTTATCTGCAATAGCCTGAGCAATTTCGATGTCGATACCTACGAACGCATCGCCCTCTTTGTATTCATAGGGAGGGAAGGCAGCGTTTGTTGCCATAACGAGTGTTCCTTTTTCTGCGCCTTTATCATCTGCACCACATGCAGCGAAACAAGCAAGCATTGCAAAAACCATTACGACAGCTGTAACTTTTAAAAACTTTTTCATTTCTAAAACCTCACTTTTATTTTCAGGAGAAGACACTCCTGTTTAGTGCATTATACATCGGGTGTGTTAAAATTGCAACAGTTTTCAACAAAAAACAAGGTCAATATACGGAAAAATGAATATTATTTCATAGTTTGCAGTTCGGAAAATTAGATATGTACAAATGAATTAAGATATTGTATAATATATTTATCAACATATCGGCTTTGTGCCTCGTAAAAAACGGAGGTTTTTTTATGAAAAGGTTTTTTTCCGTGCTTCTTGCGGTCATAATGGTCGTTGCAACAGCGAGTGTTGCCTGTGCCGCCAACTATAACGGTTTCAATTACACCAAAAACGATGACGGCACCTACACTATTACCGGTTATACTGATTTTTACACCGACCTGGTGACTATCCCTGAAAAAATCAACGGAATAAACGTTACTGCCATAGGAAACGGTGCTTTTCAGCAAAAAAACAATATTGAAATTGTAAGGATTCCGAAAACGGTCACCACAATCGGCTCAATGGCTTTTTACGGTTGTAAAAATCTCAGCTCTGTAGTAATCGGTGACAACGTACAATCAATAGGCGCAAAGGCTTTCAACTCCTGCACCTCCCTTACCGGCATTAATCTCAAAAACGTACAGATGGTTGGTGAATATGCCTTTTACGGTTGTACTGCTCTAAAAGAGCTGTTTTGCGGCAATGCATTAAAGGTTATAGGTCAACGTGCCTTCCACAGCTGCACTCAGCTTGATTACATCAAGATGAGCGATACCCTTTTATACATATCCGACTACGCTTTTTCAGGTTGCACGGCAATTGCATCAATAAAATTCCCCGATGTTTTAGGCTACATCGGTAACAGCGCTTTCAAAGGCTGCACCGCTCTTGCAAGCGTTACATTCGGCACGGGTGAATTGGAGATTGCAAGCTACGCTTTTGAAAGCTGTACTGCCCTTACTGCAATAACCATACCCGATAATGTAACAACAATCGGACGGTATGCCTTTGCCGTAAGAGAAGCAAACTCAACGGAATTTTCTCATATAATCACGTTCACCTGCAGTATGGACAGTGCCGCTATGGCTTATGCAAGAGCCAACGGAATACCCGCCACCATAACCGACACCAACCAGACTCTTTCAAATTTCGGTGATATGAACAGTGACGGCAGAGTCACTACCGAAGATGCAAACCTTGCATTACGCGTAGCCGCCTGTCTGGACTATGCTCCCGAAGAAGATGTTTTCATCCTGTGCGATCTCAATTCAAATGGCACCATTGACACGGATGATGCAAGAAGAATTCTTATGATTGTTGCAGGTATAGTTTAATCAATTTTTAACGGTTATAAACCCTTCAAAGCCTGCCTTTTCCAAGCTTTTCAGGTAATTCTCAGCATTCTTTTTTGATGAGAATGCACCCGTCTGAACAACATACAACGTCCCGTTCTCAATCGGGGCGTTTGTTTTTTTATCGGTGATGTCTTTTTCAGGGAGAGCCACATCGTAGTAGTCACAGATACCTTTAGCAATTGCTTCGCCGCCTGCAGTTGTATTTTTTATTATAAAATCGGAGCCCGTTTTGGTATCGTGGAACTCACATTCACAGTAAACAGTAAGACCCTTTGCGGCTCTGCATTCATAGAAATCAGATTTCTCAATAAGTCTCTCGGCGCTTTTACCGGGTGTGATGGGAGCAAGTCTGTCGAGAACTGCCTGACCTGCTTTTTTACGTTCACCGGCAAGACTATAGAGAAGAATCTGGGTACCGCCTGTAACATTGTGCCTGACTGTGGCATTTGTGTGAATCGCAACGTGCATATCAGCACCGAAGGAGTTGCTCTCTGCCACCCTTTTATACATATCAAGGTTATACGTGCACATTACATCGAAGCCCGCTTTTTTCAGATACGCCACGCAGGCTTTCGCAATTTTATGGCACTGCACCATCTCGTTGGTGCTTCCCGTTGCATAAAGATTACCGCTTTGGTTGCTTGGTGAAATGTAGATTTTTTTAGCCAATGTAATTCTCCTTATTTTCTGTTACACGCACATCTTTTTCGGTTAAATAGGTCATTGCTCTCTCACTGTCACTTATACCTTCGGTAGTAGGGTCAACGACTACACCCACAAGGGCTAAAACGTTCACCGCAAGCGTTATAATTTCACCGATTTCGCTCTCACTGACAGAAGGAAAAACATCAAACACCGAAAGAACTCTGTAAATAAGAGCAACAACAAGCACCGCTGTGCTCACCACAAACGTTTTATTTTTCAATCTCGCTTTAATATTCAGTTTCAAACAAATACACCTCACTATAAAATATTCATCGTAAATCTCACTTATCATTTTCTTTAGGTAAAAGTTCCACTAACTCATCGTATTTATGCTTCACTTCGCCGTTTCCGCCGTATTTTATGTACTTTTCTCCGGCGGCAATACGCTCGCTCAACGGTATTTCGTGGGACATAATTGTAAGACGTTTGATAGATAAGTAGTTATCAAGGGAATGCTCCGTCTGTTCTTCAACCCACTTTTCCCACTTGCGGATGAATTTATAAATCTTTACTGCGGTAGTGATTATTACTCCCAATGCAGTTAAAAGTGATGCAATTAAAACTATTTTTTCAGCCACATTCACACCGCCTTAAGCAAGTTTTTCTACAGTTATTTCATTTTCACCGCTATAAGCAACCCAGTCAACAGGTTCAACTTCAAAGCCGTCAACATAACAATGGAAATTTTTCAGAGTAAGCGGATTGACCGCTTTAGTTCCGATTGATAACACGAAATATGCGTATTCACTTGTTAAAGAAATTGTTTGGTCGACATATTCGTCCGATATATCAACTGTGCCGAGTTGTGCTCCGCCATCTTTTAACGATGACGGTAAAGCATCTTTGCCCTTGATACTTGAATTTGTTGAAAACAATTCAAAGTCACGGGTAAACACTATCCGCACACTTTCATTTATAGGTGTATTGAAAACAGGGCAATAATACTGATACTGTGAGTTGTCTAAAGTTTCTACTGACAATTCATATGTACCACTTGCAACTTCCACAGTAACTATTACAGTAGTTGTTTTACCACCATAAGAAACTGTTATTGTATTTTCACCCACATTAAGCTCACCACTTAATGTATAATCATTGACTATTGATGTTGAACCATCTGCATAATGTACTGTAACGGTCAGATAAGGTTTTATGTTGTCGAAAGTTACATCCATATTGAATTCTGTTTGTGATAACTGTGCAGATATACTTGTCAATTCAACTTCCGACACAACTATATCAAGAGTCGTTGTATATACTCCGTAAGATACCGTTATAGTATTTGTTCCAATCGCAACACTTCCGCTCAACTGATAATCAGTAATATTTTCAATTGTTCCGTCATCATAAGTTGCCGTAACAGTTAAATAAGGCTTAAGGTCATCTAAAGTAAAACCTGATGCAAAATCATTTTTGGTAATTGTTGCAGTAAATTCAGTTATTTTTGAACTTGTTATAAAATCATACACCTGTTGTGCTATACTCGCCTGACCTGCGATTGTGGGGTGTCCGTTTGAAACCGCTATATTTTCAAGTTCAATAACTTCAACACCATAATGACCGCATATTGTCAACACCGAAGCATCAATTTCCGCATCAAGATTTTCATTAAGAATGAAAACAATTTTTGCTCCTGCATTGTGTTGTTTCAGATAATTCAACAAATATGCAAGCGACGGTCTCAAGGAAATAAAATCTTCTTCAGTCCAATCAGAATATTTATACTCACCGATTGAAGCGTTCACCCAATCGTCGTTCGAGCCGCCGAAGACAAAAATCAATTCCGGTGTTCCGATATCATTTGCCCTTGCTATAAAGCCTGTTTCCGCACTGTCCGTTTGACCTGAACCCCAGCCATCATAACATATAGGCGAACCGCTGTAAGAGTTGTTCACCTGCAACGCGCTTTCATATTGATTTGCAAAAATATGCCACCACATCTGTTCAATGCTTGAAACGTCATTGTTTGAACCTGTTGCGTTTTCGTTTCCCGCAGGATACCAACACAAATTGGTGTTTGGGGTTACGAAATCAACAAATGTAGAATAAGAATCACCCAGAACAGAAAATGTATTGTAATGTCTTTTAGATGAGACTGCATCTAACTTCCTGAGACTGTCTTCGACCTTTCCGGAAAAGCTTTTGCAATACTGTTCAAATTCGCTTATTGCAGGTATGCTTTCAACAGCGATTTCATCACAGTATGAACCATCACCAACATAAAATGACGTCGGCTTCGGTGAATACATAAGTTCAATTCCGTCTTCCTTTTCACGATATGCATAAACCCCCAGAGCTGCCGTACCTTTTTTCAAAGACGGGACATTGCATTTATTATCATATACCGGAACAGGAATATTGCTGAACACGGCAGTTATGCAAAGTCCCTTAAAACACTCGGGCAGCTCAAACTCGCAGGTATTTACGCAAACCTCACCTTCATTAATTCTGTCACACTCTACAATAACTACATCATTTTTTGTTACCGACACCTTCATTTAGCTTGCCTCCCCGTACTTTTTGTACATCTTTGCAAGGTATTTCTGATATGTGGGGAACGTTTTTTGCATAGATGAACTGCTGTTATACTCTTTCTCTGTCATAATTGTTGTAACCCCTGTCCGCAAACAGAACTCTTTATATGTAACAGGGGCAGCTTTCGTGCTGTCGGAATTATTTTTGTCGGAAGATGATTTGCTCGATGAAGAGCTTCCTGATGACGAAGACTTACGCAACGCAAGTGCATAGTTACGGTCCTCGTTCGCCTGGTCACGCTTTGCCTCCGCTTCCTTGAACGCCATTTCTTTTTCAAACTCCTGTCTGTCGAGTGCATCCTGATACTTGTCGAACTCATAGTCCCTGTCGTTCTCCCATGCATCGACTTGAGCAAGAAATGCATCAAACTCTGCATCAGACATTGAAACGAGTTTATCAAGCAGGAACTCTCCGTCAGAATAATATCTTTCCAACTCTCCGAGATACTTGTCGTAATCATCACCGTCAAGTGAACGAAGCAAGGTTATGTCTTCAAGCATCCTGTCCCCTTCATCCGAGTAAAGAGTGTATGCTCTGTCACGCAAATCGAGAGCAATGGAATTAAGTTCATTAAGATATTCGTCGTAAGCCTGATTGCCTGCACTCACCGCGTAGGAATTGGCATAACCGCCCGTAAGTGCAGCTGCCTGACCCACGGTATCCATCATAGCTTTTTTGCCATTTTGAATATATTGTTCGCGGTACTGCTGATACAACGGATCTGCATTGAGATTATAATTAAACTCTTCCCTGTTGAGAATGTCGTTTAAAATTGATTCTATCTGCTCTGAATATTTGCTTTCATACTCACCGGGCTTGTTATTTTCCCAGCTTTTCAATTCATTTTCTGCAGACTGTACCGCATCACTTTTTTCATATTCGGGTCTTGGCGTGCTTTTAGGAAGAGATACCTTTTTAGACGAGACTCCGGAAGATGACAAAGAGGACGATGAGGCCGAACCCTTCGACGTAAGACTGCCCCATGTTTTTGTTCCTACAATACCGTCAACCACAAGACCGTTTTTCTTTTGATAATCTCTTACAGCCGCCTGTGTTTTACTGCCGAACTGACCGTCAACCGCCAAAGAATATCCGTGATTATTCAGTGTTTCCTGAAGTTTTTTTACATCACTGCCCGATGAGCCGTAAGAAATAGTTGAATATGCTATGTTTATCACTCCTATACAATATAACTTCCGCTTATATACACATACGTGCCTGCGGCAATATCCGTTTCGGTACGGATAGCAACATCACCCGTATTAAAAACACCCACACTACTGCTGCAGTCTGTGAAATGTCCCACCACACTTTGAAGCGGAGTAAAAATCGCAGGTGGTTTGTCAGGTATTTTAATAACCGTATATACATCGCCTTTCGGGATGTCTGTTAACACCTTAAAACGAATCCGAAGAAGAACTTCACGCAAGGTCGGATAATATCTTATTTCGCAAGCTGCATTTTCCGAATACTCTGTTTCCTGAAAATTAAGATTCACATAATTAAGCGTACCGTCAACTGTCAGATTACCCTGAACATATAAATCCCAGGCAACACTTAATTCATTATCGTTCTCTGCAAATTTACCGAACGCCGCACCCTTGCCGCCTTTGCGGATATTAAAAGGAATATCAGCTACGGGAACAGAACATAAAATCTCACCAGACTTCAACACTTCGTCACTGATACCCACACTCACGATATACGAAGAGCCTTCACCTATGTTACCGTCACCGAAAACAAACGGCGAGCCGACAACACAAGTATCATCGCTATAATACTGAGCTTTCGTATTTCTGTATTTCAACACAAGATTATATGTATTCTTGGAGTTAACATCGCTGTAGCTTACATCATAATTCATACAAAGATATGTTCCCCGTGGGTTTACACTTCCGTCAGCATCACATCGTGTTATGCTTTTCATATTCACGCTCGGCGGAGAATAATCGCAAACATTTATTATCCTTGATTTTTTCCTGCTCAAGCCCCTGCTGTCTCTTACCGTAACAGATACGGTAATATCGCCCGAAGCTGTTAAATCAAACACCGCGGGAAAAGCTCTTTTTGTCACACCACACACCGTAATCGCTACCGAATCAAACGTTGCACCGTATTTGTATGAGCCGTTACTGACAATAACCCCAAGCTGACTTATACCCTTCAGGTATTCACCCCAATCAACGGGCACATTGTTATCAATGCGCTCGAACGCGATGTCAAAATCCGGTAAATAATCATCTGTTTTCGGTATAACAAAACCGATACTGTATTTAACCGTGCCTATCAACACTCCGTTATTATAAGTTTTTAAAGAAACATTCAATACGCCTTTTGATGCATCTGTTAACTGTGATGCCCATGACACAGGGACACTTAACACATATGACGTTACGCTCGCGGCAAGCTCCGCACTGCTGTTTTTATTTCCTATACCCCATATAATCCTGTGAGTAAAGCTTTTTGATGCGGAAGAAATACTGACATCAACATCAGAGCCGGGATTAACAGAAGTTGACGAAAAACTCATTGAAGATGCTCTCGGTATGGTTGTACACTTAAAACTTCCTTTTACGCTACCGCCGGAAAGAGTAGTGTTGCCCATTGTAAACACCGCATTGATTGCAACGGACAAACTTCCGTCTGCATTATGCGTTACGTCACCTTTCCACTGGGCAAGTGTGACCGTAACGTTATTTCGTGTATCAACGGTAATATTCTTATTGACTTTACTGACTCCGCCCACACTTATCTTTATATTATTTTCGCTTTCCGTAAGGTTATATGCTGATGACGGATACCCGTCATTTCTTTTCAAAAATACTTTTACTGTGAGATTACTTGTATTTGAAGAAATATTCTGAGAATTCTGAGCCACAGTCATCCATAAATCATATTTACCTGATGACGTACCCGTACAAGAACCGTAATACTTAATTGCCATCCATCCACCTCACTTCAAGACCGTTTTGGGTAGTGTCAAAGAGAAAAAATCCGTCATTGGAATTACCGATCTTTAAATAATCAAGAATCTGTGCATCAGTAATATAAAGAGTACTGCCTGAAACGTATGCAACTTCAACTACACCCTGATAAAATGAGAGTCTGTTGTTTGTAAAACGGGCTTTTATGTTACTGTCACTTCGCCCGATTTCCACACCGTAAACACCTTTTTCCAACTCACCGCGCCTTATATAAATATCAAGTGATGAAACAAGCTCGCTCAACTCACCGCCGACAGAACTCAAATCATTTTTCACTTCTGAAACCGATGAAGAAAAAGTTTCCGTAACGTTTTCTGCCGTTGATATAATTTGAGAATTTACTCTGTTTTCCAGTTCCAGCGCATCTTCTTTAGTTATATAAAGAGTTTCTATTTGTGATGATATGGCTTCTGCCTGAACGGTAAATTCAGCTTTCGTTGAATCTTTAAAATTTTCAAGGTCTGTTGTAATAGTTTCGGTATTTTCAGCCACAAGCTTTATGTCATCTGAATTTTGTTTTATTGCAGTTTCTGTATTTGCAGAGTATTCACCGAATTCGCTCCGGCTCACAAAATCCGACGTAACAGTCTGTAGAATCTGTTTTTCGCTTTGCTCTATGGCAGAGTTGCAGTCCTTTTCTATCTCTTCTGCCGTACTGAGAATTTTTTCTTTCAGCTCCTTAAATTTTAATGTGTTTAAAGAACTGAGCTTTGTTGCCGTTTCCTGTTGTATTTTTTCCATAGTGTTTATCTGTCCGGTAATCGCTGAAATTTCACTTTGTGTTTTTTCAGCAAGTGCATAAGACAGAGTTTCGTTCAACTCATAAAGATAATTTTTCAGGAGCAGAAAGCGATTATCGTTAGAGTATTTTCGGGAAGTGATATTGGGAACACTTAAATTAAGGTCATACATTCAGCTCACTCCCCGATTCAATTTTTCTTGAAATGCTGTATATTTTTATATCTCCCGTGCCCTGTATTTTTATTCGCATATGGTCACAACGCGGTGTTATAAACGGCACCATAAGAGAGCCTGTCTTTTCAAAAGTTGTTTCGAGCTGCTTGACCCAGTTTTTACTGCTGTCAAACTCGAACCAGACATTAAGCTTAGACCCTTTCGTACCGCAAGCTCTCACACAAATATTGGAATAATACTTATTTTCAGGCAATTCCAATCCCCACAAACCGCTTTCCGCGCACCAGGAGAAAGCTTTTTCTTCCGAAAAGCCCTTCAGTTCTCCCGTAAAAGAACCATAGCGGTTTTCTCCGTCTATAAGACCCAAACGGTTTAAGTCACCGTCCTTCATAATAAAATAAAGATTGCAATTATTACGGGAAAATTCACGGATATCAATAGTGTCTTCTCGTGCCCACAAGGCCTTGTCTTCATCATAAACGAAAAGATGGCGCACATCGTTTTTATCGGACATGCAGACGTAGTATCTGTTGAAGCAGGAGCCTGCCACTGCATCGTAATAATATTCATCTCCGAGAGCCCGGGAAACACACACGGGTACGCCGCCTTCATAGGCACAGATACCGCCTACGGATTTATAATAAAGTGTTTCGTTAAGACACACCACAGAACGGTGCGAGCCCTTCTGAACGCCGCGTATATACGATGTCGTTACGGTATATGGCGGATTTTGCCCGTAGATTTTATGAACACAGTTTTCTTTAAAGAAAAGTATGTATCCCCTGTAGCTCGTTGCTGCAGTAAAAACGCCGTCACTACCGACGCTCACGGCATAACTATCGGTAGAAATACCCATAAAGGAATTAAAATTCGCCGGGTCGCCGAGCTTTGAAGCGTAAATCTCATTATTCTTAGATGAGCAACCCCATATTCTGTTGCCGTGTTCGCAGATAAAATCCATATCCGGCACTTTTCTTTCGACCTTGATTTCGTCCGTGATTATGCAAGAATTTGCCAAAACTCCCGTAATTACAATATAATCATCACCTTTGTCACGGATTATATGTGTTCCGTTCAACCCTACTTCATCAAAGCCGTGTAAAGCTACACCGTCATACAGATTAAAATTCTTCCCGATACCTACACTGTTGATTCTTACGTAAGTGTGAGCAATATCCTGCCAGAAGCCGAGAACGTCATAATACTGTTTTAATACGTGCTCATCAGAAGATGTATCAAGCCACAAATCGCCGTCGGAAGGATTACCGGGCATAACCGACCCTACCGCATAAGCACCGTACAAAGTGCCGTCGCCCTTGCACATACCCACGGTAACTTCACCGTTGCTTGTGAACTCCGCTTCAAGCTTCCCGTATTCCGTAAGATTTTCGGTATTGACATAAACCTTATCCGGAAACACAATAAGTTTTGCACCCAAAGAAACAAACTTGCGTTCTTCGGGTATATCGGGAAAAAACAAACCCGAAACTTTATTTCCGCCGTAATACAAGCAACCGTTATTGATATATGAAATACACTCTTTAGAAAATACGCCATGAAGATTTTCACCGCTCACGTTAAAAAACACACGTTTATTTCTGGGCGAAAGTGCAGGATATGCGCCGAACCCTATGTTTTCCGTAAACGAAAAAGCATTCTCATCCGTTATAAGATTATTATCGTACCCTTTGAAACGTGTTATGATTTCGCGGTTAGTGTGAAGCTCATTCAGACGTGGCTTATACATACAAATCCCCCGCCTTTATCCCTGTATTCTTAAGAATTGCCTGCTTTCGATTCAAATAATTACTCATGTCCTTGTACATATTGTTGAAAAGCAACGCCGAATTATTGAAACGGGCAATTTCGCCGTTCATATAATCAAGTTTCATATTAAGATACAACCCGTATATCTCACCGTATTCATCCGGGGCCTTAATTTCGGTTGTAAGGGGTGATGTTTCGCTATAACCTTTAAACGGCTCTGCACCTCTCGGTTCACAAATTTCAGAACTTATCTTGTAATCCAGTTGAGAAATCCAACGTATTTTTTCAGCCAGAGCTATGGCGTTTGCCCTTTCACAATCGAAAAGCTCTATCGCTCTTTGTAAAGTCACAGAACCCCTCCTTAAAGGGAAATATTAGCATCGATATACGCGGCAGAAACCGCCGCCATATTCTCACTGTTTTTGATAACTTCCGCAAATCTTTCGGGAATTTCAACAGTTTTGCCTGTCTGAACAAGAATACGTTCACCGTTTACTGCGATAAAACGTTCTGTGTCATTTCTTGATTGTTTGGGAATAAAAACGCTTACAAGCTTTTCTGCTTTAGCTTTAGTATTTGCCATTAATAACATCTCCTTTATACATCGGGGTGCCAAAAAGGCACCCCTTTTAATAATCAGTTAGCTTTTGCAGTTGAACTGAATGCGGAACCGCTTTCAATTCTTATAAGGTATTCTTCAACAAGTCTTTTTGCAGTCTTAAGACCCTTCCAGCCCACTGAAGAACGCTGATTAAGAGGATCATTGCCATAGCCCTTCTGTTTTACGATATGCTCAACACCGCCACCGTTTACACTTGTTACACCGTATGCATCGGCACCGATGATAAGAGTAGCAAATACTGCAGCACCGTTTGCACCCTCGTTCCAGATTTTTGCTTCTGTGCTTTCAACAAAACGCACACCGCCAAGACAGCCGATTTCGCCTTTAAGCATATTTTCGGGCGTTGCATATTTCTGTACCTCCATCCACTGATTGCCTGCTTCCTGCATAAGATCGTAAGCAACATAGGGATGAATGATACCAACGTAATAACCGTCGATTTTAGGAGCATTCATTGCCTTGAGCTCAGCTGCGGCTTTGAAAACATCCTTAACACGAAGAAGTGCGGTAGAGTCAATCTGACTTCTCGATGTAACCTCAGTTTCGCTTTCGCCTGAAACCTTAGGACAATACATAACGTTTGTACCGCCAACGATTTCGTTTCTTACAATGGTATCCATTGTAAGACCTGCCTGTGACGCAAGCTGTTTTGTTGCTTCAACAATCGTGTTATCCACCGCTGTAAGCTCAAGAAGGTCAGTCTGTTCAATATAATCACCGTACTGTTCAACTGTAGCAGTGATACTTGAAACATTAAGTTTATTGCCTGTGGGTGTTACACCTTCGGTAAGGGGTGTAAGAGCCTTGGGGAGCGATGAAAATTTGCGGAACTCGATAATCTTACCGCCGTTTTTTGGAATATCGCGTTTCTGACCGAACTGGTCGTGAACAAGATAAGGTGAAGCAAGAGTGATAAGAGTCTTATCGTAAAATGTTTTCATCTCGGCAGAAAGTGCTTGTGATGTGGTCGCGTTCACTTCGTCACCTGCCGCAAAAAACTGAATGTCAAAAATATAATCTGTCATAAAAAATTCCTTTCCGATGGCGCTAAAAACTGATATTTGCGCCATTCTCAACCTGTTTCAAAATTTTAAGAATATCTTGTGAGGTCAGGGAATTAACGTCAACCGATGTAACAACAGCACTTTCGGAAGAAACACCGTTTTCTATTGGTCTTCGGCCCTTTGCTTCAATACCTTTGACGACCTGTTCACGAACCTTGTCGGCGGTGTAAGCCATAGCGCCTGAAAGAATTTCGTCTTTATGCACGGTTTCGTATGCCGCAGTTAACGGTGCGCCGCCTAAAAGAAGTTGCGAAAACAGTTTGTTTTCACGGAGCTCTTTTCGCAAATCAAAGTCGGGATAAAGCTTCTTAGTATCTTCACTCTGGCGGAGCCAGTCACCAACTCTGTTTCTTAGTTCGTTTCGGCGTGAAGTCATTTTTTCATCGGAAGCAACATTATTTTCTTTGTTCATAAGCTCAATAAGTGTTCCTTCACCACCTGCTTCAACACCGTATTTTTCCATAAGATGTTCAACAACAGGAGAAACCTTCTCTTTGTATTCCTCAAGTTCTTTTGTTTGTCTGAATCTTTTGTCGATAATTGCCTGTGTTCTTTTAGTAAACTGTTCCTTGAATTTGCCGTTAATAAGTTGGGCAAATTCATCGTCAATGTTCACCTGTGTGGCACTGTTCTGCCCGGCGACAGCACATTCGACGCCCGATTCCCCGTTTGCATTTTCTGCTCCCTCACCGGCAAAAAACTGCAAATCGGGAGTGTACCGTAAATTTTTCATAGTATTTCCTTTCTTTCTGAAATAAACAAATGTACAGAAGATGATTCTCTCTGTACTTTTTAAACCATCGTCTTTCCGAAGTGTCATGAGAATTCTCTTATATATAAAAATCCCGTAGGATTATTAACTTATTCAAGTTTTACACATTGCGGATAAGTTTCAGCCAGCATCAGAAAGCCTGTTATAAATGCATCAACAATTCCGGAAATGCGCTCTTTTGAAAAATCAAATTTTTCAATTTCAAAGCACACATACGAATCGCGGACAATATTGCGTATAAGCTTCAGCCTACCATTACTTTCTTCATCCAGAATGCAATTAACAAAAGCAAAAACCAGCGTTGAAACTCCTGCACATACGATGTCAGAACCGCTCTGTGCATATCCACTGTGACCCTCAACGGTTATTAATGCCCTGTCGTAATATTCGCGGTAATAAATTTTTGTCAAACCATACCACCGCCGGAACTGAGTTTTGCCATTAATGCACTTTTCCCTTCAAAATCCATCATACCTACCGCTATAAGTGCCTGTTGACGAAGTTCAGGGTTAAACATCCCTGCATTGTACAACTGCAAAGCAAGTTCATTCTGACTTATTTTTGAAAACGGGCTGGCTTTTTCTGCATTTACTTTTATATCGAAAACAGGTTTTCTTGAACCCATATCGATACCGAAGGTATTGCCCTGATTTTTCATACGGATGGACGAGTTATCGTAAGAAATAAACTGTTGCTCACCGTTATCACCTGTAATCCTGAAAAAACGCGGTTCATCGTAAAACTGACGTATGAGTTCAACAGCTAAAGAGTTCAGTTCAGAGAATGCCCTGTAACCGCCCTTAACCATATCACGGGTCAGCTTGCTGCCTGCTTCCTGTAATGCGGCAATTGCCGATGCCGCAGTAACACCGCTTGAAACACCTCCCTGTGAAAAATCACGGTTACCGCTTGTTTCTTTGAGTTCATCAATTTTACTGTTAAGAATACCGAGATATATTTCCGGGATTCCCGACATACGTATTTCTCTGATGCTGTCTTCGCCTAAATTGCTACCCGAAACATGGACGAAATTATTGCTCCAATCGGCAAACTCCTCTTCATTGACCGCCCCTGACGAATTGATAAAATATCGGGGATTGGTTGCCATTGCCGCATTCTTTACAAGGGCATTCCCCAGCAAATCAATCTGTTTCTGCGCATCCTTCATAATATCTATGTAGCCGAAGCCACAGGGTGAGCCTTCTTCAACAAAGAGTGAATCAAACACAAAGGGATATTGCCCGTGATCGTAAAAACCGCGTTCACAATATTCAGGGTCGTTTTCCGATGCATAGAGCAACTCGCTATTACAAATTTTGCAATAATGAACGGTTTCCACCCCATCTTTAATTACCTTGTAGTATCTGTCGATTACAGCGCTTTTTTCAGATGTGTCAACAGAATCGTCATATACGTAGTGTGCGATTTCAACAGATGATGAACCGAGCTTACCCGACAATTGCGGATAAAGCGACACAAGAGTCTCGTTGTCCATAAGTTCAACGTGAAAAACATTTTTGCTTTTTTGTATATCCTTAACACCCGGCTCCCAGAACAAATTCAACACATCCACCTGTTTAATTTCGATATCTCCGAGACCGTTGCTTTTTAAAGGATTCCAAAAAATGCCGTAAACCGCTGTACCTGCTTTCAACTTATACCACCAGGCATCACTGTAAATCTTTTCGAAACCGTTACGCTCGAGAACAACCGGCAATACCTGCGAAAGCACCAAAGCCGCCGTTTCATCGCTTGCCTCACGCGGGAGACAGGTTACGGTAGGATAATTATCCATCGCATCTGCGTGTTTGTTTGCTATGGAGTTAAAAAGCCACGCCGATGCATTGTTTGTACCTTTTTCTCCGCGCAACTGTTCCCAATGACGCATTTTAAACCACTGTTCGTTATCCACAATTCTTTTTTCAAGTGCATTTTTACCTTCTTTATATTTTTTCAGTAAACTGACGGCTCTCTCGGTTTCTTCCTTTCCGATAACACCGTTAATGCCCACACTCTCTGCAGGTTTATTTTTCTGAAAACCTTTTTTAATTTCTTTTTCTGACATAACTACTCCTTTATATTGTTCTGTAATAACCCTTGTTCAAATCCAACGGGTCATCACCTAATACAGCCTGTTTCTTTTTAAATGTAGATGCAATCGGTCTTGCCATACACATATATCTGACTTCATCTGCAATATGGTCTTCTCCCGTTGTATCAAGGTCTTCGGGATTTGTAACGCTGAATTTCAGTTCAGGTATAGTTCTTATAAAGCCTTTGCAGGTATTAAAGATATACATCATAGGTATTCCGTTATCGTCAAAAGCCATACGATAATGGACCTGCATCCAACCGGGAAGCCTTTTATTGTCACCTTTATCAAAGTAAATACCGTTTCTTACTGCAGCCTCAATAATTGCTTCACCACGTGAAGCATCCCATATAGAAGGGTCTGCAACGCCAATAACACGTTTATTTTTCAACCACCTGTGCGTTCTTTCGATTTCTGCAATTTCAGAAAAAATTTTTTCAGGTGGCCATTTAACCCCTTCGTCAGGAACCTTCGTACAACCGTAGAGTTCAAGTATCCTGTATAATCTGCCGTCATAATCTACCGCCCACCACGCACATGAAAACGGCTTTGCGTAACCGAAGTCAAAGGATCTGTAAATAACCCAATCATTTGGTATTTCAAAAGGCTCTATAACGTGTGTAAATGAACCGTCCTTGTACCTGTCCGCAACATCACGGAACTCTTCAAAAAACTGCCCGTCAAATATATCCCAATTACCGAAACGGTGTGCCTGACGCAGTTTTTCCGGCAAAGCTTCAAGAACCTTTACATATTCGGGGTTTGTTTTCATAAGCACTGTGTTATCGTCGATTGTGGCAGGTATAAACTTATAGTCATCGGGATCCTCACCGCTTTCATACCTGCCCTTAACAAAAAGACGTTTAAACCAGTTGTGTCCCACACCGCCCGGATTTCCCGTAAAATACATTCGGGGTTTGAAGTCGGTACGTGTTGTTCTGTTACACGTCATAAGAAATTGAATTTGAGTAAATGTAAAATGGGTACATTCTTCAACACCGATCACGTCATACTCCTGACCCTGATACTGATAAATATCATTTTCCGTATCACAATAACCCAATCTTATTCTCGACCCGTTAGGAAAAATAAATGCTCTTTCATCACGCTTGTATCTTGCGATACCGTTCAACAACGCAAGCAACGGTAACAAGTGATTTTCGCGAAGTTCGGGAAGCGTTTTTCTTAAAAGCAATAGCTTAAGGCCGCTATACTCAAAAGCAAGCAAAACAAATTTTGTTCTCAATGCCCAGGATTTACCGCCACCGCGTGCGCCGCCGTAACCGATAAAACGATTGTGACACTCAAAAAACTCCTTTTGTTTGGCATTCGGGGGTGAAATGAACAACTCTTTCATTTGCTCCACTCCTCAAGCTGCTTTTCGAAACGGATAACAACACCATCCGAAGAATCCGTTACGCCCTCGCAGTCACCCAGCAAGCCGTAAAGCTCCCGTAATGCCCCGACACTTTCTTTTAAAAATTTGGCATCTACCTTGGCATCACCTGTTGAACGAAAGCTTTTGCGTGCACATTTAATAATGTCATCAATCAAAGCACTCATATTATCTGCCGCCGATGAAACTCTTTTGTATTTATCGGGCTCTTTCTTTTCCTTCAAACCTTCAGCCCCCTTTCGTACAGAATGGAAACATTTCTGTAATGCTGACAGCTTCTTCCGCCTTTAACGCAACAAAATCCGGTTTCATAAAAATCTCTCTGCGCTGCGCTTTTAAACGTATGAACACAATTAGTCCCGTCCAACACACCTTCGCAGGTAATTGCGGTTTTGCTGTGTCTCAAAAAAAACGGACATTCAACTCTCTCTTCAATATTTCTTGACATATTTTATACACCTCCGGTACTATTTTTGGTATTGACACATTGCAATAAATAGGTTATATTATATGTGTGATTTGTACAGATTTCTGAACCACAACCGCATTATAATACGGAAATCTGTACTTTTCAAGGGATTTCCAGAACATTTGTTCGTTTTACGAATTTTCGTAACTTTGCACAAAAAGACGGGGGTATATACTGTGAATATGTATGAAAAAATCTTGCAACTCTGCAACGAAAAAGGAATAAAGCCTGCCACTCTATGCAAAGCGGCAGGCATACCAAAGAGTACTTTATCAGAACTAAAACAAGGGAGAACCAAAACATTATCTACGCAGACCTTAAGTAAAATTGCGCAGTACTTCAACGTTTCATTGGGGTATTTTGATGAAACCTTTGACCCCGTGGAAGACACAAGGGATGACATCTTTAAGAAGCGCAAGCTGTTGTTTGATATGTCAAAGCGTGCAACAGAAGAACAACTTGATACCTTTCTTGTAATGTTTCAGGCGCTTATTGATAAGGAGGAGAGATAAGCTGATTCTAATAAGACAAATAAAAATGCCGCTTACAGTCAGAGCATTTACAATACCCGACGCAAACGGCGATTTTAATATATATATTAATGAAAGTTTATCTGACGAGGCTAAACAGAAATCTCTGGCACACGAAAAACGCCACATTGAACGTGGTGATTTTCAGAAAAGCACCTACGCCAGAATAATCGAACAACATAATCGGTAACAATTATATGTACAATTTTTCTGTCCTTTTAATATTATAAGGTTTTAAGATAATTGATGCTCATCTCGGCGCACTCTAAAGGAGTTTTGCCCATTGACGGATCATCCTGCTCAACGACCACCCACTCTGCACCTGCCTTTTCTGCAGCAGCAAGAATCTTAACCCAATCCTGTACACCGCTGCCAACGGGGCGGAACTCAAAGGTTGAGGCACTTTCAGTTTCTTCTTCCTCAATACCTATGAGCTTGTAAAGCGGTCCGTTGCCTTTTGCGCCACTAAAATCTTTAAGGTGAACAACGGGAGCTCTGCCTGTGTATTTTTCAACGTAAGCTGCAGGCTCTTCACCGCCTACATTTACCCAACAGGTGTCAATCTCTGTCGCAAGAAGGTCAGCAGGAACTGTATCGTAAAGAATATCGAGTGCATATTTACCATCTATTTTAAGGAACTCAAAATCGTGGTTGTGATAAAGAAGCTGAATACCCATATTTTTTGCTGCTTCACCTATTTTTCTGATGCCTTCAACTGTTGAAGCCCAACCGTCTGTACCGGGGCGACATTCTTCTGTAAGATAGGGAACAACAACGTATTTACAACCTAAATCCTTGTAATCCTTAAGAACTGCTTCAGGATTTTCGAGCATATCATAATAAGGCACGTGAGCAGACACAGGAACAATATCAAGCTCATCGCAGAGAGCTTTTACTTCAACGCCGCTTTTGCCGAAAAGACCTGCAAACTCAACGCCATCATAACCCAATTCCTTAACCTTTTTAACCGTACCTTCAAAATCTTTTTCCATATCATCACGAACGGAATAAAGCTGTATTGCAATAGGTAATTTCATAATAATTCTCCTTTAAAAAGAAATTTTATAAGGCTATATTACTCCAAAACCCACTATATTTCAAGTGGATGTTGACTTTTTAGATACATTTTGGATTTTGTTTTTTTGTATTGTTGACAAGACATAAAAAATAGTTGTATATTATTATATAACTTGAATGAAATGAGGTAAAAACCTATGAAATATATTGTTGTTTTATATGACGGAATGGCAGACTATCCCGTACCTGCCCTGAACGGTAAAACACCTATGGAGCTTGCCGAAAAGCCCATGCTCGACAAGCTTGCACGTTACGGCGAAGTTGGTCTTGTAAAAACTGTTGCCGCCGGACTCAAACCCGGTAGCGACATTGCGAATATGAGCGTTCTCGGCTACAATCCCAAAGAATGTTACACGGGTCGTTCGCCCCTTGAAGCTGTGAGCATAGGTGTTAATATGCTTGACAGCGACATTATTTTCCGTTGCAATCTCGTAACTCTCTCCGACGAAGAAAAATACGAAGACAAAACAATGGTTGATTACAGCGCAGGTGACATTTCAACAGAAGAAGCCGCCGAGATTATAAAAAGCGTTCAGGAGCATTTCGGCAACGATATTTTCGCTTTTTACAGCGGTGTTGCATATCGTCATTGTCTTGTTTGGCACAACGGCACGCTTGATTTAGGTTCAATGACACCACCCCACGATATTTCAGGCAGAGTTATCGTAGAATATCTTTCAAAAAGCGAAAATGCAACAGCGCTTCTTGCAATGATGAAGGAAAGCTACGCATTCCTTATGGAACATCCCGTAAACAAAAAGCGTATGGCTGAAGGAAAACGCCCCGCAAACTCAATATGGCTCTGGGGCGAAGGCACCAAACCCGCGCTTCCCGACTTCAAAGCAAAATACGGCGTTGACGGTTCCATCATTTCTGCAGTTGACCTTCTTAAAGGTATCGCAAAATGTGCAGGCATGGATGCACCTGAAGTTGAAGGTGCAACAGGTTATATCGACACTAATTTTGACGGTAAAGCAGAATGTGCAATCAAGGAGCTTGAAAACAAAGATTTTGTTTACATTCATATTGAAGCACCTGATGAATGCGGCCACAGAAACGAACCTGAAAACAAAGTTAAATCAATTGAAATTATTGACGAAAAGGTGCTTGCAAAGCTTATTCCTGCCCTTGAAAAATATGATGATTATAAAGTTATGGTACTCCCCGATCACCCCACTCCCATTGTTACAATGACTCACGCAGGTGATGCTGTCCCCTTTATGATTTATCAGAAATCGAAGGCTAAAGACAACGGTATCGAAAATTTCAATGAAAACACTGCTAAAAATACAGGAAACTATATTGAAGTCGGATACTCATTGATGGACAAATTCATAAACGAATAAAATTTTGCGGATGTAAAAACGATGTTTTTACATCCGCTTGTTTTATGTGCTCTGTTCAGATACCCTATTCATTTCTTATATAGTAGGATTGGGGCACTTCACCGACAATAATTGTTTCAACAAGTATAATTGTCTCATCAACACTTTCGTTAAGATGTACAAGCCCCATATACGCATGTGCCGATGCTTTCACGTCAAGGTAAATGGTATGCCGCGTCTGGTTTATTCCTGCACTTTCAAATTTTGATTCTACATCTGTTACTGCAAAGCCATAAATAGTAGCTGTAACATCAATGTTAAATATAGGATTATCAAAGAAAGATAACCCTATTATGGAACTCATAGGAACAGGCACAACGGTTTTATCAAATTTTGCGAGTCTGTCTGAACAACCGTCGGATAAATCCGCCTTATAGCCGTTTATGTATGAACTGTTGAGAGTGACCGCCGCAATTGAACCATCGGGATTCTTTTCAATATTCACCATATCGCCGTACCGCACACCCAGCTCGTCAACAATCTCATTAACTGTACGGTCAAGCACATTTGAAAGTGAATTTTTCAATGCCGTACCGCCCACCGTTTCTATAACCGGGCGCATTTTCATGTCGCAAATCACCGAAACTACAGAGAAAATCAACAAAACCGAAACGATTCTGAAAAAAACTGTATTTGCTTTAGTTTTTGAATAAAAACGTTTTGCTCTTACAGGCGGTGGTCGTTTAAACCTTGGTTTAAAATACATTTTTATCATAGTATCACCAATACAGTATATGTAAAAACAAAAATAGATGCACTCTGAATTTTCCAGAATGCATCTATATATTTTCATTGATTGTAACCAAGTTCGAAAGCCTTGATGTTGAGTTCAAGGAATTTTTCGGGAACGCAGGATTCAACTGCATCGAGCCAGATTTCCTTATCAATATCGGTATTCTTTGCCATCGCACCTATAAGCACAACGTTTGTTGCTTTTGGTGAACCCGCCTGAACCGCAAGAGAAAGAGCATCAAGCTCAACAACTGCCGCGCCTGTTGCTCTTACGGCATCAAGAACGCCGTCGGGATAAACACAGTCACCGATTACAACTGACATAGGATCAATTTTTTGAGTATTTACTATAACTTTACCGTCAGGCTTAAGGCAACCGAGCCATCTCGCTGCTTCAAGCTGCTCAAAAGCGAGAATCAAATCAGCTTCGCCTTCACCTACAACGGGTGAATAAACTTTCTCACCGTATTTTACATACGTAACAACCGAGCCACCGCGTTGGCTCATACCGTGAACTTCGGAAACCTTCACATCATAACCCTTAGTAAGAAGGGCACTGCCTAAAATTCGGCTTGCAAGGAGTGTACCCTGACCGCCTACACCGACAATCATTATTGCTTTATTCATATAATTAGCACTCCCTTTCTTATTCAATAGCACCGAATTTGCAAAGCTGTGAACAAACGTTGCAGCCCAGACACTGTGTAAAGTCGATTTCAGCCTTGCCGTCCTTCATACTTATAGCAGGACATCCGATTTTCATACACATTTTGCAGGATTTACATTTATCTTTATTAACCTTAAGCGGCGGATTATGTTTAACCGTCTTAAGGAGTGCACACGGTCTTCGCGAAATAACAACCGCCGGAGCACTAAGAGAAAGAGCTTTTTTAATGTTTGTGTAGCAATCATCCAGATCATAGGGATCAACAACGAAAACATTCTCTATGCCAATCGCCGCGCAGAGTTTTTCGAGACTTACTGCAGAAGCAGGCTCGCCCTTGATGTTGTAGCCTGTTGTGGGATTCTGCTGATGACCTGTCATACCGGTAATACTGTTGTCAAGAATAATTGTAACTGAATTACTGTTGTTGTACGCAATGTCAATAAGACCCGTAACGCCTGAATGGATAAAGGTTGAGTCACCGATAACTGCAACCGATTTATTGGCATTTTCAGGATCTGCAAGATTTCTGCCGTGAAGCCCTGAAACACTACCGCCCATACAAAGAACCGTGTCCATCATACCCAAGGGTTTTGCAACACCTAAAGTATAACAGCCGATATCACCGCTGACGGTAACATTCAATCTTTTAAGTGTATAGAACAAACCTCTGTGCGGACAACCGGCGCAAAGAACGGGAGGTCTTGCAGGGATTTCAACATCTGCTCTGAGCGAAGTAACATCTTCACCAAGAATAACCTTTCGGATAAGACCCTGTGAATATTCGCCAAGAAGAGTAAATTCACCTTTCCCCTTAACATCAACGCCGATTTTACGGCAATGGGTTTCAATATAATCATCAAGCTCTTCAAGAACATAAACAGTTTCACATTCTGCGCAGAAGTCCTTGATAAGCTTTTCGGGAAGCGGATATACACAACCGAGCTTAAGGTAAGACGCCTTGTCACCTAAGGCCTCTTTTGCGTATTCATAACAGATACCCGAAGTTATAACACCGATTTTTTTATCGTTATATTCAATACTGTTAAGTCCGTTTTCAATAGCTTCGCTTTCACAATACTCAATCTGGTCAAGAATACGTTTTTCAACGATAACGTGTTTTCCCTTTGCATTTGCAGGAACCATTACGTATTTCTGCGGATTTTTCTCATAAGCCTTCAGACCGTCATCAACTCTTTCGCCGACTTCAGCAAGACTTCTTGAGTGCGAAACGCGCGTTGTAAGTCTTAAAAGAACAGGCGTATCAAAGCGCTCTGAAAGTTCAAATGCAAGTTTTGAATATTTAAGACACTCATCAGAATCAGAAGGCTCAAGCATCATAATCTTTGATGCCTTTGCGTAATGACGGCTGTCCTGCTCATTCTGTGAAGAATGCATACCGGGGTCATCGGCAACCACAATTACAAGACCTGCATTAACACCTGTGTATGAAGATGTAAAAAGCGGGTCTGCGGCTACGTTAAGACCAACATGCTTCATAGCGCAGAAAGAACGTGCACCTGCAACCGCCGCACCAAAAGCAACTTCACAGGCAACCTTTTCATTAGGTGCCCATTCGCTTGTAATTTCATCATATTTAGCTATGCATTCGGTAACTTCGGTACTTGGTGTACCGGGATAACTTGATGCTACACGGCACCCCGCTTCATAAAGACCGCGGGCAACTGCCTCATTACCCAATAAAAGTTTTTTCATTTATATATACCTCTTTGAAATTATTTATTGATTTCATTCTGTGATGCAACTACGCTTTCGCCGCAGTAAATCTCACGGAGTTTCGGTTTTTCGATTTTTCCCGTGGGATTTCTGGGAACATCGGCAAAAATTATCTTACGCGGACGTTTATAACGCGGCAAATCATAGCAGAAGTCATTCACATCATCTTCTGTAAGAGCTTCACCGTCTTTAACTTCAATAATCGCTGTTGCAATTTCACCAAGACGAGCATCCGGAAGACCTATAACAGCAACATCTTTTATTGCGTCGTGCTTGCGAAGGAAATCTTCAATCTGAACTGGATAAAGATTTTCACCGCCTGAAATAATAACATCTTTCTTGCGGTCAACAAGGAAAATAAAACCATCTTCGTCTTCCTGCGCCATATCTCCCGTATGAAGCCATCCGTCTTTTAATACTTCGGCAGTCACTTTTTCATCTTTATAATAACAAGTCATAACGCCGGGACCCTTAACAGCAAGCTCACCAACTTCACCACGTAAAACGGTTTCTCCCTTTTCGTCAACTATCTTAACTTCCCAGCCGTAGCCCGCTTTACCGATAGCGCCTACCTTATGCACATTCTCAACACCGAGATGCACACAACCGGGTCCTATGGACTCACTCAAGCCGTAGTTTGTATCATACTGATGATGGGGGAAAATATTGAGCCAACGCTTAATAAGACTTGGCGGAACAGGCTGTGCGCCGATGTGCATAAGTCTCCATTGTGAAAGTTCATAATCAGACAGGTCTATATCGCCCCTGTCAATGGCATCAAGAATATCCTGAGCCCACGGAACAAGAAGCCACACGATGGTGCAAAGCTCACGGCTCGCCGCTTCAATTATCCACTTCGGCTTTGTTCCTTTGAGAATTACCGCTTTACTGCCTGCAACAAGTGAACCGAACCAATGCATTTTAGCGCCTGTATGATAAAGAGGCGGTATGCAGAGAAAAACGTCGTCTCTCCCCTGTGAATGATGAGCTTGCTCTGTTTTTGCCGCATGAACAAGGCTCCTGTGAGCGTGAAGAATAGCCTTCGGGAAGCCTGTTGTACCCGATGAGAAATAAACTGCAGCTTCATCGTCATCGGTAAGCGTAATCCCCGGGTCACGAGATGAACAGTATGTAACAAGTCTGTCGTAGCTTTCCGCAAACGTAGGGCAATCCTCCCCTACATAAAAAGTGTATTTTACGTCGGGAATTCTATGACAGATTTCTTCAACACGGCCTGTAAACTCGGGTCCGAAAACAAGCACATCACTATCGGAAAGCTTAAGACAATACTTAATTTCATCTGCAGTATAACGATAGTTAAGGGGCACTGCAAGAGCACCTGTCTTAAGAATACCGAAATATATGGGAAGCCACTCGATGCTGTTCATAAGAAGAATGGCAACCCTGTCACCCTTTTTGATGCCCCTTGAAAGCAAAAGGTTAGCAAATCGGTTAGCTCGTTTATCAAACTCGCCCCAGGTAATCTGGCTCCTGCCTGCATTCAACGGGTCGGGTTGCATAAGCTCATATTCACGCCATGTCTTGCGGCTCTGTTCCTGAACTTCAGGGTTAATCTCTACAAGCGCAACCTCGTCCTTGTAGTTTTTTGCGTTATTAACAAGATAATTTGTAATAGGCAAAACTTTCATTCCTTTACAATAAAAATATTTTGTTATTATATCATAGTTAATCGATTAATGTCAATTACACAAGACTCTTTATGTACTCACTCACATCAAACAGTTCCGTAACACTTCCGTTTTTAAGATACAACGGATGATGCGGATGACCTTTAACGGAGCGTTTGCCCACAGTAAACCATTGAGCGCCGTATTCATTACCTATTTTAATCATATCAGAAACACAGGGAATAAGGTACGGTCTTTTTTCGATTATGGTACCCCAAGCCGCCCATATTGCGGGAGTATTACCTTCACCGTAAGACTCCATTATATACCTGAAAGCTGCCATATTTTCTTTATGTAAACACTCATTGAAGCAACCATCCATATCCTTTGGATTAGTGGCTCTCTGAGCGTAAACGTTAAACATTATAAAACTGTCATACCCGTTAAAATGCGCTGTTCTTTCAACAGATTTCAAGGTATTATCAAGGTCATCCGGTTTTGCTGTTGACGGATTGATGCCTATACAGATAAGTGGATTTTTTCCCCTTGTGCCTAAAATATAACGGTACTCCGTATAAGCGTTCGGAACGTAAAGCCACTTTTCCCTGTCATACTCAAAAGAGCCGTCCGCTTCCGTTTTCAAAGCATTCTCAAAAGTCAGAATTTCAATATCCTTAGTTTCACATTGCGGTATATGCATTTTTTCACCCCACTTACAAAAGCTGATTACAGGCTTATTATACTATAATCATACGACACTTTTCAACATCATTTTCCTTGACTTTTTTTATGGGTGTAATATAATTATAATAGATGTAATTTATGCATAAAAGGAGTAATATTTATGTATCATTCAATGAAAATTGCAGGGCTTGACAGAAACCTTCCTCTTTGCCGATTAAATGATGATTTAAAAATAGCGGCATTTGTTATTTTCGGCGATGCAGAGCTCACCGTAGCCTGTGCCGAAGAGCTTCTGAAAAAAGCTCCTGAGTTTGATTACATAATCACCGCGGAGGCAAAGGGTATCCCGCTTGCACACGAAATGTCACGCCAAAGCGGTAAAAAATATTTTGTTGCACGTAAAAAGCCGAAGCTTTATATGACAGGTGTATTTGACGTTATTGTAAATTCAATAACCACCGAAGGCGAACAGCACCTTTATCTTGATACTGCGGAAGCTGAACAAATGAAGGGTAAAAAAGTTCTTATAGTTGATGATGTTATATCTCTCGGCGAATCTCTCAAAGCCGTGCAGACACTCGTAAAAAAGGCAGAAGCAGAAATTGCAGGTAATATGACAATACTTGCCGAAGGCGATGCCGCAGACCGCAAGGATATTATTTATTTGGAAAGACTTCCCCTTTTTGATAAGGAAGGAAATATATTATAATGGCAGGAATACTCTATATTGTAGGAACACCGATAGGCAATTTAGGTGATTTTTCTCCCCGTGCCGTAGAAGTGCTTTCATCCTGTGATTTCATTGCCGCCGAAGATACGCGCGTTACAATCAAGCTCCTTAACCACTTCGGTATAAAGAAGCCGATGATAAGTTACTACGAGCACAACCGCACCGAGCGCGGCGGCACAATAATCAACCGGATATTAAATGGTGAAAATTGCGCACTTGTTTCAGATGCAGGTATGCCGATTATCTCTGACCCCGGCGAAGACTTAACAGCACTTTGCCACGAAAACAACATTAAAGTCTGTGCAGTACCCGGTCCCTGTGCTTTTGTTACCGCGCTGGCAGTTTCGGGTATGCCCTCGGGAAGATTCACATTTGAAGGCTTTCTTACAAAAGCCAGGCAAAATCGTCGCGAGCACCTTCTGGAGCTTGTCAACGAAAAGCGCACAATGATTTTTTACGAAGCACCACACAAGCTCCCTTCTACTCTTGAGGATATGGCGGAATATTTCGGTGATCGTAAAATCGCTTTGGTAAAAGAACTCACCAAGATTTATGAAAACGTTGAGCGCACTACACTTTTTGAAGCAGCAAAAAAATACAGAGAAGTGAGCCCTAAAGGCGAATACGTGCTTATAATCGAAGGCAAGCCTGATGAACAGGAAGAAGAAATCACGCTCGAAACGGCAAGAGAAATGGCATTGAAGCTCATTTCCGAAGGAATGTCCAAAAATGAAGCATCCAAAGAAATTGCCAAAACCACAGGTCTGAAAAAGAGCGACATTTACAGAACTTTACAGGAGTGATTTTATGCTTTGGGGCGTTAAATGGTATTTATGGTTAATCCTTATAGTAGCAATAGCAGGTGCGATTTTTGCCTGGTATAAAGCGCTTTCCGCATCACGCGAAAGACGCGAAAGAATGAAGCGCGAAGGTGCTGTTTGGAAACGTGATTATGATTTAAGGCAGAATTTCACTGTTTTAACAGATGAAAAAATTAATGAAACCGATGAAACTGAGCTTTTACACGGCGTTGCAATGAATATACAGGTTTTTCTGGAAAATGCAGCAAATATGAACGAAGCTTTTGAATATTTGCCTACAGAAAAGAAGTTCATCTATACTCTCGAGTATTTTGATGAAGATGCGAAAAACAGTCTGTCCGCTTTCTTCAAAAACAACGGCGCACCTCTTTTGCCCGTTTTGCCCGATGCATTGGTGGCAGTCGGCGCTGATAAATATCTTGAAATCATAGCACCCTTGTGTTCTATGTATGACCCCGATAGCGAAGCTTCTGTTGATTACGCCGTTATCGGCAAAGCAGACGAACTTTTTAAAAAAACATATAATTCCGATGAATTCTGCAGACTTTGCGCAAAATATATAAAAAAGAATAAGCAAATATTTTTAAATTAAAAGGAGAACATATTTTATGGCTATTTCATTCCATCTTTCCGCCTTTGCAGATGAAGCCGGCGGCGGAATTAAAGAACAGATAGATGCTCTTAAAGCACATGGTATGACCCATATTGAACCCCGCGGTCTTGACCACGGCAATATTTCACTATACACCGCTGAACAGGCAAAGGAGCTAAAAAAAATCCTTGATGATAACGGTATCGGTGTTTCCGCAATCGGTTCTCACTACGGTAAAATTGAAATTACTGATGATTTCGCACCTCATTTTGATGACTTCAAAAACTGTGTCGAAGTTGCAAATATTCTGGGCACAGAGCGCATCAGAATGTTCAGCTTCTTCTTCACAAAAGGTCAAAGCCTTGAGGAATACCGCGATGAAGTTTTTGAAAGACTCGATAAAATGTGTTCTTATTCACTTGAAAACGGCATTTGGTGTTGCCACGAAAACGAAAAAGATATTTACGGAGATATTGCCGAGCGTTGCCTTGATATCTACAAAGCTTTTGACGGCAAAATCAAAGGTATTTTTGATCCTTCAAACTTCATTCAATGCGGAGAACAGATTTTACCTGCATACGAGCTTCTCAAAGATTATATTGACTATTTCCACATTAAAGATTGTCTTTATGAAGGTGGCAAAGTTCGTCCTGCGGGACTTGGTGACGGTCATATAGTTGAACTCCTTGAAAGATTCACAAAAGATAAAGACGGCGACCACTTCCTTACACTTGAACCGCACCTTAAGGTGTTTGACGGTCTTAAAGACCTTGAAGGAGAAGGCGGAACCGCAGACAAGTTAAAAGATGACTACACATACCCGACTAACCGTGCCGCTTTCGATGCCGCGGCAGATGCTCTCGATGTCTGTCTTGAAAAAGCAAATCTCAACAATGTTACAATAAGAAATAAATAATACTACATACTATAAATTAAAGGAGTGTTTAAAATGTTTAATCATTCAAATCTTAAAGGCAGAGTTGCCGTTGTTACAGGCGGTGGCGGTGTTCTTTGCGGCGGTTTTGCAAAAGACCTTGCAAGACAAGGTGTTAAAGTTGCAGTTCTTGATTTGAGACTAGATGCAGCACAGAAGGTTGCTGACGAAATAGTAGCAGAAGGTTTTGAAGCTATAGGCGTTGCTTGCAACGTACTCGAAAAAGAAAGTCTCCAAGCCGCACGAGACGAGATCAACGCTAAAATAGGCAAATGTGATATCCTTATTAACGGTGCGGGCGGTAACCATCCGAGCGGAAATACCACAAAAGAAAAATTTGAGCTTTGCGACCTTGACGCAACAGAAGATGTAAAAACCTTCTTTGACCTTGACCCCAAGGGTATTGAGTTTGTTTTCAATCTCAACTTCCTCGGTACACTTCTCACAACTCAGGTTTTTGCAAAAGATATGGTTGGTAACGAAAACGCCACTATCATCAACATCTCATCAATGAATTCTTACAAACCCCTTACCAAGATCCCCGCATACTCTGCTGCAAAAGCCGCTATTTCAAACTTCACACAGTTTATGGCAGTGCACTTCTCCGAGGTTGGTCTTCGCGTTAATGCTATTGCTCCCGGTTTCTTCTCCACAAATCAGAACAAAGCCCTTCTCTATAATGAAGACGGCTCATACACCCCCAGAAGCGAAAAGATAATCGGTCACACCCCCTTAGGTCGTTTCGGTGTACCCGAGGACCTTACGGGAACATTACTTTTCCTTAGCGATGAAACTTATTCAAAATTCGTTACAGGTGTTATTATCCCTGTTGACGGCGGTTTCTCCGCATATTCAGGTGTTTAACAAAAAACAGTCAACCCCCGCAATGATAATTGCGGGGGTTATTTTTTCGGAAGCTCACAGAAAAAAACAAAACCCCTTGCCGAAACAAGGGGTTTAAAATTATCATCAGACAGTTTCTTCTTCAGCTTTCTCTGCTTCTTTTGCTTTCATTGCAGCAAGCTCTTCTGCAATAGCATTTTTCTCAAGAATTTCTTTCTGGATTTTTTTCTGTTTTTTGTTGTAAACAATGTACCAAACAATACCGATTACAGCAAATACACCTATGATAATACCGATGATAGCACCGTAGTTATCTTCAACATCAATATCAACTGAATCATAGTTGAAATAGTAACAACCTTCAAATGTGTTATCTTGGTAAACTGTAAGGTTATTTACAACACCGAAATAACGGAGATTGTCACAAGATGCAAAAGCGAGGTCGCCGATATTTCTTGCACTATCAGGCATAGCAACACTTGTAATATTATCACAATCAAAGAATGCTTCAGCGCCGATACTGTCAAAACCTTCTGCAAAGGTAATCTCTGTAAGAGCATCGCAGTTATAGAAAGCCTTGTCTGCGATATGTTTTACGTTCTCGGGGACTGCGTAAGCGCCTTTCTTACCTGCAGGATAGATGGCGATTGTATCAAATTCGCCTTCAGCATTTGCGGCAAGAACAACACCGTCTTCAGTAGCACTGTAAACCTCATTAGCCTTGTCAACTGCAATTTTCTCAAGGGCAGTACAACCTTCAAATGCTAATGCTTCACAAACTGCAACTGTTGCAGGAAGCGTAATCTCAGTCAATGCAGTACAACCTTCAAATGCGTACTGTTCAATTTCTTCAACTGCACCGAGTTCAACTTTAGCAAGTGCTTCACAACCTGCAAATGCGTCCGCAGAAAGAACCTTCACTTTTTCGGGAATTGAAGCTTCAATAAGAGCTTTACAACCGTTAAATGCGCCTGTGCCTAATGTTTCAAGGTTTGCAGATAATTTAACTTTTTTAAGCGTTGTAATATTTTTAAATGCAGCTGTTGCAATCTTTGTTACGCTGTCAGGAATAACAATAGATGCAATGCTTGAGCCTTCAAAAGCAGATTTTCCGATCTCTTTAAGTGTAGAAGGAAGGATTACTGTTTTTACTGCCGAGTTTTTGACTGCGCCATCAGCAATTGTTTTAACGCCTTCCGGAACAATAAGGTCAGCCACGCCGCCTTTAACTTTGTAAAGAACGCTGCCTGCAACGATAACTCCATCATTAGCAGCATACCATGCAGTAACATCAAGAGCGTTTCCTTCAACGTTAACAAGTGATTTTGGGAAAGTGATTGCAGCTGTGTTAACTGCAAGGTCGAAAGCGTTAGCCGCAATTACCTTTGTACCTTCTGCGATAGCGACTGTTGTTGATTTTGCATTACCTGCAACAACAAGCTTTTCACCATCAGCAGTGTAAACTGACGCACCGTTTGATTTATAAACAGCGTTTTTGCTATCAATAACAATTGAGTTAAGAGCGGTACAACCGCTGAAAGCTGCAGCACTGAAATCAACCACTGACGCAGGGAGAGCAATCTTCTTGAGTGCTACACAATCTTTAAAAGCATCTTTACCGATTTTTGCAACGTTTGAGCCGAGTACAACATCTGCAAGGTCTTTGTTACCTGCGAATGCTTCTGCGGCAATCTGCGCTACACCATCACCGGTTTTAACACTTGTAAGACCTGCATTTCTGAATGCGCCTGCCGCAATTGTCTGAACAGTTGCAGGAACTTCAACAGCCTTGAGTGCCGTGCATCCTTCGAAAGCAGAAGCACAGATATATGTAAGACCTTCGTTAAATACAATTTTTGAAAGTTTAGTTGCATTTTTAAATGCAGCACTGTTGATTTTTGAAACGTTTGCAGGGATTTCAATTGAAGTAATACCTGAATTTTCAAATGCTGAAACACCGATATAATTAAGAGCCGCATCATCAGCAACGGTAACATCTGTAACTACAGAATCCTTAAAGGCTCTGTCAGAAACAGATTCAACACCCTGCGGAATTTCAAAAGCACCCTTTTTAGCAGAAGGATATACTATGATTGATGTTCCCTTTTTATTATAAAGAACGCCGTCAACCGCAGAGAAAGTTTTATTATTGTCAACAACCTCAATGCCTTCAAGTGTTTTTACACCTGCAAAAGCATCTGCAGTAATAGAGTTAACGTTCTTATAAAGCTTAAGGGTTTTAACCTGTGTGTTAGCGAAAGCATAGTCACCGATTTCAGAAAGAGTTTCTGATGTGCCTACTTCCGCAAGAGAAGTACAATCTGCAAAACTCTCGTAACCGATAGTTGCAAGTGTTGCTTCTGAAAAGTCGATTGACTTAAGGGATTTACAGCCCTTGAAAGCACCGGCACTAACGATACCCATTGCATCATCAATAACAACCTCTTTAAGGTTTACACAGTTCTGGAAAGCGTAAAGACCGATTTCTTCAACGTCAGGACCGAATGTAAGCTTTTCAAGGTCTGTGTTACCGAGAAATGCATAATCTTCTATTATGGAAACACCTTTTGGAATTTCAATGTTTTTGAGATTACCTTTATATGAATACATAACTCTGCCGAAAGCAAGACCGCCGTCTTCTTTAGCGTTTTCCCAAGCAGTATCTACAAAAGCATCCTTTGCAACATTCTTAATGTTCTTGTGAACTTTGAGCTCTGCAAGTGAAGTACAGCCCGCAAAACATCTTGCAGGGATATCTGTTACTGCGTCAGAAATCTCATATTCTTCCAAAGATGTACATCCTTCAAAAGCAGATACACCGATTTTGGAAAGAGAATCATCCTTCTTTAACTCTTTAAGAGAAGTACAACCTTTAAATGCACCTTCGCCCAATTCGGTAACGTCGTTGGGGAGTTTAACAACTTCGATTGTTGTATTGCCGGCAAAGGCATATGAGCCGATTGCAATAATACTGAGACTATCAATACTGGAAGGTATTTTTACTTCCGTATCTTTACCCTGATAGCCAACAATCTGGAGTGACGAACCGTCAGCGGTTTCAAGATACTCAAGACCTGTTTTCTCGTCGAGTTTTTTGTTTTTTTCGATTTCGGTTGCTGAAAATGTAACTTCTTCGCCATCTTCTGCAAAAACCGAAACAGGCACTGCGGCAATAAATACGAATACAAGAATAAACGCAAGTATGCCACAGAGGGGTTTCTTACATGCTGTCATAAAACACGCATCCCTTCAAAAATGTACTTTTTACCGTAAAAAAGATAAGTGATAATCCACTTTACAGATAGAATTATTATAATATAAACACCCTTTATTGTCAAGCAATCTGTCTGCCAATAAGGGTGTTTTCAATCATTAAAACCTAACAAAAATTCCTTCGTTTTTATGTTAATAATGCCATTTGATTTAAAAAAATAATTAAATTCTTACAGAATTATTCAACTGCTCTTACGGTATTTTCAAGGAGCATGGTAATAGTCATAGGTCCAACTCCTCCGGGAACAGGGGTTATAAACGATGCTACCTTTTCAACTTCTGCATAGCAAACATCGCCGCAAAGCTTACCATCTGCATTTCTGTTCATACCAACATCAATAACTACCGCGCCTTCTTTAACCATATCTGCAGTTACGAAATCAGCCTTACCTACGGCGGCAACAAGAATATCTGCACTTAAGGTTTCGGTCTTAAGATTTTCTGTTCTTGAATGGCAGATTTCAACGGTACCGTTCTCCTTAAGAAGGAGCATAGCCATAGGTTTACCAACAATATTGCTTCTTCCTATAACAACACATTTTTTACCCTTTACACTTATATTATAGAACTTCAGCATTTCCATAATACCTGCCGGAGTACACGGCAGGAATGTGTAATCCCCTATCATTATGTGACCCACGTTAAAGGGATGGAAAGCATCAACGTCTTTTGAAGGGTCGATGTTATTGATAACCGCTTGTTCATCGATATGTCCGGGCAATGGCAACTGACAAAGTATGCCGTTGACTTTTTCATCCTTATTGAGTTGCGCAATCAATGACAGAAGCTCTTCCTGTGTTGTTTCTTCGGGCAAAGCATATTCATAAGAGTTGATACCCACTTCTTCACAGGCTTTTTTCTTATTATTTACGTACACTCTTGATGCACTGTTGTTACCGACGATAATAACCGCAAGACCCACCTGTTTACCGTTTGCGTTAAGTTGTTTAACACGATTTTTGATTTCTTCACGTTTTGCCGCTGAAACGACTTTACCGCTTATAATTTCAGCCATTTTCAACATCCTTTTCTGTTTTTGATGCCGCTGTTTCCGCAAGCCTTGCGGTTCTTTCGGCTTTTCTTTCCTTCAGAGTTTTCGCAGAACCCTCAGGAAAATAATCCACACCCTCAATGGGCTTAGGATTCTTTTTTACTCTTATTAGATTTATAACAAGTATTACAAGACATACTGCGGCAATTGCAACAGAAAGCACCTGCGACACTCTGAGATCTGTATTACCTATATAAAGACTGTCTGTTCTCAAGCCTTCAACTATTGCCCTTTCAGTTCCGTACCATATGCCGTAACACAAGAATAACTGACCGCTGAATTTTCTGAATTTTTTAAGAATGATGTATAAGACCAGAAATCCAAGCATACAAGATGCAAACTCATAGAAAAACGTGGGATGAACGAAAAGCTTGTTTTCTTCAATATGAGCAGCCACATCAGAAACACCTTCAAGCCCGAATTTTGAAGGATTACGGGAAATGTACCTGACTATTTTATCGCTCATCATACCGTAATCACCGTTTGTAAAAGTACCGAACGCCTCTTGGTTGGCGTAATTGCCCCATCTTCCTATCCCCTGACCTATAAGAAGGCTCATACCCACAAGGTCTAAAAGATTAAGGAAATTCAGTTTCAAAACCTTACTGGTTATATATCCTGCAATAATCCCGCCTATAATACCGCCGTATATGGCAAGTCCACCGTTCCATATCGCAATAATCTCGCCTAAATGCTCACTGTAATAGTCCCACTCAAATATAACGTAGTAGGCTCTTGCCCCTATAATACCGCCAAGGGAGCCGTAGATAAGCACATCGACCATTTTTGATAAGCTTATCCGCCAGGTGTATGCTATGCGACCGCCAAAAAGTGCCGCCAGCGTGAACCCTAACGCAATTATAACACCATACCACCTTATCTGCACAAATTCCGAACCGATATAAAACTCACAGAAAACAGATGAAACATCAAAAACTTTATCTATACCGCCGAATACAACCTGTGCACTGTCAGCAAACCATTCCAAATAAAACACTCCTATGTATAGCCGTACGGAGTCGAATCCCGTACGCCTAAAATTTTAATCTTTCGGCACATCAAGGCTTTTTCGTCTTGACATATGTCTGTATGTCTGCACCAAAGAAACACCCCGATGCACCAAAATCTTTACATTCCGGGTGCCTGCAGTTTTGTAAGGCAAAAATTTTTGCAATAACAAAGAAAAACTCGCAGGAACACTGTCATATTTCAAGAGTTTTGACGCCGTTAGTGCAAAATTCGCCTTTCAAAACCGGACGAGGATCAACTTACCACGGCTATAACGACCTAAAGGCCGTTTCAGTTATCCTGTTTCTGACACACAACGGAAAGCACCGCCGTGTTTTCATTAAATGATCTAACAAGCAAATTATTAACAAAATCAAGGTCAAGGTCTTTTATAACTTCAAATTCCGAAAACAATTCTTCGTTGACAAAATGCGATACAACGAGACCGTTGGCAAGGGTATCCACATCAGAAAACGCCCTTACCGTTTTACCGTACTGTTTTTTACGAACGGTTTCAAACTGTTCTGTGGTTATAAGACTGTCTTTCAACGCCCCAATTGCTTTTTTAATTCGTGCAGCAACTTCACGGGGATTCACTGACTCACCCGAAAAAAGCGGAGCGGCATAATTATATCCGTGGAAATACTCTGTTGAGAACGTATTGTTCACAAGACCGTCATCAAGAAGCTCTTTATACAACGGTGACATCTGCCCTGCAACAATATCAAGAATTAATGACATTGCAATTTCTTCCTGCAAGGTTCTTTCAGGTGCATCATGACTCTCCTTGTATCCGAAAGCGAAAACAGGCGTTGCAACAGGAAGATTTTCTTCAACATAATCCTTTACAATTTCAGCCGGCTCATCAAGAAAGGCTCTTTCCACAGTCACCTCTTCATCCTTTGTAAGAAGTCTGTCGGCAACCCCGAGAACTTCTTCAACGGTTGTATTACCGGAAACCGCAAGTGCCATATTAGAAAGATTATAGAATGTATCATAACAAGCAAAAAGCATCTCCGCCGTTATTTCAGAAATAGACTGCTTTGTGCCTGCTATATCTATCTTTACAGGGTGATTGACGTACATGGCATCAAGAAGATTAAAAAGACATTCCCATTCCGGCGAATCCTTGTACATATCAATCTCCTGACCGATTATACCCTGCTCTTTTTTTACTGTTTCTTCCGTAAAATAAGGGTGTCGTACAAAATCGAGAAGAATTTCAAAATTCTCCTTGAAATTGCCCGTACACGTAAACAGATAGCACGTTCTGTCAAAACTTGTATATGCATTGGCAGAAGCACCTGTTTTAGCGTAACGCTGGAATGCATCAAGTTCTTCACTTTCAAAAAGCTTGTGCTCCAGAAAATGAGCAGTACCTGCAGGAATTTCCGTAAAATTCTCTCTGTCACTTCTTTTAAAACGGGTATCAATAGAGCCGTACTTTGTGCCGAAAACTGCGTAGGTAGATGCATAATCATCCTTCGGATAAACGAAAATCTGCAATCCCGATTTGTGTTCTATTGAATAATAACCTTCTTCAAGAACATTGTTTTCAATATATTTTATTTTATTTTCACTCATCGGTTTCACCGCCTTCCGCTGTTCCTTCAAGCATAAATATTGTATCAAGTGTTACGTCTTCGGCAGCTCTTATAATATCCGCGCGTGTAACCTTTTTAAATTCATCAATAAAATCTTCCGGGTATTTGTATTCACCCGAAACGCATTGTGACATAAACCATGAGTCCAACGTCTCGGGACTGTCGGAAACACTTTTGAAGCTGTCTTCCAAGGCTTTTACCGATGCTTCGATGTCGCTGTCTGTAAAATTACCTTTTTTAATATCTTCAAGCTGCTGAAGTATTGCTTCAGTAGCTTTTTCTTCATTATAACTTTCAATACCGCTCTGCACAAACATAACACCTTTTGCTCTTATTAAACGAGCAGAGCAATAATAGCAAAGACTCATTTTTTCACGAACAACGGTAAACAGCTTAGAGTGCGGACTGCCACCGAAAATATCGACCATAACTCTGCGCGCAGCATAGTTATCGTCCGCATCACGCATACCCATACGGAAGCCCATAACAAGCTTGCCCTGTTTTACAGGTTCGCACTCTTTTTTATACGTTACGTCTTCTGCCCTTTCAACGAAAAGGGTTTCACTCATAACCAAATCACGCTCAATACATCCCAGATATTTCGCCAATGTATTCTTTACCGCCTGATAGTCGGTTTTACCACTTACACACACGCATATTTTGGCACTTGAAAGAATCTTCTTATATGCTTCGTAAAGACTTTCGGGAGTAATTGTCTCAATATCTTTTTGTGTTCCCAAACGATGTATTCCGTATGTCTCGTCACTGAACATAATTTCTTCACAACGATTTTTGGCATACACTCTTTTATCGCTTATCTCTGCGGCAAGCCTCTCACAAAGAAGACGCTTTTCGCTCTCAACATCCTTCTGTGCAAAAACACCGTTTACAAGCAAGGGTCTGAAAACAAGCTCAAACAGCAACTCACTACATTCTGCCGTAATGCTTTCGCCGTCAAATGCAAAGCGGTCATCTATGCACGAAACGCCTAATTTCAAAATCTGATTTTCACCTGTTTTGGTGATATCTGCAACCAGCTCCGCACCGTAGAGAAGGGCAAGCTTTCTTTCAATGCACGTTACATCAGGGTATTTTTCGGATGAACGGGTCAACATCCCGGGCACCAGAGCATAATGCGCCGCATTTTCATCAAGGGGAAGAACAAAACTTATAGTCACACACGCAGATTTAAAACCTTGCGCAGTTATATTGCAAAGTTCAACACCCTGAGAATGAATTTCGCTGTTGAAATTATATTTCATTTTACCACATCCGATATTTTCTGTATTGTTGTCAATAAACAATATATTACCATATCGGCGCAAAGGTTTCCATAGTTTTTTATTAAATTTCATAAATCATTTCACCCATTGATATTTTTGGTACTATATTTAATTTTAAACATATAAATATGGGGTTTAAGACCATTGACAAAAAACTACTCCTATGATAAAATATCTCAGTTATTTATATAGTTTTATCCAAAGGAGAATTCAGATGTCAGGACATTCCAAATGGAGCACAATAAAAAGAAAAAAAGAGAAGACCGACGGCGCAAGAGCAAAGGTTTTCACCAAAATCGGCAGAGAAATTATGATTGCCGTTCGTGACGGCGGTCCCGACCCTGCAGGCAACTCAAAGCTTAAAGAGCTTATCCAGAAGGCCAAGGCTAACAATGTTCCCAACGACAATATCGAACGTGTTATAAAAAAGGCTGCCGGTGCCAACGACGGCGCAAACTACGAAGAAATCATCTACGAAGGCTACGGCCCCGCAGGTATCGCAGTTGTTGTAAAAGCACTTACCGATAACCGTAACCGTACCGCAGGCGACGTACGCCACTATTTCGATAAATACGGCGGAAATATGGGTACATCAGGTTGCGTTATGTTTATGTTTGACTATTTCGGTGTTATCATCATCGAAAAAGAAGGCGTAGATGAAGAAAAATTAATGGAAGATGCTATTGAGTGCGGCGCTCTTGATTTCATTACAGATGATGAAGAAATCTTTGAAATCCGTACAGATGCAAACGATTTAGGTGCAGTTTTAGGCGATCTCGAGGCTAAAGGCTACACATTCGTAAGCAGTGAAGCTGCATACATTCCCCAGACATATACTCGTCTTGAAGGCGAAGACAATATGAAAAACATGAGCAAGATGCTTGAAATGTTTGAGGATAACGATGACATTCAGGGTGTTTGGCACAACTGGGAAAATGAAGATGAATACGAAGGCTGATTTTTAACCTTTTCTATTGATTTTTATTTATTAATAATATATAATATATACACTTTACTTACGCTCAATTCGGTCATGCGACGGGTGGGTCCTGTGCGACGGGGCACCGTGAACCATGTCAGGCGGGGAACCGAGCAGCATTAAGCGGACCGTCCTGTGCGCCACAGTCCGCCTGCTCGTCGTGTGACCGAGCGGAGCGTAAGTTTTTTGTTTGCAAAGCAAAAAAAGTGCGGAATCAGGAATGAGAAGTAAGGAATGTCGGGGAAGCGTTGCTTCCAAACATTTTAAAACTTCGCAATCCTACTGCCACAATAATATTGAATTTATGCGATAGCATTATACTATTCGGAAACGCAGTTTCCCCTATAATTACGCACTAAGCATTACGAATTCCGAATTACAATGCCAACACAGTTCCGGAATTTTGCATTTCATAAGGGGTGAGATTTTGTACAGAGCACTATACAGAAAGTGGAGACCGCAGGTTTTCTCGGATGTTTCAGGTCAGGGACATATCACAGAGACATTGATGAACGAAATTGCCACAGGTCGCCTTTCACACGCATATCTTTTCACTGGTTCTCGCGGAACCGGCAAAACCACCTGCGCAAAAATTCTTGCGAAAGCAGTCAACTGTCTCAACCCCGTAAACGGCAACCCCTGTAACGAGTGTGAAATCTGCCGCGGTATTGATGACGGCTCAATCCTTGATGTTACAGAAATTGACGCCGCAAGTAACAACAGCGTTGATAACATCCGTGATTTGCGCGACGAAGTGAACTTCACACCTGCCGCCGCAAAATTCAGAGTCTATATTATAGACGAGGTTCATATGCTTTCCGGCGGCGCCTTTAATGCATTGTTAAAAACGCTGGAAGAACCCCCTGCTCACGTACTTTTCATATTGGCAACAACGGAAGTTCAGAAGCTTCCCGCAACTATTCTTTCAAGATGTCAGCGTTTTGACTTCAGGCGCATCCCGCCCGAAGACATTGCCGCAAGACTTATGACGGTTGCCGAAAATGAAAAGCTCGAACTTGACAACGAAGCGGCATTGCTAATCGCCAGAGTTTCAGACGGTGCTCTGCGAGATGCTCTTTCCATACTTGACCAATGTGCAGGCTACAACGAGCCCATTACAGTAAAAACCGTTGGTAATGCGGCAGGCCTTTTAGGCAAAGATTATCTTTTTGAAATTTCAGATGCCCTTCTCAATGAAGACAGCTCAAAAATCCTTGATATTATTGACCGTTTACATTCTTCATCCTGTGATATGGAAAGGCTTATGAGTGAACTGGTAAATCATTTCAGAAACATTATGATTGCCAAAACCACCAAAAAGCCCGAGAAGTTTATAGTATGCACTCCCGATGAAATCATCCGCTACAAGGATATCGCACAAGGAATAACGTACGGCAGCGTACTTTATATTATGGAAACTCTCTGCCGCGAAGCGTCACAGCTTAAATATAGTGCCCATCAGAGAGCACAGACGGAAACAGCACTCATACGATTGTGCTCACCCGCTCTTTCTACCGATAACGCGGCTGTAATACGCCGTATTGACGAACTCGAAGCACAGCTTATGCTTTTAAAAGCTAACGGAATTTCCGTTCAGACAGAGAAACCCATTGAAACAAAGGAACTTAAAGCAGAACCTGTGCAGCAAGCACCGGTTGAAACAAAACTCAAAGAGCCTTCATTTGATAATTCTGACGAGATTCCGCTTCCCGAAGAGCCCCCTGTAACAAACGAACCTGAATTCGCGGTGAAGTCCGACAACGAAATCAAAGCAGAAAAGAAACTCGTTTCGCATTGTACATCTTCTGCACCTATCGATACAGGCATAGTTACAGAAAGTGATAACGCAGTACCTTTTGCCGCTTGGGAAAACACCTTGAATCAACTTTCAAAAATCAACAGGCCTTTATTCCCTATGCTAATCGGCTCGTCTGCATTCAGAGCAGGAAACACTGTTTTCATAAAAGCTAAAAACACAGCTTTCCCACAGATGTTCAAGCAAAAAACACACGCAGACTCAATCGCTGAAGCTCTTATGCGTGCAACGGGAGAAAAGCTGAAGCCTATGATTTATAATGACGGCTCATCACCTGCCGCCGATGAAAACATAGACCCCGTTGACACATTTATTAATAAACTCAACAAACATAAAATTGATTTCTTTATAGAAGAATAAATTCTCAAAAAGGATGGTAAAATAGAATGAAAGCAAGAATCCCTAACCAAGGCGGCAACTCTCAGGCTGCTATGATTAAAAAATTTCAGGATATGCAGGCAGAAATGGCACGTACTCAGCAAGAAGTTGAAGAAGCTGAATATTCTGCAAGTGCAGGTGGCGGTGCTGTTGAAGTAAAGGTTAACGGCAAACACGAGGTTCTTGAAGTTAAAATCCAACCCGAAGTTGTTGACCCCGATGACGTTGAGATTCTCTCTGATATGATAATTGCGGCTACCAATGAAGCTATCCGCAAAGCAGTTGACACAATGGAGCAGAAGATGGGTAACGTAACAAGCGGCCTCAATCTTCCTGCCGGCTTTGGTTTCTGATATGGCATACGATGTAGCGGCACTGGAAAAACTTATTGAGCAGTTTCAGAAAATACCCTCAATCGGCAGAAAAACTGCTCAAAGAATGGCTTTTCACGTGCTTGATTTAACTGATGAACAAGCGCAGGAATTCGCAAACGCCATAATAGATGCTCATACAAAAATACACCATTGTGCCCTTTGTCACAATCTGACTGAGAACGAGCTTTGCCCGGTGTGCGAGAGCGTAAACCGCGACCACGCAACCGTATGCGTTGTAGAAGAACCACGCGATGTTCTTGCTATGGAGCGTATGCGTGAATTCAATGGTGTTTACCATGTTTTGCACGGCGTTATATCGCCTATGAACGGCATCGGTCCCGAGCAATTGACTATCAAAAATCTTATTGAGAGAGTTTCTGACGGAAATATTGCCGAAGTCATTATGGCAACCAATCCAACTATTGAAGGCGACACAACCGCTATGTATATAAGCAAACTTATTAAACCCTTCGGAGTAAAAGTCACAAGACTTGCATATGGCATTCCCGTAGGGGCAGACATTGAATATGCCGATGATGTGACTCTTATGAGAGCCTTGTCAGGCAGAAGCGAATTATAAACTAAAAGAAGGAGTAGTTATGGCTAAACAAGAAAATAAAACCGTTGCACAGAACAAAAAAGCATACCATGACTACTTTGTTCTTGAAACATACGAAGCAGGCATTGAGCTTTTCGGCACGGAAATCAAATCAGTGCGTGCAGGCAAACTCAATCTTAAGGACGCCTGGTGTAATGTAGTTAACGGAGAAATGCTTGCAAATGGTGTCCATATTTCACCTTATGAAATGGGAAACCGTTTCAACAAGGACCCTATGCGCCCCAAAAGACTTCTTTTGCATAAAAAAGAAATAAAGAAGTTAATGGGTGAAGTTAAGCAACAGGGGTGTGCTCTCATTCCCCTTTCGGTTTATTTTAACGAAAGAGGCAGAGCCAAAATGCTTGTGGGACTTTGTAAAGGTAAAAAGAACTACGACAAACGTGAAACTGAGGCAAAACGCGATGCACAGAGAAATATTGAGCGTAGTTTAGCAGAACGCAACAAATATTGATGTATAATCCAATGCGTAATTAATTGACATCAATAACCAAAACCAAGCTCAACAAACATAAAATGCGAAGCACAATTACGAATTACGCATTATGAATTACGAATTAATAATATGGGGATGAAAGGATTTCGACGGGGATTTTGAACCGTTATAAGCGAGCAGAGGTGCGGTACCGCTTTAAAAATCGCAATTTTAAAAATAACTGACAATAATAAAACAGTTTTAGCAGCTGCTTAAGTCAGCTGCCGTTCTTACCGGGAATACCGCGACCCGGATAAGAGCGTCATTTAGCGGTGCACGTGAACAAAGGAGAGCCTTGTACTTTGTCACGGTCTAAAGGGCTACCGAAGATAAAAGCCTGTTTATCGGCGTTCATCCAAGGGAATTTCAAAAGATAAACTACGCTCGTAGAAAGTTTCGGGAATAGATTTTCGGACATGGGTTCGACTCCCATCATCTCCACCAAAATGATAGTTCAGCTTTAGGTTGGACTATCATTTTTTGTTAAGATTATGTATGTAGGAGTCGAACCCCACTCGGCGAAGCCGAACACAATCGGGTGTTCGCAAAGCGAACGATGGGCAGAGCCCATCGACCCCCATCATCTCCACCAGAAAAAACACCCGTTAGGGTGCTTTTTTCAACGAAAATTGCCCATTCGGGCAAGTGAAATAACTTCGTTGTGAAATATTTGCTTCGTAAATGTGAAATATTCGCTTACGCGAATGTGGGCAAATTTTATTTCACAATCCGCAGGATTATTTCATATTGCGTAGCAATATTTCACTTTGACTATTTATAATTTTATGTTATCAGATTCTTTGACAGAGATGGTAAATTTATAGCTGAATCTAAACTCAGGGAACTTTCAACTGATTTTGCACTAAAAATCATTAAATTGTGCGAAACAATAAAAGGACATTACTCTCTTGTTAATCAGTTAGAGCGAAGTGCGACATCTATAGGCGCAAATATTCGTGAAGCAAACTATGCTCACGAAAAGCTGACTTTGTTTCTAAATTACAGATTGCATTAAAAGAATGTTATAAAACAGAATATTGGATTGAATTATTTGTAAAATCCGAAATTCTTAACAGAGAAACTGCCACTGAGTTGTATAATCAATGCGGTACAATTCGCCGTATTTTAATTGCCTCTATAAATACCGCAAAACAAAACACAAAATAAAGCAACCGGTAATACTGGTATCTTTTTGCAAAGTATTCTCTTACGACTTTTTATATTGCACTCCTTTTGCCGATGTGGTATCATATATCCAACAATCAACTTCGGGGTGTTTGGTATGTCAATTGAAAAAGTTAAAGAATATTTCAAACAATTCAATATGGAAGATAAGGTAATGGAATTCCCTGTGTCAAGTGCTACTGTTGAGCTTGCGGCAAGGGCACTCAATACCGAAGGATGCAGAATCGCCAAAACATTGTCCTTTTCCGTTAACAACTCCCCCATTCTTATTGTCACCGCAGGTGATGCAAAGATTGACAATAAAAAATACAAATCATTTTTCGGTGCAAAAGCCAAAATGTTATCTTTTGATGAAGTCACCGAAAAAATAGGTCACGGGGTTGGTGGTGTTTGTCCCTTTGCCATCAATGAAGGTGTTGATGTTTATCTTGACGAATCCTTAAAAAGATTTGAAACTGTCTTTCCTGCTTGCGGAAGCAGTAACAGCGCCATTGAATTAACGCCCGATGAATTAGAACAATATTCAAATATTACTCAATGGATTGATGTTTGCAAGCTTCCCGAATAAAAGTATAAAAGGACTGTAAAAAACGAAACTTTTGTTTTTTACAGTCCTTTATTTATTATCTGAAAATCTGATCGTATTTCCAAGCCCAACCGAGAACGGCGGCTCTGTCATATTTTTTCGGAATTCTTGCACAAGTTGTTACAACCAATGCAATTTTCTTAACTACCCACAGCAGTTCTTTTACCAATTCTTTGTCCTTAATTGCCGCCAAACCGCGCTTTGGCAAATCCGGTGATAAATGGAAAAAGTCCCATAGCCCCGTACTTTTTGCGGTAATTGTCATTTCTTTAGATGTAAGAATTCCGTTATCAAAAATGTAATCCAACTGTTCAGGAGTAAGCTGAGTCAAGAGCAATTTGACCACTGCCAAAGGTGCAAGACCTGCACCCAGTTCTTTATAGAACCTATACTGATAATCCCACAATGTCTTAGCCGAATATTCATGGGCAGTATCCCCGATAACAGTTTCTGCAAGAATTTTTGCCGCTTTAAACGAGTTGGCAATACCGGAGCCGATAATCGGAACAGTCATAAACGCACTGTCACCTATTGCTGCGTAACCGTCACAAACCATAATTGATAAAGGCTGACGAACGGGAATCTGCACAAATTGACCGCCACGAACAATTTCTGTACCCAAAGTGGGGTTATTTTTTCTGAAAACATCAGCGGTACGTTGAGCTTCTTTCAGGTCAAAGGGAATAAATCTCCCGATAAGTAAATCCGTATATTCATCTTCTGATGCAACCCAGCCTATACCGGTCTTTCCTTCAGGCAAAAGGCAGACTTTGTATTTGTCATCTGCCGTAAAACCATCAACCTTATTATAAAAAGCCCTGTAAACATAGAATTTTTCATTCTGTCGCGGTGATTTCTGCACTCGCCAATTTTTCGGAAGGTTTCTTCTTACAGCAGACTCACAACCACAGGCATCAATAACAAGATCAGCATAAACATCGCCCTTATCGGTTTTTATACCAACTACACGTGTACCTTCTGTAATAGGCCCTTCAACAATGTAGTTATACTCAAATTTTACACCACAGGAAACTGCATGGTCTATAATGACCTTATATATATCACTACGCTCCATTTTTATTTCGCGTTCATCAATGGGTACATCCTGATATATAGGTGTTTTCTCATTGGTTGAATAAAAGGTCATATCTGTCTTATATTCAAATAAATCATCATCGGGCATATCCAAACCGATACATTCCAATGCATCAGGAGCAAAAATATCTGTCCAGTCATACCCCATATTATTTGCACTGTTTTTCTCATATACAGTTACATCCAGTCCTGCTTTCGCCATAAGTGCCGCAGCAGCAATACCGCCGTGTCCGCCACCTGCAACTACTATTTTAGTTGACATAATATCACCTACTGTTATTTACTGATATAAATTATACCACAAATATTACTTGTTTCAACATAAAAAAAGCAGACGATGTAACATCGTCTGCTCTATAAATTATTATTTAATTAACCAAAGAGAAGTTCAAAAAGCTTTGAGAAAAGACCGAAGATAATGCTAAGAATCATATTGGGTCTTACAACTTCCTGTTCTTCTTTTGCAGAAGGACCAACGTAGTAGTCGAAAGCTTTTTCATCTTCTTCACCTGTAGCAACCCACTCACAGGTACCATCTTCTTCGTTTACGCAAACAAACTCTTCTTCAACATACTTAATCTTAAGAGTGTAATCACCGAAGGAAGTATGAACAAAGTTGATATCGTAGTTGTCACCCTGGAATTCACCGTTGAATTCATCGTTAACATACCAGGAAACAGGACGGAATCTCTTTGTGCCAACAGCAATTGAGCCGTCTGCCTGAATATTATCTGTACCGCTACCGTATGCAGTTACACGGATTGTTTTGTGGTAAATGTACTCGCTGAGAAGACCGTCAACTGTATTGTTATCTGCAGAATAAACCTTCATACTGCCGATATCAATAACAATATCTTCTACGCCGCAACCATTACTGCAAACAGCTTTCTTTGTACCGTCAGCTTCATAAGTTGCGTCATTGTTTGATTCATATCTGTCAAAGCTGTGTTCATTAACTACGAAAGTTGTTGCTACAGCTAAATCAGAAACATCATAATTGCAATCAAATACAAGGTTTGCTGAATAATCTCCGCTAACAAGACCATTCAAAGGTTTAACAGTAATTGTAACCGATTGGCCTTTAGCAAGGTTAAGAGAACCACTTGTTACGGTAATATCGTAATTGGGGGTTGAAGGTAATGTATACACAAGATTCATATTACCTACGTTTGTGATAACAAAGGACTCAGCAGCGGGTGCGCTGTAGCCAACGCAGACATTACCGAAGTTGATGCTTGAAATATTTGTTTCAACAGAGTAATCACATTTTTCCCATACAGGGTAATATGTTGTATCGCCCTCAATCTTGGGTGTCTTACCTGTTACGTTATACTCCTTCTCGCCACCTTCCGTTGAGGCCCAACCGATCTGGATATAACCGTCACGAGTGAAAATAGCGCCGGGGAAGTTTGTTGTTTTACCAAAGTCAACTTCATCAGTCTGAGCAACGCCGACACCGTCAGCACCGGGAGCAAATGTAACATTATAAGACAGAACCTTCCAATAAGGATAAAGACTTCTGTTTCTGTCAATTTTGTAGAGCTCGCCCACATCACCGATATATGTTGATGATGTTGTGCTACCGCTACTGGATTTAGATGTAGTCCAACCGATCTGAACATAACCGTCACGTGTGTATGTTACGCCGGGAAGGGTGATGTACTCACCTTTTTCACCGGTAATTTTAAAAGTAACATCTTTTTCTTTACCGTGGTTACCTGCAGCAAAAGTAAGTGTGTATGATGCTGCAACAGCAAAAATGCCCACAACCGAAAGGAGCATTAATGTTGCTAAAAGCACAGCAACAGACTTTTTGAAGCTTTTCTTCATAAGTGATTCCTCCAAATAAAAAAAGTATAAACCTTTACGATTGAATTATAACACATTTGTCAAGAAATTCATATTATCACTTTTAACAAACATAAGGCAAAAAAACTGTTAAACTTACTGATTTATCACAATAAATTGCCAACATTTTATAATAGAGATGTGTTTTTATCTTTAAATATTTATTTAAACTCATATATTTATTATACTTGAATTGTCAGCCGAATCGTGGTATTCTTTATTGAACGAAGAAATCATTCACGGGAGTATGAAAAATGAAAATCGGCAATTTACTCATAACAGACAAAGCTGCGCTTGCCCCTATGGCAGGTGTTGCTGACCGTGCTTTCAGAGAACTTTGCCGCAGTTACGGCGCCGCGTACACAGTTGGTGAAATGGCAAGCGCAAAAGGCATCAGTCTCGGCGACAGAAAGAGTGCCGAACTTTTGGCTATATCCGATTCAGAGCGACCTTCCGGTTCGCAGATTTTCGGAAACTGTCCCGAAACAATGGCGAAAGCTGCTGAAAAAGCATTGGAATACTCTCCCGATTTTATCGACATAAATATGGGATGTCCGGCACCTAAAGTTGCATCATCCGGTGGTGGCGCATTGCTTATGAAAAATCCCGTTTCAGCGGCTCAGATTGTGAAAGCGGTGGTTAAGGTTTCCACAGTCCCCGTAACGGTAAAAATGCGTTCGGGATGGGACGAAGCAACAATTAATGCGGTAGAGCTTGCCAAGCGTTGTGAGCAAGCAGGAGCCGCCGCCATAACCGTACACGGCAGAACCAAAGTCCAGATGTACGCACCGCCTGTTAACACCAATATAATCCGACTTGTAAAGGAAGCAGTAAGCATACCAGTTATAGGAAACGGCGATATCACCGACGGTAAGAGTGCCGCCAAAATGCTTGAAGATACAGGCTGTGATATGTTAATGGTGGGCAGAGGTGCATTAGGCAGACCATGGGTATTTGCTGAAATCAACGCCTATCTTAACAACGAAGCGATTTTACCTGACCCCCCCGTTACTCAAAAAATGCTTGTAATGCTCAGGCACATCGAAAAAATATGCGAATACAAAGGCGAACGGGTAGGTATCAGAGAAGCCAGAAAACATGCCGCCTGGTACACAAAGGGACTTCACGGTGCCGCCAATTATCGTGCAAGAATAGGCTTGATAAGTTCAATTGAAGAACTGCAACAAATAGCTCTTGAGCTAATCGAACAAAACAGATAAAAAACCTACACTCTCTGAACGGAAAGTGTAGGTTTTTCAATTAACTTAACTTCATTTAAAGACACCGAATATGGAAGAAAACAGTTTTTCGAGCAAAGCCAGCAACTTCACGAAAATGTTATTATCTGAAGACTTATCGGACGTGCTTATCCGCTTTTCATCAGTATAATTACCCATACCGACAATATATTCTTCCGTTTTTCCCTTATCGCTTGTACGCGTTTCGAGCCTGTAATCAGTACCTTCAACTAAAGTATATTTGGAGTCAGTCACTTTAAAACCGCCGATTGTAATAACCCGTGTTTCAGTAATGCTGCGCGGTAAAACATCTAAAGTAAAATTGTGGGTTCCACTTATGTTCCCCGTCCCCTTAACCGCGATATTGTAAGTACCTACGCCCGTTATCTTATCAAGACCGATTATCTCATAATCCACACCTTCACAAAGCAAATCTTCACCGATATAAAGTGATATTTCAGGTTCAATGCCGTTGGGTGAATAGTATGCAAAATCGTTGTAATTAACCGTAACACTCTTTAACTGACGGGCTAAAATATTGAACTTACCCTTAGCAACAAGGTGTTTGAAATCACCCAGTCCCCTTGCAACAATATTCGCAACACCCGCGTTGATATTATCACTATAGCTAAGCTTATACTCAGTGTTTAAAGTCAGGGGTCGGTTATTGGCTTTGGCTTTAACTTGGGGTTCAATGGCTTTCCCCGTATAGGTCTGATTAGGAACTGAGTCAAGAACAAGGGTTGTATATTTAATATTGTTCTGAATTGCGTATTCCTCGGCATAAGAACCTTCGTTACAGTAAATAACCATATCCTCATTGGCGTTTTTAAAGGCATCGTCACTTATTGCGGTAACGCTGTCAGGGATAACAACAGTATCCAATGAGCCACAGTTCTTAAAGGCTTCCGTTCCGATTTTCTCAACCTTACCACCGATTACTACAATTTCAAGTTTATCGCAATCGCTGAAGGTGTTTTCAACAATGCTTACAAGGCTTTCAGGAACAACAACCTTTTTAATCGGACACCAACAGAATGCACCACCGTAAATAGTCGTAATACTTTCGCTCAGAACTACTTCTTCAAGTGAGAAACAAGCCCAGAAGGCATCCCAACCTATGGTTGTTAAGTTTTTGGGAAAGACAACGCGCTCAAGCACACCGCAATTATAGAAGGACTCTCTCCCGATTTCTATAAGGCTATCGGGTAAGTCTATTGAGGTAATCTTAGCACCGGCAAAAGAGCCATCGATAATCTCAAGACCTTCACTAAGATTAATTTGACTGAGTTTATTTTTTGTAAAATTATTGCATACAAATGCCTTACCTATTTTTTTAATACTGCTTGGAATTGTTACGCTTGTAAGATTGCTGTTACCAAACGCATAATCTGGAATTTCGGTAATTTTTATATTTTCGTCTATATGTAATTCTTCAATTCCTGATTTATCTGCGGCATATTTTTCCAACCCCTTAACGTTTTCGCCAAGGGTTAAGGATTTTAATTCAAACCCATTAAGTGAATTGGCTCTGATAACCGAATCGGTTACGGTTAATTCAACAAATGCGCATGGTTTACATGCAGTACGGTAATAATAGTCTTTCCAACCGTCGCTATAACCCTGTTTAACTTCTTTAAAGCCGTATCCGTGGGAATCGCAATTGGTGGTACATTTATGATTTTCATAGGACCTATTCCTACTGAACCAATAACCGATGAGAGCTTCTTTAGTATCACCTTGAACATCACGGCTTTCACCAATGAACGGCACTGTCATTTTTTCTAATTTACACAAACCCGCAAATGCTTCATTATGAATTTTAACTACGCTGTCGGGGATGACAAGCTCTTTGATATTCGAGCAACCGTCAAAAGCTCTGTATTCAATTTCGAGAACGGTGTCGGGAATTATAATCTCCGTAAGACCCGAACAATCCTTAAATGCATTTTTTGAAATATACAATAGACCGTCGGGAAGAACTATCTTTGTTATATCCTTTCTTCCCGAAAAAGCCGTACCGATTCGTGTAACACCTTCGGGTACTATAACCTCAGTATCATCGCCCATATACTGTACAAGTGCACCATCATCGGTAATAATAAAATCATCACCTGTTCCCGTGTATTGAGTACCGTCAAACACACCCGTTCCCATCCAATAATACGTACTCGGTAATTTTACATCCTTAAGATTAACACAACCCTTGAATGCATAATTCTCTATTTTGCTGACACTATCGGGAAGCACAATTTTTGTAATATTAACACAGTTTAAAAATGCATAGCTACCTATCAATTCTACCGTCTCGGGGAGCTCTATATTGTCGAAAACACACATAGCAAAAGCTCTGGAATAGATGTTTGTAACGTTTTTGGGAATTGTGAAATTCTGCAAAGCACAGCAACCCTCAAATGCCGAGCTGCCTATGCTTTTAATTTTATCCGCATCCTCAATAACAAGTTCCTTGAGTCCTTGTGCATTCATTACAAATTTCGAGGGTATTCCGGTAGTTTCAACGGTTTCCTTTATGGTGATTTTTTCAATCATTTTTGTATTCTGGAAGTTTTCCCAATAAAGTTCCTTGGTTATAATAACCTCTTTAAGTGAATTTGGAATATAATATATTTCACTGTATATATCCCCCCTATAACCGCACTTGTAAGTATTAGGAAACTCCTCAGTACCGAACATAGTACCGATATTGTAACTACCTTTTGAATCCTCCATATTACCAAAGTCTCCGTAACCAACCAAGGGTGCTGTAAGGCTTGTAATATCCGCACCGTGGAATGCACCGATAGATACTTTTTTCAAGGAGTCAGGTAAAACAAGGGGTTTACCGTCAAAACAGGTAAAATTCTTGAATGCCCACGCGTTGATTTCTCTTAACTTCTGCGGAAATTCAAAACTTTTAACTGATGAACACTCAGCGAAAGCATACTGTTCAATAGTCAGAAGTGTATCGGGTAAGGTTATTTTCTCAAGTGCAGTACAGCCGTAAAAAGCGTATTCATCCACGGTTATCAAGGGACTTGTAACCTCAAGCTTTTTTATAGCGGTAAAATCTTTAAATGCGTTTTTACCGATTATGGTAACATCGCCTTCAACAAGAACATTTACGCATTTATCCTGCATATTTTTCCATTCTTCAGTTGAGGTATATGTGGATGATAATTCACCCGAACCGCTTACAATCAGATTCTCACCATCAAAACTCCACGTTATTGCGTCTGCAGCACTTACGTAGGTTATGACACTTGTTGGTGCTATTGATAAGAGCATCAACACCGTTAAGAATATTGATAAGGATTTTTTAAATGAATTTTCCATACCATTATCTCCTTGCATTTATTTTTGGTAAAGCTTATTTAAAAATATTGCGTATAGCCTCAAAGATTTTTTCAAAAAGGGCAAGTATTCTGTATAAGATATTTGTTTCAAAGGAGTCACCCGTGGAGCTTACACGCTTTTCGTCGGTATAATTACCCACACCAACTACATAGGTTTCCAAAGCTCCACTTTGGTTGGTGCGTTTTTCAACCCTGTAATCAACACCATCAACGAGTGTATATTGGGAATCAGTTACCTTAATACCATCCTTTGAAGATACCTTAGTTTCGGTAATACTACGCGGTAAAACATCAAGAGTAAGATTTTTAGTTCCGCTTAAATTATTTTTACCCTTAACCGCGATATTGTAAGTACCTACGCTCGTTATCTTATCAAGACCGATTATCTCGTAGTCCTCGCCCTCGGTAAGTAAATCGTTACCCAAATAAAGGACTAAATCAATCTTGATACCGTTGGGTGAATAGTATGTAAAGTCTTCGTACTTTACATCAATGTTTTTCAACTGACAGGCTAAAATATTGAATTTACCCTTAGCAACAAGGTGCTTAAAATCGCCCAGTCCCCTTGCAGTAATACCTGCAACACCCACATTGATATTATCACTGTAGCTTAGCTTATACTCGGTATTTAAAGTCAGGGGTCTGTTGTTGGCTTTTGCTTTGACCTCGGGTTTAATTTCTTTACCTGTATAGGTCTGGTTAGGAACGGAATCGAGAACGAGTGTTGTATATTTAATGTTATTTTTTACTGCGTATTCCTCGGCGTATGAACCCTCGTTACAGTAAATAACCATATCCTCGTTAGAATCCATAAATGCATCTTCACTTATGGAAGTAACGCTGTCAGGAATAACAACTGTTTCTAAAGAAGTGCAGTTAGCGAAAGCTACGGAACCGATTTCCTCAACCTTTCCGCCGATTACGACTATCTCAAGCTCCTCGCATTCCTTGAATATTTCTTCGGTTATGTTCGAGAGGCTTTCGGGTATTACAATCTTTTTCACGGGACATCTATGGAATGCGGCACCTTGGATATATGTTATACTTTCAGAGAAAACAATCTCCTTAAGTCCTGCCCTCCAGAAAGCACCTCCGTGTATCTCTTTTAAATTCTTGGGGAACTCAATATATTCAAGTCTCGCACAGCAAAAGAAGGAATGGAACCCAATCTCAACCAAGCTGTCGGGCAGGTCTATTGAAGTGATTTTTGCAGCCTGGAAGGCATAGTCACCAATAACCTCAAGTCCCTCGTTCAGATTAATTTCAGTTAATTGATTATTACTGAATGCCCCCCCTATTCTTTTTACATTTTTTGGAATAGTAACACTTGTAATACTGTTCTTGTTAAAGGTGTTATCAGGAATTTCGGTGAATTTTGCGTCCTCGTGCAAATGCAATTCCGTAAGTCCCAAGTTGTATGCTGCATATTCCTCGATAAGTTCAACGTTTTCGCCAACACTGAGTATTTCAAGCCCGAAATCATCAAGTGCATAAGACCTGAGAACACCGCTTGTTACCGTTAAGTCTTTAAAATTGCGGGGTTTATATGTTTTTCTGAAGCTGCTATAATCATAAGGACTTGTAGCATGATCATATTCCTGTGTTACACTTTCAAGGGTACTATGATGACAAGCCCCTTCACGATAAGTAGTATCAAAATCAAACCAATAACCGATAATTGCCTCGTATGTATCGGTTTCAACATCACGATTTTTGCCTACAAAGGGAACGGTAAGCTTTTCCAAGCCACACATACCGGCAAATGCTCTGCTCTGAATTGTTTCAACAGTATCGGGAACTACAAGTTCTTTAATTTTACAGCAACCGTTAAATGCATTGGTTCTGATTTCAAGAACTGAATCGGGAATAATAATCTCATCAAGACTTGAACAACCATAAAATGCATTTTCCGGAATATATGACAAACCATCAGGGAGATTAATTCCTGTAAGACTTGAGCAACCATTAAATGAGTTTTCTGAAATATATTCCAAGTTATCTGGTAGCTTAATCTCAGTAAGAGCCGAGCAACCCTTAAAAGCATCTTCTTCAAGATACAACAAACCATTGGGAAGAACTATCTTTGTTATATCCTTGTTTCCTGAAAACACCGTACCGATTCGTGTAACACTATCAGGCACTACTACTTCAGTATCGTTTCCCCTGTATTTTGTAAGTTCACCGTCTTCGGTAATAACAAAATCAGCCTCTGTACCTGTGTATTGAGTTTCATCGAAAGCACCTTCACCAATTGAATAAAATTTACTCGGGAATTTTACGTCTTTAAGATTTGTACAACCACAAAAGGCGTAGTCACCTATTGACGTAACACTATCAGGAATTACTACGCTTTTAATACTATCACATTTAAAAAATGCGTATGCGCCGATTGTTTCAACCTTGCCGGGAATTTCTATGCTTTTAAATCTGCAAAGAGCAAAGGCTCTTGAACCGATTTCTGTAACATTCTGGGGAATGGTAAAACTCTCCAAAGCATAGCAACAATCTAAGGCGGAGCTGCCAATCATGGTTATATTATCAGTATTTTCAATCACTAATTCTTTGAGTGCATTACAATTCTTTGCAAAAGATGTGGGCAAACATTCTGCTTCTACAGTTGATTTGACGGTCACTTTTTCAATATATTTAGCATTTTCAAAATTATGGTCATAAATAAATTTGGTTATTGTAACTTCCTTCAAGGAAACAGGAATGTAATAATATCCGCCATAAACACCATCACGGCAAGGATATGATTTAGCAAATGTGGTGTTGCCAAACATATATCCGACCGAAGCACTGCCCTTTCCGCCCGAGTCCTCCCAATCAATAGGACCGACACCGACAAAGGGCGCAGTAAGGCTTGTTATATCTGCACCATAAAAAGCCCCTAAAGATAACTTTTGCAGGGTATCAGGTAAAACCAGCGCTTTGTTATCAAAGCAATTACAATCTTTGAAAGCCCACTTATTAATCTTGACTAATTTCTGCGGAAATCTAAATTCTTTTAACGCTGTACAACCCGAAAAAGCATAACTGTCAATTACCGTAACAGAATCCGGTAAGGTAATTTCCACCAGTGCGGTACAACCTGAAAAAGCATATTCACCGACCTTTGTTATCTGGCTTATAACGTCAACCTTTTTTATGGCGGTAAAATCCTTGAATGCATTATCACCAATAATTGTAACATCACCCTCGATGGTTACATTCACGCATTTATCCTGCATATTTTTCCATTCTTCGGTTGCGGTATATGTGGATGATAATTCACCCGAACCGTTTACAACCAGATTCTCGCCGTCAAAATTCCACGTTATTGCATCCGCCGCACTAACGTAGGTTATGACACTCGTTGGCGCTATTGATAACAGCATCATCACCGTTAAAAATATTGATACGGATTTTTTGAATATATTTTTCATACCATTATCTCCTTGTATTTATTTTAATATATCCGACTACTGCCGTAAGGTACGCATCTATGCGTACCGCGAGAGATCCCTACATCTTTTGAGTTTATTGTTCAGAAAGACTGTCTTTCCTTACTCACGGGTCGGATAGATCCGACCCTTACGATGGTTAATAATAGCCGCCAATCTACTCACTCAAAAACTGAAAACTGCAATTTTCATATTCTACAGTTACAATAACGCCCGTTTCGTCACCGTCCGAGAATTCCTCGGTGGTTATTGTACAATCGCTCTTCTGAATTTCCTTTTCGCTTCCGTCGCTCAATACAGCGAAAACTCTCATATCATCTACGGTGTATGTTTTCTCAAAAGCTCCGTAAATAGATGTAACTATAACGGGATTCAACTTTTCCTCGGGTATAACCGTTACATAATACGAGATTGTAAAGCCTTTATAATAAACCTTTATTTCGGTAGTTCCGTCCGCCTGAGGTTTACATATTTCGTAGCTACCCGCTGAAATTGGTACTACCTCTTTTTCACCGTTTGCGTAATTAACAGAGATATAGAAATTATTGAGATTTATCTCATCCCGTGAAGTAAAGGTACTGTAGAACCCGGGTGGTGCAATAAGAGTGATATTTCTTATTTCCAATACAACTTCAGTTGTAGTTGGATTTGTTGTTTGTTGGGTAATTTGCTCAGTGGTTAAAACAGTCGTGGTTTCTGCCGTAGTTGGCTCTGTAGTAGCAGGCTCCTTTTGGTTAAAAATATCTTCAAATTTTCCTACCGCTGATTTTATAAGTTCACTTTCAAAGACCACCGTTTTGTTACCGAGGGTAAATATGGTTGTTCCTACCGTAAAGGCTGCAATAGCTGCACAAGCCGCCGCAACGACAAATTTTTTTCTGTTCTGAAGGTTGTGTTTTTTGATTATTGTGTTTATATTTATTATTTTTTCGGAATTTTTGAACTCAGCGTTCTGTAACTCATATATTTCGTTCAGAGCGAGACAACAATCGTCAATAAGCTCTGCATTTATATCTTCATAATTTTTGCTTAATTCTTCTTCAATTATATTATTTAATTCTTCTGCTAAGGAGTTGTAGAAAATATCATCATTTAAATTTTCATTGGTAATGAAGTTTTGCTTTAATGAAGCTTTCAAAAGTCGTCATCTCCTTCAAAATGGTCTGTTATAAGTTCCTTCACCTTTTGCCGTAGTCGTGACAGTCGCTTGGCTACCGCCTGATAGGTCATATTCAGTTCCCGTGAAATTTCGTCCAGGGATTTATTTTCAATATACTTTAGTTTATATAGCTCTTTTTCGCTTTCGCTTAAAGTCCGCAGCAGCTTTTCGGCTAAGGAATCGTAATCTAAATCGCTGTATTCATCCGCCTTTGCAGGTATTGTATCGGATATAGCGTCTATCTGAACTATGTTTTCTGCCTTTTGATTTTCCCGCCATTGAGCTTTTATTAAATTATCGGCTACTTTATATAAAAAACCGGCTACATTTTTAATATCCTCGTCTTTCATATAATGTTGGTACAGTATGTAAAAGCTTTCCTGAACACAATCGTCTGCTTGTTCCTTATTTTTCAGTTTCACCATACAGAAGCGTTGCAGGTTACCAAAATACAGATTGTAATCGCGTTCGAGTTTTTGGCTCGCTATTTGTTTTTTACTCACCTGCACACCCCTTTCAGAAGTACTTTCTGTTATATAGTGTCAGAACTTGCATTTTTTGACATAAAAATTTAAAATTTCTCAAAAAAATTCTTTCTTAACACCGAATTTATGGTAGCACAATAGTATTCACCTGTCAAAATGAATTGACTTCCAATATTTATGCAATGAAATTTCACTCCCCGTATGGTAAGATTTACGCAGTCATTACTTATGCCGGCCGTAAATGACAATCTTTCATACGAGGTGAATTTTTTGAGAAAAATCATAAATATTGCGGTGGCTTTCGCCATTTGTTTTTCCTTGTTTGCATTTGTTCCCAAGGGAAACGCCGCATCAAAGCCTAACGGCGCAGGCAGGGTTACTACCGCTTCAACCAAGCTTAACGTACGCTCCTCCCCTTCTTCTACCGCAACAATAAAAAAACAGTTAAGCAAAAATTCATACGTTACTCTTTATCAAAAGAGCGGAAATTATTGGTACGTGCAGTATTCAAGCAGCGGATACGGCTACTGCCATCAGGACTATATCACAAGTGTTTCAACAAATATCAGAACGGTTAAAACCACATCAGGCAGACTAAGGGTACGAAGCGGTGCATCAACAGCCCATTCAGTCAAGGCATATATTTCAAGCGGTTCTTACGTAACAGTTCTTTCCACCACGGGTGATTTTTCAAGAATTGTCTATAACGGCAACCAAACCGGTTACGTTCATTCTGATTACCTTGCAAAAAGCTCAACAAGTGCTTCCGCCACTTATAAAGCTAAAAAACTTAACGTGCCGAGCTTCAAACAAACGGACTCCCGTTGGGCGAATGTTACACTCGGCTCATCAGGGCAGACGATAGGAAAAATCGGTTGTGCCACAACAGCACTTGCCATGACCGAAAGTTATCGTACCGGTACAACCATCTATCCCCATCAGATGGCAAAAAAGCTCAGTTACACGTCAGGCGGTGCGGTTTATTGGCCGTCAAATTATACAATTATCACTTCTTCAAGCGGATATCTTAAAAAGATTTACGACTCTTTACAAGCCGGCAAGCCCGTTATACTCGGTGCCAAAAAGTCAAACGGAAGCCAGCACTACGTTGTTATAACAGGTGTAAAGGCAACCAATACGCTGACAACAGCTTCTTTTTATATCAATGACCCCGGCTCAAATTCGCGAACAACGTTATCACAATTTCTGAACGATTACCCCAATTTTTATAAAATGATGTACGCCAACTGACAAAAGCAGAGACATATCTTCTGAAAAGGAAGTATGTCTCTGTCTCTTTTGTTAGCAATACACAAAATATTGCCGTTTTTTTATATCAATTTGTTTTCCCCTTTATTTTAAATAACACTTCCTTTTTGTTTATAAAAGTGATATACTATCTAATGTGAAATATTATGTTTGATATTTGTGCCGATTTGTTCGGTTTTCTATAAGTTTGGTTTAAAGGAGTGCAGTTTGTGGAAAAATTTGTTATTCACGGCGGAAACAAGCTGAACGGTGAAATAAATATCAGCGGTGCCAAAAATGCCGCTCTTGCCATAATCCCTGCGGCACTTTTCGCAAGGGAAGAATGTCGCGTTGAAAACGTTCCTGACATAAGCGACGTTTCAACAATGATTAAAATACTTAAATATCTCGGTGCCGAGGTTACTATGCCTGAAAAAGGCGTTTTATTAATTAATTCGAAAAATATTGAACCCCGCCCCATTCCCGATGAAATGACTCGCAAACTCAGAGCATCCTATTATCTTTTAGGTGTTCTTTTAAGTGAATTCAAATCTGCTTGTGTTGCTCTGCCGGGTGGTTGCTATTTCGGTCTTCGCCCCATCGACCAGCACATAAAAGGCTTTGAGGCTTTAGGTGCAACTGTCAACACCGAAAAAGCCGTTGTCTGTGCCCAGGCACAGGAGCTTTACGGCTCATCAATATATCTTGACGTTGTTTCCGTTGGTGCTACAATGAATGTTATGCTTGCGGCTGTCAAGGCAAAAGGACTTACAGTTATCGAAAATGCCGCAAGAGAACCCCATATTGTTGACCTTGCCAACTTCCTTAACTCTATGGGTGCTGATGTGCGTGGTGCAGGTACAGAAGTTATTAAAATACGTGGCGTTGAAAATATGCACGGTTGTACTTACTCCATAATTCCCGATCAGATTGAAGCAGGCACATATATGGTTGCTGCCGCTGCAACTGGCGGTGATGTTACAATTAACAACGTTATACCCAAACACCTTGAGTCCATAACCAATAAAATTGAGGACTGCGGTGTTACGGTCATCGAAGGTGACGAAAGTGTACGTATCATCTCTGAAGGTAGACGTTGCAAGGCTTGCCGTGTCAAGACAAGTCCTCATCCCGGTTTCCCCACAGATATGCAGCCCCAATTTGCTACACTTCTTTGCACCTGCAACGGTACAAGCACCGTTGTTGAAGACGTGTGGGACAACCGTTTCAAATATATTGACCAGTTAAGACGTATGGGCGCAAACATCATCGTAAACGGTGATACCGCTCTTATTACAGGTGTTGAAACTCTCAATGGTGCCCCCGTTGAAGCCGACGATTTAAGAGCAGGTGCCGCAATGGTTATTGCAGGCCTTATGGCAGACGGCGAAACAACTGTCGGTAATATCAAGCTTATCGACCGCGGTTATGAAAATCTTATTGAAAAATTAACAGGTGTAGGCGCCGATATTGCCAGAGTAAAATTTGAAGAGGAATAATTTTATATGATTAGATTTTGTCCGCTGTTTTCTTCAAGCAGCGGCAATTCTGTTTACATAGGTGACCGCGAAGGCGGTATTTTAGTGGATGTAGGCAGAAGTGCCAAACAAACCGAATTAATGCTGAAAAACAATGGTATTGACATCAGTTGCATTAAAGGAATTTTCCTTACCCACGAACACACAGACCACGTTAACGGTCTTAATGTTTTTGCCGCAAGGCACAACATCCCCGTTTACGCCTCGTCAGGCACGATTTTAGCGTTAAAAAATAAGGGTACGTTAAACACCAAGCATATTGATATAAGTATATCCGATAAGGATATAGCTCTCGCGGGACTTAATATAAAGCCCTTCCGCACTTCCCACGACTGTGCCGATGGCAGGGGTTACGTTGTTACAGGCTGTGACGGCGTAACAAAAGCAGCAGTTGCTACGGATACAGGTTACGTTTCACCCGAATTATTGCAGACTATAACAGGATGCAAGCTTGTATATATTGAATCCAATCACGATGTTGCAATGCTTCGCAGCGGTCCATATCCCTATACATTGCAAAAGCGTATTCTTTCAAATATCGGCCATCTCTCGAACGATGCCTGTGCCGATACGCTTACGGCACTTGTAAATAAAGGCACTACTCACGTGGTACTCGCCCACTTAAGTCGCGAAAACAACACCCCTGAATTAGCCTATAATACCGCTACACAAACCTTGCTCGATATAGGTGCTTTGGAAAATCGCGATTATATTTTAAAGGTGGCGGAGCCCGAAAACCACGACGGAATAATAACCATATAAAAAATGGTCTGTAACAATCAGTTACAGACCATAATTTTATTCAAATGCTTTTATCATTTCATCCTTAATAAGGCAATGTCCGGCGGCAGTAGGATGAACACCATCTACAAGCCAGTATGTGTCGTTGCCACCCTTGGCGGCTTCGTCAAATTTCGCCTGTAACGGCACAAATTTAAGGTTATATTTTTCAGAAATTCTTTTTGCAGCTTCAGCATGTTTTTTTAATTCTTCACGGAAAACATCATAGTATCTTTCCGTACCGCAACCCTTAAGCACAAAAGGCTCAAGAATCATTATTTTAATATCGGGAAGTGCTTCAAGTATTTCCGAAATAAGCATATCATATATTTTTTCAAATTTGGGAGCGGCGACACCGTTTTCTTCGTTAAGTTCGTGCCACACGTCATTAACACCTATAAGCAATGACATATAGTCAGGCTTAAGATTAATAATATCCATTTTAATTCTCGCGTAAACGTCAACAATTCTGTCGCCACTGATACCGCAATTTATAAATTCAAATTCATAGGGTCTGTTTTTAAGAACCTCTGCCGCAAAAAGATTGGGATAACCGTAGCCATAATTATCGTCATTATCACGACGACGCTCCGCATCGGTTATTGAATCCCCCTGAAACAAAAATTTAATCATAGTATTCACCTGTTTTCTTATTGATAATAGTCTTTTTTGGTGGTATAATTATTTATTAGGACCATCATAGTTCTCTTCGGGCGACTCAACCCACGGACAAATAATTTCATCAACTACCTTAACCGGTGCCGCCCAATGAACTGCATTGTTTATAATCCTCTGAACTTCCGGTATGTAGTATGTGGGATTTTCTTCATGTCCGGGTTGGAAATAAAACACCTTACCAAGACCTTTATACCAACAGTTACCCGCACGGAAAACTTCGCCGCCCTTGAACCATGCAAGAAATACTGATTCATCGGGTGCAGGTATATCGAATCTCTCGCCGTACATCTCTTCAACAGGGATATCAAAGCTTTCGGGAATACCCTTTGCTATTGGATGCGACGGATTAATACACCACATTCTCTCGCGATCTCCGTCACGCCATTTCAGGGAGCAAGTTGTGCCCATAAGCTTTATAAAAGGCTTTGAAAAATGAGCGGAGTGCAAAGCAATAAAGCCCATACCACGCATAACCCTGTTGTGGATTTTTTCAACAAGCTCATCGGGTACGCATTCGTGTGCCATGTGACCCCACCATAAAAGCACGTCGGTACTCTCAAGAACATCTTCAGGAAGTCCGTTATCAGGGTCATCAAGTGTAGCAGTTCTTACAAAAAGCTCTTCATCCGTCTTTAAAAAATCCGCTATACAATTATGTATGCCGTTGGGATAAACCTTTGCGACGGATTCGCTTTCTTTTTCGTGCCTGCCTTCGTTCCAGATTGTTACATTTATCATAATCTACATCCTTTCAATAGATTAAGTTTTATAGTATAATAATATAACACAAACCCCTTTTTTTCAAGAAAATATGAATGTCTTTTTGCACGAAAGTGCAGAAAGATTTTTATATAAAATGTGAGTTCGAGACCATCCTCACAGAGCCGTGGAGTCTTTGTTACGCGGTTCAAATCAAAACTATGGAGTGATAAAAATGAAAAGCAGAAAAAAGTTGGTTAACTTTGCCGTAGGTGCCATTGTAGCGGCGTTGTATGTGGTACTTACATACCTTGCGTCCGCTATGGGACTGTCAAGCGGCGTAATTCAGGTGAGATTTTCAGAAGCACTTACGATTCTTCCTGTGTTCACATCTGCCGCAATTCCCGGTTTATTTATCGGATGTCTGATATCAAACATTCTCACAGGCTGCGCCTTATGGGATGTTATTTTCGGCAGTATTGCAACACTTCTGGGTGCTGTATTTACCTATCTTTTACGAAAACACAAAGTACTTGCCGTTCTGCCCCCGATTATTGCCAACACGATTATTGTGCCGCCGGTTTTAATTTTCGTTTACGGAGTATCAGACACATATTGGTTTATCCTTTTAACCGTTTGCATAGGCGAAGTGATTTCCTGCGGAATCATTGGCACGGCGTTAAGAAAATCTCTGGAAAAAACACGAGTTTTTGAACGGATATAAATAAATATAATTCAGGGGTTTATTTTTGAGATTTTTTGGAGTATAATTTTTACAGATAATTGATATTATGAAAGGACTCGTTTCATGAATATAGAGCAAGTTATAAAAACTGCAAAACGAATACATTTTATAGGTATCGGCGGAAGCGGTATGTGTCCCCTTGCGGAAATTCTTCATTCACAGGGTCACAATCTTACAGGCTCCGACAACAACGAATCTGACACATTAAAAAGAATCCGCGCTTTAGGAATACCTGTCACCATGGGTCAGAAGGCAGAAAACGTTGACGGTGCAGATATGGTTGTTTACACCGCCGCATTGTTACCCGATAATCCCGAGCTTGTTGCCGCTAAAGAAAAAGGCATACCCACCTTTGAAAGAAGTAAGCTTTTCGGCTATTTCACAAGAGAATATCCAAACTGCATAGGTGTCTGCGGTACTCACGGTAAAACAACAGTTACATCAATGCTAACCCATATCCTTATTGACAACGGCTTTGACCCTTCTGCGGTAATCGGTGGTAAATTGCCCCTTACAGGCACTAACGGCAGAGTCGGCAAAAGCGATATTCTTGTTTGCGAGGCATGCGAATACAAAGACACTTTCCTTGATTTGAGTCCCGATGTCAGCGTTATTCTTAACGTTGACCGTGACCATATGGAATATTTCAAAACTCTCGAAAATCTTGAAGCATCCTTCAGGAAATTCGCAGATATGTCCACAAAAGCTGTTATCTATAACGGTGACGATAAAAATACCATTGACAGTATTGCAGGCGTTGAAGGAAAGGCTATGATATCCTTTGGCAAAACCGATGCTTGTGACTATATCGCAAAAGACATTGACTGGAAAGACGGCGCTTTCCCCTGTTTTGATGTTTACCATAAGGACGAAAAACTCGGCAGAGTCGAGTTGAGCGTACCCGGTGAACATAATGTTCTCAACGCCTTAGCGGCTATTTGTACCGCAATGTACTGCGGTGCAACATTTGAACAATGCCGAAACAGTGTTGCTACCTTTAAAGGTGCAGGCAGACGTTTTGAATACTTAGGCAATTACAACGGTGCAGATATTGTTGACGATTACGCACATCATCCCGCAGAGCTTGAAGTTACGTTATCTGCCGCAATGAAAATGAATTATAACCGCGTTTGGGCTGTGTTCCAACCCTTTACTTTCAGCAGAACAAAACTTCATCTTGATGCTTTTGCAAAGGCTCTTTCAATTGCCGACAGGGTTGTCCTTACCGAAATTATGGGGTCAAGAGAAATTAACACCTATGGTATAACAACACAAGACCTTGCGGATGAAATCCCCGGCAGTGTTTGGTTCGACACCTTCCAAAAGGTAGCAGATTATCTTAAAGAAAATATCTGCGAAGGCGACTTGGTTCTCACTCTCGGTTGCGGTGATGTTTATAAGATTGCGAAGATTGTTTTAGATAAAGAATAAACTAAAAAGGTCAGGCAAAGCCTGACCTTTTTTAATACAAAATTTTGGAACTACGTTGTTATTTATATAGGCTTCGCGTACATTTATTATATTTTTTACGGGACGGATAGATCCGTCCCCTACGATATGATTTTTAATTTATATTGATATCACCGTAGGGTACGCATCTATGCGTACCGTTTGATTCAGGTCGATTCTTCTTCGGGACAGATTAATCCGTACCTACGGTTGGATGTGTAGATATGTTATACATCAACCGTTGAAACCAATACCACCGTAGGGTACGCATCTATGCGTACCGTTTGATTCAGGTCGGTTCTTCTTCGGGACAGATTAATCCGTCCCCTACGGTTGGATGTGTAGATAGGTTATACATCAACCGTTGAAACCAATACCACCGTAGGGTACGCATCTATGCATACCGTTTGATTCAGGTCGGTTCTTCTTCGGGACAGATTAATCCGTCCCTACGGTTGGATGTGTAGATAGGTTATACATCAACCGTTGAAACCTATACCACCGTAGGGTACGCATCTATGCATACCGTCAAATAAAACTGAGGTATCGCGACAGCAATATAATCGGCTTTGCCCATCACATTTTGCGTTAGCAAAATATATCGCATACATCGTAAATATCGCGTGGTAACATATCGCACCGAAGGTATATCTCTTCACATAACTTTTACTGAAGGAAAACCGTAAGAGAACTACCCACCACCGCTCCGCTGAACTAAATATTAAAATCAAATATCTCACGCGTTTGAAAACAAATCAAAGAATAAAATTAACAAATGGCGGTCCCCCTCCCTTTTTGCTACGCAAAATGGAATGATAAGGCCTCGCATTACAACAACTTTATCTATAATAGGCGTAGCCCCGAAACTTGCCACTTGCCACTTCCAACTTGCAACTTTATTTATAATCGACACGAAGTGCCCCTTTAATTACGCATTACGAATTAAAAATTAAAAGTGCCTGACCCGTGGGTCAGGCACTTTTGCTTTAATTAAACTAATTCAAGAATGCACATCTCTGCTGCGTCACCGCGGCGAGCTTCAGTCTTGATTATACGGCAGTAACCGCCGTTTACTTCTTTATACTTGGGAGCGATCTCGTCAAAAAGTTTCTTAACGACATCTTCCTTAGTAATATATGCCAAAGCCTGTCTCTTATTGTGGAGACTGTCGACTTTTGCGAGGGTGATCATCTTTTCAGCCATAGCGCGAACTTCCTTCGCTCTTGTGACTGTGGTTGTCATTTTACCGTTTTCAAGTAAAGATGTAACCATATTGCGAAGCATAGCATCGCGGTGATCGCTCGCTCTGCCGAGTTTTCTGGTTCCGGGCATCTAAATCACTCCTTTGCCGAAAGTACGGACTTATTCGTCCTCATCGCGAAGAGAAAGACCAAGTGAAGCGAGCTTAGCAACAACCTCTTCAAGAGATTTTCTGCCAAGGTTTCTGACCTTCATCATATCCTCTTCAGTTTTGTTAATCAAATCTTCAACAGTGTTGATACCGGCTCTCTTGAGACAGTTGAATGAACGAACGGAAAGGTCAAGTTCTTCAATTGTTGTTTCAAGAACTTTACCGTTTTCTGTATCATCCTTGTCAACCATAATCTCTGTGTTAGAAACTTCATCAGAAAGCTCAACGAAGAGATTAAGATGCTCAGTAAGAATCTTTGCAGCAAATGAAACAGCATCCTTTGCGGAAATTGTACCATCTGTTGTAACATCGATTGTGAGCTTGTCGTAGTCGGTAATCTGTCCTACACGAGTATTATCAACTGTGTAGTTCACTTTTAACACGGGTGTATAGATTGAGTCAATAGCTATTACGCCGATTGCAGGATCAAGAAGCTGTTTGTTCCTGTCTGAAGAAACATAACCTCTACCCTTGTCAGCTGTAAGTTCCATTACAACATGTGCATCTGCATCAAGAGTTGCAATGTGATGGTCAGGGTTAAGAATTTCAACCTCTGAATCAGCTTTGATGTCACCCGCTGTGATTTCACCGGAGCCGTTTGCCTCGATATACATTATCTTCGGATCGTCTCCGTGTATTTTGAGAATAACGCCCTTAAGGTTAAGAACAATCTCGGTAACATCCTCTTTTACGTTCGGGATCGTTGAGAATTCGTGAAGAACATTGTCAATTTTGACAGATGTAATCGCGTAACCGGGAAGGGATGAAAGAAGAACTCTGCGAAGGCTGTTTCCAAGTGTTGTACCAAAACCTCTTTCAAGAGGCTCAACAACAAATGAGCCATATGCTGAATCTTCTGCCGAACCGATAAACTTTACTTCGGGTTTCTCAATACCAATCATACCAAACCCTCCTTAAAATTTTACAGTTTAACTGCAATTTTTTGTTTTGCTTGTCAACACAAGCATGAGGCTAAAGAGCATTATTTTGAATAGAACTCGACGATAAGATGCTCTGCAACAGGAGCTTCAATCTGATCTCTTTCAGGAAGGTTAACAACCTTAGCTGAATTTGCTTCACGATTGATATCAAGCCAAGCGGGAACAGGACGGCTTCCGTTAGCTTCGATAATGTTCTTAATAGCGTCAGTCTGAGCCGATTTCTCTTTGATAGAGATTACATCGCCTGCCTTGCAAAGGTAAGACGGGATATCGACTTTCTTGCCGTTAACACAGAAGTGACCGTGTGTAACGAGCTGTCTGCCTTCTGCGCGGGAATCTGCCCAACCGAGAAGATAGACAATATTGTCCAAACGGCTTTCACAGATGCGAAGAAGGTTTTCACCTGCCTGGCCCTGCATTTTTTCAGCCATAAGGAAATATTTGTGGAACTGTCCTTCAAGTACGCCGTAGTAACGTCTTGCTTTCTGCTTCTCACGAAGCTGCATTCCGTAGCCGGAAATTTTCTTGCGTCCCTGACCATGCTGGCCGGGTGCGTAAGAACGACGCTCTATAGCACATTTATTGGTATAGCATCTGCCACCCTTTAAAAAGAGCTTCTGGCCCTCACGGCGGCAAAGCTTACATACCGCACCGGTATATCTTGCCATAATTCGTTTCCTCCTATTATGTTATACACGCCTTCTCTTGGGCGGACGGCAGCCGTTGTGAGGAATAGGTGTTACGTCTTTGATGAGAGTAACATCAAGACCTGCAACCTGCAATGCTCTGATAGCAGCTTCTCTTCCTGAACCGGGGCCTTTAACATAAACTTCAACAGTTTTCATACCATGCTCAATAGCAACTTTTGCTGCAGTTTCAGCAGCTGTCTGAGCAGCAAAGGGAGTAGACTTACGAGAACCTCTGAAGCCCATTTCGCCTGCACTTGCCCATGATACTGCATTACCCTGAGTATCGGTAATTGTAACTATCGTGTTATTGAAGGTGGATTGGATATGAGCCGCACCGCGTTCAATATTTTTACGCTCACGACGCTTGCGTGTTCCGACTTTTTTGCCGGTAGCTTTTGTAGCCATTCTAATACCTCCTTCGACTTATTTCTTCTTGTTAGCTATTGTTTTCTTAGGACCTTTACGAGTACGAGCGTTTGTTTTTGAACGCTGACCTCTTACAGGAAGGCCTTTTCTGTGGCGAACGCCACGATAGCAACCAATTTCTACAAGTCTTTTGATATCGAAAGCTGTTTCACGACGAAGGTCACCTTCGACCTTTACGTTGTGATCAATATACTCACGTAATTTTGCTACATCATCTTCTGTAAGATCCTTAACTCTTGTGTCGGGATCAATGCCTGTAGCAGCGATAATGTCATTAGCTGTCTTGGGACCTATACCGAAAATATAGGTAAGACCAACTTCGACTCTTTTATCTCTGGGTAAATCAACACCTGAAATACGCGCCATTTGTCAGTTGCACCTCCAAATAATGGTTTGCGTAGGGGCTTAGCCCTGACGCTGTTTGTGCTTGGGATTCTCACAGATAACCATGATTTTTCCCTTACGTTTAATTACTTTGCACTTTTCGCAAATTTTCTTGACAGAAGGTCTGACTTTCATTAGAATACCTCCTAAAATTCAGCTTTTGCCTTTTATTATTTCGAACGCCATGTTATACGTCCACGTGTAAGGTCATAGGGTGACATTTCCACTGTAACCTTATCTCCCGGAAGAATACGAATGTAGTTCATTCTCAGTTTTCCGGAAATGTGGGCTAAAATTTTATGACCATTTTCAAGTTCAACCTGAAAAGTTGTGTTAGGTAACGCTTCAACAACAGTACCTTCAACCTCGATCATATCGTCTTTTGACATAACAAAAACCTCCCTGATTAATTTTGTTATTAGTCTGTTTATTAAATCTTTGTCATAATTAACGGTCCGCTGCTCGTTATAGCAATTGTATGCTCAAAGTGTGCGGACAACTTGCCGTCGGTTGTCTTTACCGTCCAGCCGTTGGACAATGTTTTAACAGATGCCTTACCCTCGTTAATCATGGGTTCAATGGCAATTGTCATGCCCGGCACCAAACGTACACCTCTACCGGGAGTTCCGTAATTAGGTACCGCCGGGTCTTCATGAAGTGCGGCTCCTACGCCGTGACCTGTGTATTCTCTTACAACTCCGTAACCGCGGTCCTCACAATAAGTCTGAATCGCGTTACCAACATCACCGAGTCTGCCGCCGGGAACTGCCTTTTTGATGCCTATATAAAGGCTCTCTTCGGTAGTTTCTATCAGCCGCTTCGCTTCTGCAGATATATCTCCGCATGCGAAAGTGGCGGCATTATCACCGGTAAAACCGTTGATACAGGCTCCGAGGTCGATACTTACTATGTCGCCTGCTCTTATAATGTGTGATTTGTCGGGAATACCATGAATAACCTCGTCATTTATGGAAATGCATGCAGCAGCAGGAAAGCCGTTATAACCGAGAAAAGTAGGTTTAGCACCTTTGCTCTCAATATATTTACGGGCTATACGATCAATTTCCCAGGTTGAAACACCCGGTTCAACCGCCGCGCCTGCTACTTTAAGTGCTTCTGCTGAAATCCTGCAAGCTTCAAGCATTTGCCTGATTTCTTTCTCGCTCTTAAGCACAATCATGCTTAATCCTCCAATACCTTAAGGATTGATGCGGTAATCTCCTTAATGGGAGCTGTACCTTCTACGCTGCGGAGTTTACCGCATTTTGCGTAGTAATCCTTTAAAGGTTCGGTCTGTTCGTGATAAACATTGAGTCTGTCAAGTACTGTTTCGGGAGCGTCATCTTTACGAATCTGAAGCTCACCGCCGCAAGCATCGCAAACACCTTCAACTTTAGGTTTCTTATTTTCAATGTGATAAGAAGAACCGCAAGCTTTGCAAACGCGTCTGCCTGACATCCTGTTTACAATGTTTTCATCCGGAACGTCAATATCAACAACCTTGTCAATAATAACGCCCATATTATCAAGAGCCTCTGCCTGGGGAATTGTACGGGGAAAACCATCGAGGATAAATCCGCCTGCACAATCATCGGCAGCCAACCTATCCTTGATGATGCCGATTACGACATCATCAGGAACAAGTTTACCGGCTTCAATAAACGATTTTGCCTTAAGACCCATCTCTGTACCGTTAGCAAGTGCTTCACGGATGATATTTCCTGTAGAAATTGTGGGTATCTTAAGTTCTGCAGCAATTATCTCTGCCTGTGTGCCTTTACCTGCACCGGGAGCACCGAGAAATATAAGTTTCATAATCGGTTCCTCCTGAATCAATCAAGGAAGCCTTTGTAATGACGGAGCATCATCTGGCTTTCAAGCTGTTTTACAGTTTCGAGAGCAACACCAACCATAATGATGATTGATGTACCACCGAGTGAAATGTTCATTCCGCCTTCAGCGTTCTTAAGAACGAGGCTTGTAATCAATGAGAACAAGTTGGGGAACAATGCAACAACACTGAGAAGCAATGCGCCGAGAAGAATAATTCTTGAAATAATCTTCTGGATGTACATAGCAGTAGGCTTACCGGGACGAATACCGGGGATTGTACCACTGTTGCTACGGATGTTGTTAGCCATTTCAACGGGGTTATACTGAATAGCTGCATAGAAGTATGCAAAGAAGATTATGAGTAAGAAGTAGATTACGCAGTAGAAGGGATTTGCAACATCGAATAAATCGAAGAACTTAGCCCAGATACTGTCATCATCAATCTTGCCTGATAAGAAGAGTTCAATTGTAGGGGGAAGAGAAAGGATAGAGCTTGCAAAGATAACGGGCATAACACCGCTCATATTAACCTTAATCGGAATCTGTGTACTCTGTCCACCGTACATCTTACGGCCTACAACTCTTTTTGCATACTGAACGGGGATTCTGCGTTCAGCATTATCCATCCATACGATATAAGCAATCATAAGGAGATAGAAGATAACAACAAGAACTGAGAGAACTGCATAAACAGGACCTCTTGTGAAATAACCGGGAGCTTCATCGGATGTACCGAAGAGCATAGTCATTTCTGTAGGAATTCTGGAAATGATACCTGCAAAAAGAATGATTGAGATACCATTACCGATACCCTTGCTGTTAATCTGTTCACCGAGCCACATAACAAGTGTAGTACCTGCTGTGAGCACGAGTATAACAACGATTCCCTGGAATACCTGAGGGAAGATTTCATCACCTGTGTAAAGGAGATATTCCTTTGTGTGGAGATAGATGAAATAAGCAACGCTCTGAAGAAGACCAAGAGCAAGTGTTACGTAACGAGTGATTTTTGCAATTTTCTTTCTGCCTTCTTCGCCTTCTTTTGAAAGTCTTTCAAGGGCAGGAATCGCAACCGTAAGAAGCTGGATGATAATCGAGCTGTTGATATACGGTGTGATTGAAAGAGCAAAAATTGTACCGTAACTGAAAGCATCACCGGTCATCATGCTCAAGTAGTTGAGAAAGGTTGTTCCTTCAGTAGCAGCGAGAAGACCGCCTTCACCAATACTAACGAACGGTGCAGGAATGTTCGCGCCGATTCTGAAAAGAACTACGATAAATGCTGTAAAAAGAATCTTTTTTCTTAAATCGGGGATTTTCCATGCATTAGCCAAAGTCTGAAACACTTCAAATCACCTCTGCCTTTCCTCCGGCAGCCTCAATTTTTGCCTTAGCTGCATCAGAATAAGCATTAACCTTAACAGTGAACTTCTTGGTAATATCACCATGAGCAAGTACTTTAACACCGTCAAGTGTTTTATTTACGAGACCTGCAGATTTAAGTGCATCGATATCGATAACTGCACCATCCTCAAATCTCTCTTCAAGGGATGCTACGTTTACAATAGCAAACTCCTTGCCGAAAATATTAACAAAACCTCTTTTGGGAAGGCGTCTTTGTAAAGGCATCTGGCCGCCTTCAAAACCGATCTGCATACCGCGACCGGCACGTGCCTTCTGGCCTTTGTGACCCTTACCGGCTGTTTTGCCCTGGCCTGAACCGGGACCTCTACCGATACGCTTAACTTCCTTTTTGGAGCCAGCTGCGGGTGAAAGCTCGTGAAGCTTCATATATTGCACCTCCTTGCTTATTCTTCAATAGCCTCAATAAGATGAGCGATTTTTTTAATTTTGCCTTTGGTAGCCGCATTATCGGGCTGTACTGAAACATCACCGATTTTGTGGAGACCTAACGCATAGGCGGTGGCAATCTGGTCCTTTTTTGAACCGATAAGGCTCTTTACGAGCTTAACTTTAATGTTAGCCATTTAAACCACCCTCCTTAGTCTTTAAAATGCTTAACGGATTTGCCGCGAATGTTAGCAACTTCTTCAACATTGCGGAGCTTCATAAGTCCGTCCATAGTAGCTCTTACTACGTTGCAGGGGTTGTTAGAACGAAGTGCTTTAGCACGAATGTCCTTAATACCAACTGTCTCAACAACAGCACGAACGGGGCCACCTGCGATAACGCCGGTACCGGGTGCTGCAGGCTTGAGAAGTACTACGCCTGCGCCGAATTTACCGATAATCTCGTGAGGAATAGTTGTTCCTTTAAGAGCAACCTTGACGAGATTTTTCTTTGCGTCCTCGATACCTTTACGGATAGCATCGGGAACTTCGTTTGACTTGCCTAAGCCAAAACCTACTGTGCCTTCGCCGTCACCTACAACAACAAGTGCGGAGAACTTCATAATTCTACCACCCTTAACTGTTTTAGATACACGGTTAATAGCTACGACTCTTTCCTGAAGTTCAGAGTCTTTGCGAGCTGCATCGAATTTAGCCAAAGTAATTCCTCCCTTTCTTAGAAGTTGAGGCCGCCCTCACGGGCGCCTTCGGCCAAGCTCTGTACACGGCCGTGATAAATGTAACCGCCGCGGTCGAAAACTACATCTTTGATGTCTTTTGCCGCTGCACGCTCTGCTAATAACTTGCCTACCTTAAAGGCTGCGTCCTTGTTTCCGCCGTAATCCTTGAAGTCCTTTTCAACAGTTGAAGCTGAAACGAGTGTTACACCGTTTTCATCGTCAATCAACTGAGCATAGATATGCTGAAGAGAACGGAATACATCGAGACGGGGGCAAGCAGCTGTACCGCTGATTTTACCACGTACTCTTTTATGACGCTGAACCCTTGCTTTATTAGTGTTCGGTCTTTGTACCATTATTTCTTCACCTCTTATTTGAATTCAGGGATTATTTACCGCCCTTACCGGCCTTGCCTTCCTTGCGACGGATAACTTCATCAACATACTTGATGCCTTTACCCTTGTAAGGCTCCGGAGGTCTGTGACCCCTGACTTCAGCAGCAAACTGACCAACCTTTTGCTTATCAGGACCGGAAATAATAATTTTGTTGGGAGAAGGAACTTCAATTGAAATGCCTTCAACTTCAGGAACTACAACGTTGTGTGAATAACCGATGTTAAGAACAAGGTCTTTACCCTGCTTTGCAGCACGGTAACCGATACCGTTGATTTCAAGTTCCTTTTTGAAACCTTCACTTACGCCTGTTATCATATTAGCGATAAGAGTACGGTTAAGACCGTGAAGTGAACGGTTTTCTTTCTGATCGTTAGGACGTGATACTGTGATCACGCCGTTATCAAGAGCGACAGTGATATTTTCATTAACTGTTCTGGTAAGTGTGCCTTTGGGGCCCTTAACGGTAACAATATTGCCGTCGATCTTGACATCAACGCCTGCCGGAACGGCAATGGGCATTCTGCCTATACGTGACATAATACTGTACCTCCTTACCAAATGTATGCAAGAACTTCGCCGCCTACGTTAGCTTTGCGAGCGTCCTTATCTGTCATAATACCCTTTGATGTTGAGAGGATTACGATACCGAGGCCATTCTGAACCTTAGGCATATCCTCACAGTTTGAATAAATGCGGAGTCCGGGTTTGGAAACTCTGCGGAGTCCTGTAATAACCTGAGACTTGTTGGGACCGTATTTGAGAGCAATCTCAATAACGCCCTGTTTGCCGTCTTCGATTACTTTAAAACTCTTAATATAACCCTCATCTACAAGAATCTGAGCAATTGATTTCTTGATGTTAGATGCGGGAACCTGCACTGTGTCGTGCTTTGCTGAATTAGCATTACGGATTCTTGTAAGCATATCAGCAATTGAATCAGTAATCTGCATGCCGTGTTTCCTCCTTTATCAATTGCTCTTACCAGCTAGCCTTCTTAACACCGGGAATCTGGCCTGCGTGAGCGAGTTCCCTGAAGCAAATACGGCAAACACCGTATTTACGAAGATAAGCGTGCGGTCTACCACAGATTTTGCATCTGTTGTACTGTCTTGTGGAATACTTAGCAGGTCTCGCCTGCTTAACTTTCATAGATGTCTTAGCCACGATGACCCTCCTTACTTAGCAAACGGAGCGCCGAGAAGTGAAAGCAATTCGCGGCCTTCTTCGTCTGTGTTAGCGGTTGTGATAAAGTTAATATCCATACCGCGAACCTTATCGATTTTATCGTACTCAATTTCAGGGAAAATAAGCTGTTCCTTGATACCGATGGAGTAGTTACCTCTGCCATCGAATGAGTTGGGATTGATACCTCTGAAGTCTCTAACTCTGGGGAGAGCGAGATTGAAGAATCTATCAAGGAATTCATACATACGGTCACCACGGAGAGTAACCTTAGCACCGATGTCCATACCTTCACGAAGTTTGAAGTTAGCAACTGATTTCTTTGCTTTACAAACTACGGGTGTCTGACCGGTGATCTGCTTGAGATCTTTAATGATAGCGTCAAGAATCTTGGAGTTATCTTTAATCTCACCTGTTGTAACGCTAACAACGATTTTATCAAGCTTGGGAATCTGCATAACACTCTTGTAGCCGAATTTTTTCATAAGCTGAGGGGCTACGTCAGAGTTGTAATATTCTTTAAGTCTTGCTGACATTTTTAGACCCTCCTTAATTAAAACTTAGCGCCGCAAGAAGCTTTCTTGCAAACTCTGAACTTTTTGCCATCTTCAATAATGTGACCTACTCTTGTAGCCTGGCCGCATTTGGGGCAAATAAGCTGAACTTTATCCGCATAAAGAGCGCTTTCAGCTTTGATGATGCCGCCTGCTTCGCCCATTTTGCGGGGTTTAACGTGTTTGGAAACGATGTTTACGCCTTCAACAATAACCTTGCCTTCTGATGGAGATACCTGAAGTACCTTGCCTTTTTTGCCGCGGTCCTTGCCCTGAATAACGATGACCTCGTCGCCTGTTTTGACATGAACTTTACTCATTAGTCGTACCTCCCATTAAAGTACTTCCGGAGCAAGAGAGAGAATCTTGAGATATTCCTTCTCACGAAGTTCTCTTGCAACGGGTCCGAAAATACGGGTACCCTTCGGGTTCTTATCTTCTTTAATTATAACTGCTGCATTTTCGTCGAAACGGATGTAAGTACCGTCTTCACGACGAACACCGCTCTTTGAACGAACGATAACAGCCTTTACAACGTCACCTTTTTTTACAACGCCACCGGGTGCTGCTTTCTTGACAGAAGCCACGATAACATCACCTATGTTGGCATACCTCTTACCGGTACCGCCTAAAACGCGGATGCACATAATTTCTTTTGCGCCCGTGTTATCGGCTACCTTGAGGTAACTCTGCTGCTGTATCACAGTGTGTGCCTCCTTTTAGCGGCTAATTATTTAGCCTTTTCAATTATTTCACATACACGCCATCTTTTATCTTTTGATAAGGGACGTGTTTCCATAATCATTACACGGTCGCCGATACCACACTGGTTAGTCTCGTCATGAGCTTTTACCTTAAGTGTGTGGTTGACAATCTTTCCATAAAGCGGATGCTTTACTCTGTCCTTAATGGAAACGACAACAGTCTTATCCATTTTATCGCTTGTAACGATACCGACACGAGTTTTTCTTAAATTTCTATCACTCATTTAATTGCCCTCCGTCATTAAGAATTCTTGCCGTTAAGCTGCATATCGCGGATTACTGTCATAACTCTTGCGATATCTTTTTTTACGGCACTTATTCTCATTGGGTTATCAAGCTGATTGATGGCTTGCTGGAAGCGGAGGTTAAAGAGTTCTTTCTTCAGTTCAAGGAGCTTAGCATCCAACTCCGCCTGAGAGAGTTTTCTTAATTCACTTGCTTTCATTCTGCCTCACCATCCTGTTCTGCCTTAACAATAAACTTGCATTTAATAGGAAGCTTGTTTGCTGCAAGACGCATAGCCTCGCGAGCAAGAGCCTCGTCAACACCGCCGATTTCGAACATAACTCTGCCCGGTTTTACGACAGCTACCCAATACTCGGGGGAACCTTTACCTGAACCCATTCGAGTTTCAGCCGGTTTTTCTGTAATCGGCTTATCAGGGAAGATTTTAATCCAAACTTTACCGCCACGTTTGATGTATCTTGTCATAGCAATACGGGCTGCTTCAATCTGGTTTGAAGTGATCCATGCGGGTTCGAGAGCCTGAAGACCGAAATCACCGTAATTTACTTTGTTACCTCTGTGAGCAACGCCTTTAAGACGGCCTCTCTGTACTCTACGGTATTTAACTCTTTTAGGTAATAACATTACTTGGCTCCTCCTTCCCTTTTGGTTTTACGGGACTCGTGAAGAACTTCGCCTTTGTAGATCCAGATCTTAACGCCGATACGACCGTATGTTGTTTTTGCTTCTGCAAAACCATAGTCGATGTCAGCACGGATTGTCTGAAGCGGAATAGTACCTTCGTGATACTGCTCTGTACGAGCAATTTCAGCACCGCCGAGTCTGCCGGAAACCTGAGCTTTTATACCCTTAGCGCCTGCCTTCATTGTTCTGCCGATTGACTGCTTAAGAGCACGGCGGAAGGACACACGTTTTTCAAGCTGAGCTGCGATGCTTTCTGCAACGAGCTGAGCGTTGAGATCGGGCTGCTTGATTTCAGTGATATTGATGAAAACATCTTTATCGCCGCCAAGCATTTTCTTAACTGTTTCTTTAAGTTTTTCGATTTCTGCACCGCCACGGCCGATTACGATACCGGGTTTTGCACAGAAAATGTTGATGCGGATTCTCTTGGGATCACGCTCAATCTCAACCTTCGGAACGCCTGCCGGAGCAAGGAGTTCAAGAAGGAATTCACGGATTTTGTTATCCTCAACAAGGATATCACCGAACTCACCCTTCTTAGCAAACCAGCGAGATTCCCAGTCTTTGATAACGCCTATTCTTAATCCGGTAGGATTGATTTTCTGGCCCATTATATTTCCTCCTCTCGCTTATTCTGCATCCTTGAGTACAAGGGTGATATGTGATGTCTTTTTGTTAATTCTGTTAGCGCTGCCTCTTGCGCGGGGTCTGATTCTCTTGAGAGTGGGACCCTGGCAAACCCAGCACTTTGCAACGTAAAGTGAACTTACGTCCATATTTTTGTTTTCCGCATTTGCGATAGCGGATTTAAGAAGCTTCTCACGCGGCTCACAAGCGGCCTTCGGTGTGTGCTTGAGAATTGCCATTGCTTCGTCTGCAGGCTTGTTGCGAATAAGGTCAAGAACTATCTGAACCTTACGGGGAGCTATTCTTAAATAAGTAGCTTTTGCTGTTGCCTCCATTATTAACACACTCCTTTCGACCTATTATTTACCGTTATTTGAAGTTTTTGATCCCGCATGACCTTTGAAGGTTCTTGTGGGAGCGAATTCACCGAGCTTATGGCCAACCATATCTTCTGTTACATAAACAGGAACATGTTTACGACCATCATGAACTGCAAAAGTGTGACCAACAAAATCAGGGAAGATTGTTGAGCTTCTGCTCCATGTTTTAAGAACGATTTTTTCGCCGTTGTCATTCATTTTCTGAACTCTTTCGAGCAGCTTAGGCTGCACATAAGGTCCTTTTTTAATGCTTCTGCTCAGTAAATACTGCTCCTTTCCGGCTTATTTGCCGTTACGACGCTTCACGATAAGCTTATCGGAGCGATTCTTCTTGGCTCTTGTCTTATAACCGAGAGCGGGTTTACCCCAAGGGGTAACGGGGCCGGGACGACCGATGGGTGATTTACCTTCACCACCACCGTGGGGGTGGTCATTGGGGTTCATAACTGAACCTCGTACTGTAGGTCTGATACCCATATGACGTGTACGTCCTGCTTTACCGATTTTAACGTTCTCGTGATCAAGGTTACCAACCTGACCAACAGTTGCCATACAATTTACGGGCACGTTACGAAGCTCACCTGAGGGAAGTCTGAGAAGTGCATAAGCGCCTTCTTTAGCCATAAGCTGAGCAGCATTACCGGCTGCTCTTGCAAGCTGACCACCCTTACCGGGATAAAGTTCAACGTTATGAACGAAAGTACCAACAGGGATATTAACAAGAGGTAATGCATTACCGGGTTTAATATCAGCTGAAGGACCTGCTACAACCTTATCGCCGACTTTGAGACCAACGGGAGCAAGGATATATGCTTTCTCGCCGTCTGTGTACTCAACAAGAGCGATGTGAGCTGAACGGTTGGGATCGTATTCGAGAGTTTTTACTGTTGCTTCAATATCGAACTTTGTTCTCTTGAAGTCGATTACTCTGTACTTTCTGCGGTTTCCGCCGCCACGATGGCGAACAGTAATTCTACCGTAGCTGTTACGGCCTGAATTTTTGTTAAGAGGTTTTAAGAGGCTCTTTTCGGGAGCAACCTTTGAAAGTTCGGAGTAATCTGTAACCGACATACCACGTCTTGCGTTTGTGGTCGGCTTGAAAACTTTAATAGACATTTTATTCACACTCCTATAATGGTTTTGCGGAGAATGTCAACTCCATACTATACCAAGTGGGGTATAAGTTATTTAAGTTTCAGATTACATCATGCCATCAAAGAACTCAATTGTCTTTGAATCTTCTGTAAGAGTTACAATAGCTTTTTTCCATGAAGCTGTATAGCCTTCAAATCTACTGTATCTTCTTAATTTGCCGTTAACAGTTACTGTGTTAACTTTTGCTACCTTAACGCCGAAAAGCTCTTCAACTGCTTTAGCAATTTCAATTTTGTTAGCGTCGTTAGCAACCTTAAAGGTATATTTTTTGGAAACAACACCCATCATAGAAGCTTCTGTGATGATAGGCTTAATGATAATGTCCTGTGCAAGTTTCATTATGCATATACCTCCTCGATTTTTGTAACTGCATCCTTAAGAACAACGATTTTATCGCAGTTAAGAATGTCGTAAACGTTGAGGGTATTTACAGTTGAAACCTTAGCACCCTCGATATTGCGGATGCTCTTGTAAATTACTTCGTTGTTTTCGGGAAGTACAACAAGAACCTTTTTGTTTGCTTCAAGAGCAGCAAACATATTTGCCATCTCTTTTGTTTTGATTGCATCAAGCTTGATAGAATCAAGAACAATCATTTCTTCGGCAGCAACCTTTGAAGAAAGAGCAGATTTCATAGCAAGTCTTCTTACTTTCTTGTTGATTGAGATGCCGTATGTGCGAGGCTTGGGACCAAGAGCGATACCGCCGTGATACCACTGGGGTGAACGAGTTGAACCCTGTCTTGCACGACCTGTTCCCTTCTGACGCCACGGTTTTTTACCGCCGCCGCTAACCTCGGAACGGGTTTTTGTGGACTGAGTGCCCTGACGCTGATTTGCTAAATAGCCGACAACAACAAGGTGCATAGCTGACATATTGGGCTCGATGCTGAAAATAGAATCGTTAAGCTCGATGTCTGATACCTTTTTGCCTGCCATATCAAGTACTGATAATTTACTCATCTGTTACACTCCTTCCTTACGCTTTCTTAACGCTGTCAGCAATTACAACGATGCCGCCTTTGGGTCCGGGAATGGAACCTTTGATAGCGATAAGATTGTTTTCGCTGTCAACTTTGACTACGCTGAGGTTCTGTACAGTAACACGTTCGCTACCGAGATGACCTGCCATTTTCTTACCCTTGAAGATACGAGCAGGGTCGATAACACCTAAAGAACCGCCGTGTCTTGCAACAGGACCAGTACCGTGTGACTCTCTGAGTCTGCCGAAGTTCCAGCGCTTGATAACACCAGCTGTACCTTTACCTTTGCTTTTGCCTACAACGTCAACGATATCGCCTGCTGCAAAGATATCTGCTTTAAGAATATCACCAACGTTTACGGATGAGGTATCAGCGAGTCTGAACTCTTTGAGTACCTTTTTGGGGGCAACATCAGCCTTCTTGAAGTGACCTGCTTCAGGTTTGTTCACTCTGCCGACTTTCTTGTCGCCGAAACCAAGCTGTACGGCTTCATAGCCGTCGTTTTCAGTTGTCTTTTTCTGAACAACTGCGCAAGGACCAGCTTCGATTACTGTTACGGGAATCATATTACCCTTTTCGTCGAAGATCTGAGTCATGCCGATCTTTTTTCCGATAAGACCTTTTTTCATTTTGTTTTCCTCCTGTCAGATTATTGGTTGAGTTACCTCAACATGACCTGCACCTATATATAATAGGTATATTCAAAATTAAGCTTTATATCGGATTAAAGCTTAATCTCAAAATCAACACCGGCGGGAAGCTCAAGACCTGTGAGAGCCTCAACAGTTTTGTTTGAGGGTCTGAGAATGTCAATGAGTCTCTTGTGTGTGTGCTGTTCAAACTGTTCACGAGAATCTTTATACTTGTGAACTGCGCGAAGCACGGTGATAACCTCTTTTTCAGTGGGGAGCGGGATAGGACCTGAAACCTGAGCGCCTGTACGCTTTGCTGTTTCAACGATCTTTTCTGCTGCTTTGTCAACGAGGTTGTGATCGTAACCCTTGAGTCTGATTCTGATTTTTTCCTTAACTGCCATTTTTAACGCCTCCTAATAATTTTGGCGGGCTGCGCAAGTTTCTTCAACTGCCCCGGGCTTATCGCCCCTTCCGTTTAAAAACCGGAATGTCAATTCCGGGATATACTCACGCTCCGAAACAACACCGAAGCCGGAGTTAAGGACGGCAGACGGTTTGCTATCGGTATTTAATCGCCCGGTTTTAAATCGGACATACTCCGCGGAAATTCCCTGCCTCAGTGGGCAGCCACCTCCCGCATCAACGCATATCTGCTCGCGTCAGGGCATAAAAAGATAGGGACACGCCCTTCGCGCGCCCTATCATAATATCACAACCATTTAAAGATTGCAAGAGTTTTTTTGTATTTTTTTGAGAAATTTTATAAATTTTTTTGTTAGATTGTTACAATCCTTTTCTTTCGTTTTTTACGCTTCGATTCCGGTAAAATAATCAGGATATTGCTCCATAACAATTGTTTTTACCATATTGAAACAGAAAAGACCTTCTGCGTAAGATACACCTTGGTTTCCGGCACCCGTTTTTGTTGCCATACTTATATTTTTCTGAGCATCTACAAGATAGACTTTTGACAACGTATCGGGACTTTTAACAACATTCCCTTCAGAATCACGTGTTCCGTCAAACTCAAGAACGAAGTTATTGCCGGTATCAGGTTCGCTGTATATCGCAACAAGGAATTCAGAATCCACTCCATAGCTTGAAGAAACGAGTTTTATATATTTGTTTTCATGATTATCCGAAAGTATATTCTCTCCATTCTTTGAAAACTGCTCATAATAAGCAACAGCTTCATTCCGGGTTGTGGATACCGTACCGTCCTGATTATTTCCCTGTTGATTTACGGAAGGTTGATTGTTACCAACTGCATTATCGGTAACAATATCGCTACTGAAATAACTGCCGGTATTGTCTTCGGTTGTCCCGTAATGATTGCTCATAGCAGAAGTCAACGTATAGAGAGTTGTATCGTCACCTGTTGACGTTCCCTTGAAAACACTGACAAGGGCAACAACCAGAACTATAACACCAACAAGCAAGGCTATGCCCAGAATGATTATAGCTGCACCCAGCTTATTGTTTGTGCTTTTTTCGTTATTTGTGTTACTCAAAACAACACCTCCGTAAGTACATATATATAAAAGGTATATAGAAAACCTGTTATTTTTAAAGTAAGAGAGTGCGGTTACCCGCACTCCCCTTGTGAAAACTATTGCAATAATTCACACTTCTTATTAAGTGTATGTAGCTCTAACTTAAGCTACTGTGTCAGTTGCCTCTGCGATTGAGGGAGCAAAGTCAGCAAAGCCCTTAAGAACACTACCGATAAGCGGGAAGTCAACGATAGCTGCAAGTGTTCCTTCGTAACCTGTAACATTACCGTCAGCATCAACAACGGGCTCAACAAGAGAGTGGATTGCGTCTGCAATTTCCTTTGTATCAAGGCCGTAGTTTGCAAGAAGCTGCCAAATAGAATCTAACATCGATTTATCCTCCTTTCATCCTATTATTCAAGTTTATAATAGCATATAGTATCCAATTCTTTTTTCCAAAAAAGAATTATTTTATAATTTTTTTCACATTTCGGCAATATGATCTAATCTTTGTGGTACGTACAACCCGTCCTTAAGAATATATTCAGGGTTTTCGCAAGCAGCTTTTTTTAACAAATCAAGATTCAAACCATCAGGATACATTTCAACACAGGATAAAATATCCGTATTTCTCACACGCAAATCGTGAGCATCGGAACCTATAAAATCCACATACCCGCAATTAAGCATTTCACAGGCAACGTATGCCTCACCTTCTCCAAACATCCCCGTAGGTGAACCTGCATTTATCTGAAACAAAACGCCTTTTTCGGAGAGTTGTTCCACACATGACGGATTATCCATAACAAATCCGTATCGTTCCGGATGAGCAATAATCGGTACCAGCCCGAAAGACGATAAATAATCACACCACGAAACAACATCTGCAAGAGTCGTTTTGAAAAAATTAAATTCAATGAGAATGTATCGCGAATTATTCAAAGTGTAGGGCTTGAAAAATCTGATATCAAAAATTTCATCATCACAGAGAATCTCAAAGCCTTTTACGAGAGTTATATTTGAATCATTATCCTCCAGACATTCACACAGGGCATCGGTTTTTTCTTCTCTTTCATCGTAAAGATCTTCCGCCTGTTCCCAATACATTAAATGGGGTGTCAGAAAAAGTGTTTTTGTACCAGCATCTTCTGCACGCATACACATCTCAACTGATTCGTTGAAATCTTCTGCGCCGTCATCAATATCCCATAATGTATGTGAATGAATGTCAGTAATATTGCCGAACATTACGTATTTCTCCTTAAAACTTATTTTTTCTTTTTACCTGATTTTTCAATCTTATTTATTGTTTTTTTATTGCCTATAATTCCTTCATCGTACATAAGCTTCAACACTATAACCGTCAGCGGAAGTATCAGAATACCTAAGGGTCCCAGCACTCTGCCGCCAAGGAACATAGCCATAATTGTCACTATGGAAGGCAAACCGACCTGATTTGCAACAAGCTTAGGTTCAATAACCTGTCTTATTACTGTTATAACCGCATACAAAAGAAGAAGACCTATAGCAAGACCGAAGTCCGCAGTAATGAAATTATATACTGCCCACGGAATAAGTATGGTACCCGTGCCCAGAACGGGTATTATATCAACTATACACGTTACAAAAGCGATAATTGCTATGTAACCGCCTTGGTAAACGCCCAGAAGCTTCATAAGATTAAGACCCAGAAAAACTTCACTGAAGGTTATGAGCATCAACGTGGCATAAGCTTTGATAAGTTTACCTATTCCTTTTGTTACGGTGCGTTTTGCTTCAATAATTTTCTTGCCACGCTCATCCGAACACATTCCGAGAATCATATCCCTGACCCTGTCATATTCTGCAGTCATAAACACACAGGATATAACCGTAACTACGGCACTCAATATAAATGACGGTATTCCTTTAACCACACTCCAGGCACCGCTTAACGGAGCTGAAAGTGTACTCATATCAAAAGTTGAGCTTTTATTTGAAAGATTTGCAAAAAAATCTGTTACGTACTCACCTGCTGTTGTCCCTATACCTGAAGGTAACTTACTCACAAGATTCATAGCAGTGCTTTCAACTATCATAACGACATCATCAACCGATGAAATTTTAGTTGAAAGATAATTAAAAAAATCTTTGAGTTCGGTGTAAAGAATATAACCCGCACAGGCAAAAACACCTACTACACCTATAACCAGCAGCAACACCAGAATTGTTGATATAAGGCTGTGGGTTTTCACGTGCAGTTTTTTTGTGAGCCATCTTATAACAGGCTGCAAAAAAATTGAAAGAACTGCCGCAAAAACAAAGGGAAAAATATACCCCATGGCAAATTTTATTAAAAAGTAATACATGCCGACAAAAATCGCAAGGTAAACAAAATTAATTATAAAGGATTTTCTTTTCTCGATTGCATTATCCATCTTCAAGCGCCTCCTTGTACGGATATATTTTAAACTAAAAAAAACAATATTACAATTGAAATATGCCAAAATTAGTAATTTTTTAAAAATTTCTTTATAAAAAATCAACTTTTCTCTTTATTATCGTAAAAATTTATGTTAGAATACAGTTTGTATATACTAAAATTGTGTTTTTGTACACAAATCACCATCGGGGGTAAGCGTATGCAAATTGCTATCATGGGTTTCGGCACCATCGGTTCAGGTGTTGCGGAACTTATATTAAAAAACCAGAAAAGTATTGTGGCAAAAAGCGGTCACAATTCGCTTGATATTAAATACATACTTGATATCCGTGACTTTTCAGGTCACGAATTAGGTCGTTATTTCACAACCGATTTCAACGATATTCTCAACGATGCATCCGTAGGTATTGTAGTTGAATGTATGGGCGGTACAAAGCCTGCTTACGAATATGTATCTTCCTGTCTCAAAGCAGGCAAGAGCGTTGTTTCATCCAACAAAGAACTCGTTGCCGCACATGGCTATGAATTGCTTGAATTGGCTAAAGAAAACAATGTTAACTTCCTTTTTGAAGCAAGTGTAGGCGGCGGTATTCCCATTATAAGACCTATCAGCCAATGCCTTGCCGCTAACGAAATCGGCGAAATTGCAGGTATTCTTAACGGCACAACAAACTTCATTCTCACAAAGATGATTGAAGATGGTATGGACTTTAATGACGCTCTCAAGCTTGCTCAGGACAACGGATATGCAGAGCGCGATCCTTCTGCGGATATTCACGGTCACGATGCTGCACGTAAAATCTGCATACTCGCATCTCTTTGCTTCGGCAAACATGTTTATCCTGATGCCGTTGAAACTGTAGGTATTACGGAAATCACTTCCGAAGACGTTGCTTACGCCAAAAATTGGGGCGGCGTTATTAAACTTATCGGCCGTGCAAAGCTTAACGACAACGGCAAAATCAGCATAACTGTCGGACCTTGTCTTATTCAGAATCACTCACAGCTCGCATCCGTTGACGATGTTTTCAACGCTATTCTTGTGCGCGGTGACGCTATAGGTGATGTTGTCTTCTACGGCAGAGGCGCAGGCAAATTACCCACTGCAAGTGCAGTAGTTGCCGACGTTATTGACTGTGCTAAACACACAGCAAAAAGAAAGGCTTTCGGTTGGGGTCCTGCAGAAGATAATTATGTTATTGATTCTTTATTGCAGAGCTCATCTTTGTATGTACGTGCTGAAACAGACGATTATATCGCAGCATACAACGCAGTTAATAAGGCTTTTGAGAATCCTGTTATTCTCCACAGAGAAGACGAGCCTAAAACCGAAATCGCTTTTGTTATTCCTGTAATGCGTGAAAAAGAAGCTCGTGTAGCTATCGAAAAACTGCCGATAAATGTAAAATCCGTTCTTCGTGTGCTTGACTATTAAGAATCCAACTTATTGAAAGGACTGAAGCCATATGGCTCTTTGCCCCAAATGTCACGGTATATTGAACTTCTGGAACATAAAAGCCGAGTGTCCGTATTGCGGTGTTAATATTCCCAATTATGATTGGGAAGCAACTCTTGATGCTGATGCCGCAAAAGCCGAAATATCCTGGGTAAAGTTCAGAAAATTCACAGGCAATTTTAAGAGTGCCGTTTTCGGTAACCCGTTAAGAATTGTGCGTTTCATCTGCACATTCTTGCCACTTGTGACCCTTATTTTACCTTTGGCAAATTACACTATGAATCTCCCCTTCATCAATGAGTCCGCATCTGATTTTACTTTGCTTGATTTTTCGATGAACACTTTATTAAGCGTTAACTGGGGTTCGCTTCTCGGACTTATATCCGCAGAAACTCTCGGCTCACCCGTTGCAATGCTGATTTTTTCAATACTCCTTATTTATCTTGCAATTGTTTTCGGGGTACTCAACTTCGTCTTCGTGCTCCTGAAGGCACCGTCACTTAAAGCCGGAGCGAACATTGTTCTTTGCATCCTTTCAACTTTGTGTTTTGCAGTTTCAGGCGTGCTTTTCTCTGTTTCTGTTTCACAGATAGGGGCAACAAGCGCCGCATTTATAAACGGCTCTGTTCAATTCGGTCTGTTTGTAGGTATAGCACTTTTCGCACTTAATGTTATTTTGAATACAGTGGTAAATATGGGATTCAAAAAACAACGGCTCCAACAAGCTGAAAACTAAACAAAAGACAAAGACCCATCGGAGTGATGGGTCTTATTTTTTAAAATAACGACGGAACTGATGGATAAGGAACACCACCGGTTGGTCCGGATGGCTCTCTGTAATTAAATGCCGATACTGTCCCCTTATAATCATCATTTTTGTTATTATATTTTTCCTGCATTTCAGCTAATTCCCGTTCACGTGCAGCCTCTTCTAACTGTTGGGTATGCATCCGTTGAATACGCAACATAGTTTCTTCCTGTTCTTTCTTCATTCTTTCCTTAACTTCCGGGTCATCAAGACTTCCGTTTTCGTAAGAAACATCTTCATTATATGTCTGAACAGGAGACTCCGTCGACTCAGTTGTAATTATCTCTGTTACAGGCTCAGTTGTCGGATCACTTACCTTTTCAGTAACGGTTTCTGTTTGGGGTTCTGTTGTTTCTTCTACTGAAATTTCTTCAACAGGTTTTTTTGTTTTTTCTACCACATTGCTCTCAGGACTTGTCATAAAACAAACTGCAACCGTAATGCAAAGAACAACTGATAAAGCAAAGGCTATTTTGCCGATTCTTTTGTAAGAGATAGCGGATTTCACTCTTTCCTTTATACTCATCTCACCGAAGGCCACCGGACAAACTGAAATTCCGGCTTTATTTATGCCTATATTACAAAGTGCCAGAGCATAACCCTTGCGTTTTTCTGCTGTCATATCTTTAACAACAACTTCGTCGCAAGCAAGTTCCACGTCTTTACAGAAAAGAACGTAGGAAACCCATACAAGTGGGTTAAACCAATGAACACAAAGAATAGCAAAACCGATAATCTTTGTAATATGATCAAAATACTTTATGTGTGTTCTCTCGTGTTTGAGAACATAATCAAGATTTTCACCTTTAATGTCATAGGAAACGTAAATTTTAGGTTTCAAAATCCCGAACACAAAGGGTGATTTAACCTTTTCACTCTGAAAAACATTACCGTCGAGCAAAACCGCATCACTTATTCTGAGCTTCAGTTTCAAAAAACTGATAATTGCATAAACCACAAGGAACGCAAACACTCCCAACCAGACAAAAAGCAATGCGTTACTCCGGTCAAAGCCTGAATTAGTTACTGCAGTAGTTACATCCGCAGAAAATTCCGTACTGACATTCACGTATTCAGAATGATGCGGAACAAGACTCAACGCACTCTCAAAAGAAAAAGGCACAACCAGTCTTACGGCAACCAACGCCCACAAAGCTTTTCTGAAAAGTTTTGAGGATTTGCGCAACAACACGCGCGCTATAAGTACCGCCACTATGAGAAACGATGCCGACAAGGACATATCAAGCACGGTTTTAAGAATATTTTCTAACATTGTTATTCTCCAAGTAATGCCATAATTTCTTCACGGTCTTTATCAGAAATTTTTTTGCTCTTTGCAAAAGCGGCAACGAAAGCCGGAACAGAACCCTCGAATTTCTTGTCAATAAGTTCGTCCATTTCTGAAATCTGAATATCCTCTTTAGAATACAAAGCACTGACAACGGAACCCTCTTTTTTTAGAATGCCGCGTTCACAAAGACGGGCAACAACCGTATATGTGGTTGTTCTCGACCAACCCAGACGTTCCTTACTTATTTTAGCAAGATTGGCGCAGGTTTCAGGCTCATTTTCCCATACTATAAGACAAAATCTGTATTCACTCTCAAACACTTTAGGTGCTCCCATAAAACTTCCTCCTATAAAAATCAAAGAGGCGGCAAAGACCGCCCCTTTTATTATCATTACTGTTCAATAGGGGCAACACTGTATGTTACACTATAGCCTGTATCATTGAACACGCCGTTTGTCTCGCCTCTGAGTGCTTTCACAGAATAACTGTAAACGCCTTCTTCAGTGAGTGTATCTGCAAAAGAAAGCTCTGTGGTCGTGGTTACGAGTGTCCACTCGCCGCCTTCAACCTTTTTATACACGGCGTAAGAATCCGCACCAATAACCGCATCCCAGGAAATCGTGTAATTTCCGTTATCACCGGCTATTGTAAGAACAGGTGCAGCAGCATTGAAATATTCAATACCCTTGCTTGAGAAACTACCCCTTACGGTATCGCCTTCGGAACGTACTGTATAAATTCTTGCACCTTCAACGCCTGAAGCGACATCAACAAATTCATTTGTATCTGTTGTGCCTAAATTCACCCAGGAACCTGTTCCGTCAATATTCTTGCTGTAAACAGTGTAACTCTTTGCGCTTGCAACGGAATCCCAATTAAGTTTAACCCCTGCTTCGGTGCTTGTTGCAACAATATTTTCAGGCATTGTTGTGAATGTGAAAGCATTACCCGCAACATAGTGACCCTGAACGTTGCCGTAGGATGTCTTCTGTGTTGCTCTTACTGTATAAACATAATTTGTTCCGTCATTTTTAGCAGTTTTATCTGTGAATGATGTACCTTTATAGCCTTTGGCAAGAACAGTCCAGCTACCGCCGTCAACCTTTCTGTAAACAGTATATGTTGCATTTTTAATAGCGCCCCATTTAACAATTGTAGCGTTATCAGAGCTTGTGGCAATGGAAGTAACCTTAGGCGCAGCTACGTAAACAACGGATTTACCTGCATTGTATTTACCTGCAACGGTAACGCCATCGAAAGCTCTCGCTGCTTTTACTGTGTAAACATATTTTGTTCCCGAGGTTTTTGCTTTTTTATCAACAAAGCTTACGGCACCGTTGGTAACAGTACCTATTTTGCTCCAGCTTCCGCCTTCAACTTTTCTGTAAACGTAATACGTTTTTACACCGCTGATTTTACTCCAGCTGACCGTACAGTCATTACCTGAAACTTTTACCGAACTGATTTTAGGCGCACCGACAAAAGCTATTCCCACACCACCGTAAAGATATCGGCTTGAAACGTTATTCTTATTTACCGCTTTAACTGTGTAGATATATGAACCGCTCTTTGCAACAAGACTCTTATCTGTATAGCTCGTTGAAGTAGTTGTTGCAAGCTTAGTCCATTTTGTACTTGTTACAGGTCTGCGATAAACTATATATTTAGTTGCACCGCTGAGCTTATTCCATTTAACAACAGGACCGTTCACAGAAGCGGTTGCAGATTTAACAACAGGCATCTGTTTATTAAATGCTGTAGTTCTGTTTACTTTTATTTTAAATGAAACAAGTGAATTCTCATCAAGTGAATAAGTACCGTCAGAATATATCTTCGCTGCATAACACACGCCGTAATATGTGCCTGTTTTAAAATTCTTAAGATCAACAAGTGCAGACATTTCGTAATAACCCGTATCGCAAATTGCTGCATCATATGCTACTAATTTAGTATATTTTGAATCTGAAAAAATCTCATAAAAATAATATGTATTATCAGAAGTACAATCAATAGCAAAATTGATGTAATCGTATCTACCGTACAATGAAACGGTAGAAGCCTGTTTGGTATATTTATCATTAGTGGGAAGCATATACCCCCATCTTGTGCTTGCGGCAGATGCTGTCACACCTACTATGCTGAAAAGCATTACTACCACAAGTGCTATTGATAAAACTCTTTTTGTTGTCTTCATAATAAATTCTCCTTTCACAACTAATGTGTTAGACAATTATATTTTAAACTTTCTGTCTACCCAAGTCAACAAAAATTATTTCAATTCAAAAAAACTGTATTTTTGCACAATAAAAAGATTTTTTATTCGTATAAAACAACAACGGCTACCATTTCTCACGGTAGCCGTCATATTTATTCTGCAAAAACTATATCTTTTTTAAATTCTTCAAGCCTTACTTCGTAAGCCTTCATAATATCCTTACTGAAAGCCGGTTCAGGATTTTCCACCCCGAGCTTTTTCATAAGAAACGCGGTAAATTGGGGATTTTGAATAAGAAAAGGTCCTAAAAGATATGTTCCGAAAAGATTATTCCTGTGAATACCTTCGGTCTTCGCATCTACTGTCGAGCCGTAACCTTTTGTAACTGAAAGGAAATTATCATCTTCCCTTATATTATAACAGTGGGAAAAACGGCTTGTGTAGCCGACAATCTCCATATCGCCGAATTTACCGAGAAAAAGAGAATTGTATCTTTTGGGAATGGTGCGCTCAGCATAAAAGTCAAAAATACCTAACGCCTCAATTTTTTCGCCATCGGGCTTTTTGATAAATTCACCCATAATTTCAAAGGTATTACCCGTCATAAGGAATATAACACCTTTATCAATAAGCTCCCTGATTCTTTCTTCGTGACCCTTGAGTCTGGAAATAATTCTTTCCTGATTAGACTCACTACAGGAACCGAAATATACCATGTCCACATCTTCTGTCAGGAATTTAGGCATCTCGCTCACGGGAGTTTTAATGAATTCAGCCTCGGGAAGACACATTTCAAAATAGCGCATATTTGCTTTGTCGCCGAACAAACAACAAATCTCAGGATATAAAACCTCAATTTTCATTATTGTTCACCGCCTTTTGAATTGTACACTTCGGTAAATACCGAAATAATTTTTGCCTCCACCTTACAGGCAAGGTCATACGTTGACGTATCATGAAGAAGATAAAGCTTATCAATATCCTTGTCCATTATGTCAACAGCCTTGAACTCATCTTCTTCGCAAAGTATGCGTTCCTCGGGAACACCTGCAATAAGAAGTCTCAACTTATAATCAAAACAACGGGGACCCGCAAGAACTATCTGCTTGATGCCGTCAGTATTAAGGAACTCACAGTCAGCATCATAAATCCAGCCCACAAACTCCGATGAATCACGGCGCTCGAATAAATCATCAATCATTATGAATACTGTTCTGTCCCCGTCTTCGTGACCGACAAAATCAAGTGTTCTTGAACAGGAAACAGAGTTCTGTCCCTTCGCCATTGTTCTGACTATCTCGGTTTTACCGGCTTTATCCTCCTTATATCTTGTTTGGGTAACGCTGATTTTGTTCATATAGTCCTTGACTTTTTCAAGATCAACACCAAACTCAGACATAAGAGTAATGGCTGCAAGTTCATTATAAATGTTATAAAGTGCTCTGTTGACCATAGGATAAACAGTTTCTACGCTTGAATGGTTAACCGTAATAGTTTTATTATCGTAGTCAATGCTTGTAAGTCTGTAATTTGCCTCGTAAGACTTAAAACCGCACTTAGGACAATACGCATTACCGATATGGTGATAACGAAGATAGTTGTACTGCAATTTCTCATCACAATCGGGACAAATCGAAAAGTCATTGATAAGGTTTACACATTCCGTAACATCAGTATCAAGTTTATCTATACCGAAATATACGCGGTTATTGTCTTTGAGCAGCTGTGATGATTGCAAGCAATCCGCATTGAGTATAAGCTTTGTGCTCTTCGGCACGTATGTGTCAAGAATACTGAAAATATACTCGGGATGTGCATTTCTTTTAATAGAATCCCTGAAAAGGTTTGTTACAACGAGATAGTCGGGTTTTATAAAAGGCAGAATAAGTCTTGAAAATCTCTCATCAACCTCGAGAACAAGTGCGTCAATTTTCGGTTTTCCGAAAATATTGACACTGTGTGTAAGCGCAGTTGCAACGCCTGTATTGATGTTGGAGCCGTAACGATTCGAAACAACTCGCATACCGCTTTGGGACAAAATATCCGCTACCATATTTGTTGTGGTGGTTTTACCGTTAGTACCCGTAACACACAACACATTGGGTGATTTTTTTGTCCTTGCAAGATAATCGGGGCATATTTTTAAAGCAATATACCCGGGATACATTGTTGCATTGCGTTTTAAAAGTCTGAGCAATACGTAAACAGTTTTTGATGCCCAGAGCGCAATAAAATATCTTATGCGACCCATAAGATTTATTCAACCTCCGATGTACAATGAGCGCAACGTGTTGCGTCAACGGCAATTTCACTCTTGCAGAAGGGGCAAACCTTTGTTGTAGGTGCTTCTTCAACTGCTTCTTCCTTCTTGGCACCAAGAGTTCTTACCTTGTTGATTGCTTTAACCATAAGGAAAATAACAAAAGCAGTAATAAGGAAGTTTATTACGCCCTGAATGAAAAGACCATAGTTAAGTGTTGAAAGACCTGCTTCCTGAGCAGCTGCCAATGTTGCAGGAACTTCTGCAACGTCTTTTGTAAGAACGATAAACATATCAGCAAAAGCAAGTCTGCCTGTAATAAGTGTGATAAGGGGTGTAACAATGTCGTTTACAAGGCTTGTAACGATACCTGAGAAAGCACCGCCTATAATAACGCCGACTGCAAGGTCAATTACGTTACCTTTAGCGATAAAATCTTTGAATTCTCCGAAAAACTTTTTCATAAGAAAACATCTCCTTAAATAAATTTTACCCAACGATTATATCATACAAATACAGTCTTTTAAAGAGTTTTATGCCACAAAATATAAAAAAATGGATTTTTTGGTAAAATAAACGAGCCGCAAAACACGGCTCGTTGTTTTACAAACTTTTAATTGTATCAATAATTTTATGGGCAACCTCGTCCTTCGACATCAACTCGAGCTCTTTCACACTGTCTTTTGTAATAACCGTAACTATATTCGTATCTCCGCCGAAACCTGAACCTTCTCTTCTCAGCGAATTTGCACATATCATATCGCAATTTTTGTTTTCAAGCTTCTTTTTTGAATTTTCGGTTACATTCTCAGTTTCCATTGAAAAACCGCAAATTATCTGACCGTCACGCTTATTATCGCCTAAATATTTAAGGATATCCTTTGTACGTTTCAGTTCAATTTTCATATCCCCGTCAGTTTTCTTTATTTTATTGTCAGCAACTGTAACAGGCGTATAATCAGCCACGGCAGCAGCTTTTATTATAATATCAGCATCATCACAATATGCACAGACAGCGTTAAACATATCTTCCGCCGAAACAACGTCAACTGTTTTTATAAACAACGGCACATCAACATCTGTATGAGCCTTAACGAGTGTTACATCAGCACCCCTGAGCATCGCGGCTTTAGCGAGGGCAATCCCCATTTTCCCGCTGGAGTGATTGGTAATAAACCTTACCGGGTCAATAGACTCTCTCGTGGCACCTGCGGTAACAAGAACCTTTTTCCCTTCTAAATCCTTAGGGAAAGCAATTTCTTTGAGAATGTATTGCAGCAATATGCTTTCATCGGGCATACGGCCATCGCCCACATCGCCGTTTGCAAGCATACCTGTTTGCGCATCGATTATTTCATAACCGAATCGCTTCAGCTTTTCTATATTATCCTGAACAATAGGATTATTTATCATATTGTGATTCATTGCAGGAGATACAATTTTTTTGCACGGGCAAGCCATAACCGTCGTAGTGAGCATATCATCCGCAATACCATTTGCTATTTTCCCTATAACATTAGCTGATGCAGGTGCAACAAGAACCACGTCAGCCTGTTTGGCTATTGCCACGTGTTCAACACTATACTGAAAATTCCTGTCAAATGTATCCACAAGACACTTGTTTGAAATAAGGCTTTCAAAAGTAATGGGATTTATAAAATTAGTTGCGTTCTGTGTCATAAGAACGTGAACATTGCAATTGAGCTTCTTTAACATTCTGGCAAGGTTGGCAATTTTGTAAGCTGCAATACTGCCCGTAACCGCAAGAACAACCGTTTTACCTTTAAGCATAATAAGCCTCCGTAACAATGGTTTTGTAAAGCAGACCGTCTCTGCGCTTGTAGTATAACACAAAAACTTTGCAATTTATATAGATTTTCAAAAAAAACTGTGATATAATCCGCTTGAAAGGTGATTTCCGCCGTAAATTATTGCAAAAAACAATTTTTTCATGCAGGCATTTTTCGGAAGTCTGACAAATTTATCAAGAAATTATCTTTCGTATGTATTGTATCCCTTAGGGGAACAGTAACAAGGAGGAATCTCTGTGAAAAATTCAAAAGAAAAAATCAAACGACTTGTTTTACTTGCGTTGTTTTCGGCACTTCTTATTGTGATGTCCTACACTCCTTTAGGGTACCTGAACATCGGTCCTTTGGCAATCACGTTTAATGTTATCCCGGTGGCTTTAGCCGCCGCAACATTAGGACCTTCAGGCGGAGCCTTTGTGGGTGCTGTTTTCGGTATAACAAGCTTTCTGCAATGTCTGGGCATAGGCGGCACGAGCGCAATGGGCGTAATTTTATTTGATATAAGCCCCCTTCTCACTTTCGTACAACGCTTCTTCCCCAGAGTGTTAGAAGGGCTTCTTGCAGGTTTCATATTCAAAGGTATGAAAAAACTTACTAACAACGCCGTATCCTGCGCGGTTACGGGTTTTGCCACGGCCTTTTTAAATACTGCGCTTTTTATGACAACCCTTATACTCCTTTTCGGAAACACCGATTATATAAAGGATATGGTCGGGGGTCAGAATATTATTGTTTTCATCTGCTCATTCGTAGGAATCAACGCAGTTTTTGAAATTATTTCTGCCACATTGCTCACAGGCGGTATAGGTGCCGCCCTTTACAAAGCAAAGGTTGTTCCTCAACGAATACAAAAATCAGGGGGAAAAGCAAAATGATTCTGGCAGTAGATATAGGCAACACAAACATCGTTGTCGGTTGTTTTTCCGATAACAAAATACTTTTCACCGAAAGAATTTCAACTAACAAAACCGCCACGGACCTTGAATACGCTTCATCGGTACAGATGCCAATGCATATGCACGATGTAAACCCGACAATGCTCAGGGGTGCAATCATCTCTTCAGTTGTTCCTTCTGTCACCAATACCTTTAAACGAGCTGTGGAAAAATACGCAGGCGTTGATGTTCTTGTAGTAGGACCCGGAATAAAAACCGGTTTAAGCATAACCATAGATAACCCCGCTCAATTAGGCAGTGACCTGGTAGTTGATGCTGTAGCAGGAATAAACAATTATCCTGTACCGCAGATCATCATAGATATGGGTACTGCCACAACAATGTCTGTTATAGATAAAAATAAAAACTATACCGGCGGTATAATTATGACAGGTGTTTCCGTTTCCGCGGAAGCATTGGCAGCAAGAACTTCACAGCTCCCGCGTATTGCGTATGAAGTTCCTAAAAAAGTTGTCGGAACCAACACGGTTGACTCTATGAAAAGCGGTGTAATTTATGCAAATGCCTGTGCAATCGACGGACTTATAGAAAAGATTGAAGAAGAGATTGGGAATCAGTGCACGGTAATCGCCACAGGCGGACTCGCAAGCACCATAATTCCATTATGCAAAAAGAGCATTATCATCGACGACGAGCTTCTTTTAAAAGGTCTTATGATTATTTATAACAAAAACATATAACCCTATAAAAAAATCGGGGATGTAAAAAAGCACATACCATATAAAACAATATAAATCAAGGGATTCCTACAGGACTGATACCTGTAAGAATCCCTTAAACAATTAAAGAAACACAATTTATTAAGAAAATTAAGCTTTATGATACGAACAAATCTTGCCACTCGACGTAGCTTTGTACTCCTTCGGGTAAACAAAAACAATTCATATTCCTTGTTTTTGCTCAGTTTGTCCGTTTTGCATCAGTTTTTCCCATCCCCTGACAAAAGGGACTGTAAAAAACTTTCGTTTTTTACAGTCCCTTATCTTTGTCTTATTTTGCCTGAGTTGTTGATTTGGATGTAATGTCTGTGTAATATGCGTAAGGCTTGAATGACATAGCTTCAAGGATTGTTTCACTGTCTGCAACAGCAGTTGATGCATCTTCAGCACTGAAAAGAACCTTGTAAAGGTTAGTAGAATTTTCAAAGAAATACATAACCGCTATGCCTTCTTCTGTTTTAGCAGTAAAACGGCAGATGTTTTCAAAATCCTTACCAAAATCAAGCTCTTCGCTCCAGGTGGTGTCATCGCCTACCTGTTTTTTTAGCTGCTCATAAAACTCTTTATTACTTTTGTAATAATCGTCATATGTCTGGGGGATAATTGATATTTCAACTCTCTGTTTGGCTTTCTCATTTTCGAACACGCCAAAAGTATCGGTTGATTTCCATCCTTCGGGAATCTCAAACATAAAACCGAGATCTTCAACAACGCCGTCATCTTCAATAGGCTGGAACTCCTGAGCGAGAGTTTCATACTCACCCTTTGAGTTTGTAACCTTCTCGCCGTCTTTATCGGTAGCATAAACAATCAATCTACCGTCATAATCGAGAACTTTATTACCGCTTTCATCGGTTACAAAATTAAGCTCTTCGTTTTTTACATAAACGCCGTCATTCTCTTCGTTCTTACCGCATGCTGCAAATGCACACATAAAAACAACGGTAGCAACCAGAAGAACGGCTATTATTTTCTTACTCAAAAGAAAGACACCTCCGTGTAATTTCAAGCCACTGTTGATGTTTCAAGGGGACTTGTGGGATATTCTGTTGTCCATGTCATATTGTAATCTGCAATATCTTCAAGCTTAAAGATAACACTAACGTCACCGTATGATTCAAGAGGGCCTGCACCTGTCATATCAGCAGTAACGAGAGCCGCTTTATAGTAATTGATATTTTCAATCTCGTCAGTATATCTGTTAACTCTTGCAGTAATTCTGCAACCGCTGTATGAAACAGTATAGTCGTTGAGCTTAAGATATTCGCTTGTTTTTGCGATTTCTTCAGATGCAAGTACGTCTTCTTTATCACGAAGGTCGAAGGCCTTTGCAAGAATATCGGCATCTTCATCTTCTGCAATATCGCCAAAAGCAATTGTGATGTGATAATATTCGCCTACTTCCTTGATTGTTGCGTAGTCAATATCATCAACCGTAAGGCTTGATGCCCAGGGCTCACCCTTAACAAGAAGAACTTCTGTGTTGTCGTTACCGAAAGCAACCTCACCGGAAGTATTCTTAATGTTTTTAAGGAACAAATCCTTGATACCTTTAGCGGCATCATTTATAGAAGTAAGTGATTCGTCAATCTCTTCAGCTTCCTCCGCACCCTTTTTAGTTACCTTGATGTCGTCGGGAACATTAATCTCATAGTTGTAGGAGATGGCAGGTTTGCCGGTTTTCACACCATTAACAAGTGTGTTAAAATATTCAAGAACATCGGCGCTTGTTTTATTAACGGGTGTTGCACTCTCGGTGTATTCAGCCGCGTCAGTAATAAACTCAGTGGTTTCTGTAGCATCTTTTTCAGATGCATCACCTTTATCGGAGCCACAGGCTGCAAGCGATAAAAGCATTGCACTAACAAGCAAAATAGCCATCAATACTGTAAAAATACGTTTCATAAAGGTTTTACCCCTTTCAATATTGTAGCAAATGTCGATAAATACCGACTTTACTTTATTTATTCACCATGTGATTATACCATAAAAAACTCCTTAACAACAGACATTTTCAAGATTTTTTTATCTTTGTGCAAAAAGCACAAATTACGATTACACTATTTGTGTTTAACAACCAACAAAACCTTTTTTGTTGTTATTAAACGATTGACTTTTATATGTGTATGAAATATAATTTAGTATGAAAAGAGGTCTGCATCATGATTGAGATGAATAAAAACACTTCACCTGATAAAAAAAGCTTAAAAGCGCGCGAATCCAATGCCGCTAAATTTCTTTGTGTGGTACTTGCTCTCATTACTGTTTTTGTCAGTATAGTCTGCGTCGCCGTACACAGCAACAATAAAAAACTTATTGCCGCACAGACTTCTGCTGCAGGCGGAGATACTGTACCAAGCGCAAAGCCCGTTGATGCTACACAGAACAATAACAGCGTTAAGCCTGTAGAAAAAACCACGGAACCCGTTTCCGTTACGGAAACTCAACCGCCCGTTACACATAATACCGCGCAGCCCGGAACTATCGAGAATCCCACAATCATCACAATTGATGAAGAAAACTGGCACCTTACCCTTGTTAACTCAGGGTATCGTATTCCCGACACGTATTCTCCCGACCTTGTGTATGTCTGCGGCAGCGGTGAAAGACTCGACAGGAAGGTTGCTGAGCATTATGAAGAAATGTATAATGCGGCACTTAAAGACGGTGTAACCCTTACCCCCTGCTCGGGTTACCGCTCTTATGAAACACAGGAGCGAAATTATAACAGAAAAATTGAATTCTATCAGGGCCAGGGCTATTCTTACGAAGAAGCAAAAGTAAAAGCCGCCACTATAATAATGCCGCCCGGAAGCTCTGAACATAACCTTGGCTACGCTATGGATATCGTGTGTGTTGACGAATGGTTTGAAGATACCGCCGAATTCAAATGGCTACAGGAAAACGCGGCGGATTACGGTTTTATTATGCGCTATCCTGAAGATAAACAGGATATAACGAAGGTTATCTACGAGCCCTGGCATTGGCGCTATGTAGGTGTTGAAGCTGCTAAAGAATTGAAAGACAGCGGTTTAGTTCTTGAAGAATATTTGGGGGTTGCCTGATGATAGGAATTACAGTTGAAAAAGCACATGGCGAATACGATCCCGGCACAAGCAAATTTTTCGGTGCACCCACAATGCCCGAGGAATGGCTTTCCGACGGCACAGTCAAAGATGAAGACTTCTTCTTTTGCCAATTAAAACTATCGGAATTCAAAAAATTTGATAAAAGCGGCTTGCTTGCGCAAAAAGGTTTCATTTATATCTTTCTGACCTTTGAAGACGGCGGATTCATTCCCAATATCCGATATTGCAACGCAGAGCCGGATACTCTTATTGATGATTTCAACGCAGGTTTTGACTTTTTGGGCGACACGGATGCAGAATACTCAATAGATTTTTTTGAAACTGATGAAAGCGAAGACGGAACAAGGCTTCTTGTTGAATCAGGCGACAAAGTCACCTTGCTTCAATATGATCCCCTTGATGATAATATGCCACCATTCCTTGCAGATACTGAAAAAATCGCATATATCGAATTATCTGTCAACGACCTGAAGAAGCTCGACTTTTCAAAGGCAGAGTTTTATATAAAATAATACAAAAACAGGCACAAATACGTTGCCTGTTTTTTTAAAAGGTGATTTTATGTTGTATTTCTATCCCGAGAGCTTCGGCGCTGTTGCCGACGGCAAAACAAATGACTGTCTGGCAATACAAGCCGCTATCGATAAAGCATACGAAAATGGCGGCGGTACGGTTGTATTAACATCAGGTAAAACATATTTTTCCGATTCCGTACAAATAAAAAAGAATGTTGAGCTTCATCTTCAAAAAGGCTCACGCCTGAAAGCCACCGACAATATTGACGGTTATATACGTCCCTGCAATATGATAAATGACCCGAAAACGGCTTTAATCGGCAATCCTGTAACAGGTAAGCCTTCTTTTGTTTTTATTTATGGCTTTGAAGCAGACGGTTGCTCAATCACAGGTGAAGGTACTATTGATGCTAACGGTCACTCATTTGTGGAACGAAAAGACAGATACTACGTCACAGGCAATTTCTACCCGAGACCCACCGTTATATACATAGAAAAGAGCAACAACATAAGTTTCAAAGACGTAACCATTGTGGATGCCCCCTTCTGGACGTTACACCCTGCAGGCTGCGATGACGTTCTTATATCACAGATACGTATTCTCAATGACCTTGACGTTGCCAACTCCGACGGTATTGACCCCGACCACTGCAGCAACGTGAGAATACTGGGTTGTCACATAGAATGTGCCGACGACTGTATTTGTCTCAAAACATCAAAGGGTAACAGCGAATACGGCCCTTGCGAAAACATTATTATAAGCAACTGCACACTTATCTCCACTTCTGCTGCCATAAAAATAGGCACAGAAGGTGTAGGCGATTTCAGGAACGTAATTGTTGACAATTGCATTATTTCAAGAAGCAACCGCGGTCTTTCAATCCAGATACGCGATGGCGGTAATGTGGAAAACGTCTCGTACTCAAACTGCATAATAGAAACACGCCGTTTCTGCCCCGACTGGTGGGGTACTGCTGAACCGATTGTTATAACAACCTTCAACCGCGACGAAAACACCAAATCGGGCAAAATCAAAAACATCAGCTTCAGAAACATTACCTGTAAAGGTGAAAACGGTGTGCTCATCCACGGCAATGAAGATAATATCATTGAAGACATAACCTTTGAAAATGTCAGCGTTACAATGAACAAGTTCACCAAATGGGAAAGCGGACTTTATGATTTACGCCCCTGTCTGCAATACGGTGTAGAAAAAATCAAAAATGCAGGCTTCTATATAAGGTACGCTAAAAACGTAACTATCGAAAAATCGGCAGTTAAATGGGAAAACACCTGTGATGAATACAGCTTCGCCATTGATGCCGAAAAGACAGAAAATCTTGAACTCATAAGATTCTCAAATTAACCGTAAAAAATCCGTAATGCCCTTAAGCATTACGGATTTTTTTAATCATTGATGCAAACCGACAAGCCCTGACATATGCCTCAGCGACGTATTCTTCTATAGGCATTTTAAAATACTTGTCGTTTTCGTGTCTGTCGGGTTTTGATTTATTATTAAGCTCAAATGTAAGAATATCCTTAAAGCCTGTTTTTACAATGCGTTGAGCATTGTATTCCCAATCACCGATACCATCGAAGGGCAAAAGGTGTAAATCATCTTTCCATGTACATACACCATTAAAATCCCTGACTCCCAGATTGTCGTTAATATGTGTAGCAATAAGCTTGTCACCGTAGAGCGCCAAAAGGTCCTTTGAATCGTTGTAACACATCTCGTGTCCGGAATCCCAACAGAAGCCTACGCAATCTTCTGAACGGAAGGCAGTCAGAAGTGCATCAAGTCCCTGCTCACCCTCCGTGTTTTCAAAAGCGATTTTAACCCCTGATTTTTTAGCGTGTTCAATAACTGCACCGTAATTTTCAATACCGAAATCAGATGGTACACAAACCTTGTCGAAGCCCACAAAAACGTGGGAAATCATTATTGGTATTTCAAGCTCCGAGCACAAATCAATAAAGTGTTTAAGGTCTTTTACGCCTTGCGCAGCATCTTCTCTTTCGTTTTCATCCCACATATCCGCCGTGTAACTCCACGGAGCATGAAAGGACTGAAATATCATACCTTCTTCTTTACCGACTTTGGCGCAATCACGGACTCTGTCATCCTTACCTACACACCAACAACCCGTAAAGGCTTCGAAGCCCGTCCTTTTCAGAAGGCGAACCTGTTCAGTATCCGGAATACCGAATGTTCCGTTAAGAGACAAACACAATTTTTGTTCTTTCATAACATTCTCCTTTACGGTTGGATGCTCATGGGAATTTCTTCCGTTTCAGATGCTATATCAATAAAATTGTTGTGCTCGTAATAATAGGGTTGCATGCGAAGATTTTTGCAGAAGCCTTCAACAGGGGCAAAAAGCTGACCTTCTTTAAGTCTTAAGCAAGGTGCTTCCATCTCATATTCGCCGCTGTCAGTAACTACCGTTGTTGAATTTTCCGTAAATTCGGCTGTTCTGTTATATATACCTATGCGTATTTTACCCGGGGCACGTTCAATATCACCATCAAGGAAGCTGATCAGTTTTCCTATAGGCATATACCATACACCATCAACCTTTTCAGGCATCGTCTTAGCCATACAGAGTCCGAGATCATAACCCTTGAATTTTAACCTTGTTCTGTCGTAAACAGGCGCAGGGTCATAAGGGAATATAACATCATTGCCTTTGTCTACGATGCATTTATCCACAATGCGTCCGTCTTCAACGTACGCAGTCAGGGTGCATTTATCGCCGTCAATATCAACTATTGAAAACATTGAAAGAATTTCTTCGTGGCAGTATGTTTTCGCGTTCCACACTTTAGGAACAACCCTTGTTCCCGGGGGATTTCTGTGACCTGAACCGAGATTATAGTGAACGGTACCCTGTGACGGCTTATCGTACAAGCCTTCGCCCCTGCGCGGATACGAACGCGCAAAACTATGCTCATGGCCCGAAAGAACGAAATCGAACTTATCCATACCGTCACGCAATGAAGGATACGTGTCATCGCACTCAATCTGGGGTCCGGCGTAATTAACAGGGAAATGATGCACGGCAAATTTCCATGTTTTATCACTGCTTTCCGCGCTATGTATGAGCCATTCGTTCATTTCTTCGTAACCGCTTGTGCCCGCGCAACAGAAGTGCGCGTTGCCGTAATCAAATGCATGGTTAGCAATGGGTCTTTCTTCAGGACCATTATGAGCGTAACTGCCCCAAAGCTGGTTGGTAAAATATGTAGCATATTCCGAATAATATTTATCTTCTTTTGTGAAATAACTGCTGAAGCCCATATCATCGTGATTACCCATACAGAACATAATCGGTTTATTTTCAATTATGCCTTTAAGGCCTTCAAAAAGACCCGTCCATTGAATATCAGTCTGACCGCAGTTGGTGTTATCCCCTGCTGTAAGAATAAAATCGCACTCCGGGTGTTCTTCAAAAACCTTTTTAAGAACCTCGTTCAAAACAGAATAATCTGCCGGTGGCTCAGCGTCACCTGCCTGAACATCGGAAATACACAGGAATGAAAATTTCGTCGTATTCTCACCTGCAGTTTTAAATGAATAAACATCACTGCGCTTTTCATCATTTCCGCATGTATATTCGTATTCTTTACCCGGCAAAAGTCCCGTCATATCCGCAAAAAAGAAATTACTCTCATCCATATCGGTTTCAAAATAATGTTTTTCAGCATCGGCTTTTTGCCAGTCACAGGCACCCTTTTCCCTATAAAGTGCATAACCGGATTCAACTGTAGTATCCGTACGCCATCTTACAGTCATACTGCGAGAAGCGTCACCTTTAATTGACAGCATAATCTGATCCGGCTCGGGTGATGAGCCCCTGATATTTTTCCATTCTTCTTTAGTTATCATAACAAACGCCTTCTTTCTATCCCTATTTTAACCTATCCCCCGAAAAATGCAATTATTTTTTATTATAAAAAAATAAATATACAAATTTTTTCCAAAAAGTGTTGACAAACCATTGATACACAAGTATAATAAAGTACGGTTAGTCATTGCTAACCGCATTTTAAACACATACAGTTAGCCTACGCTAATCAGAAACGGTGATTTTTTATGACATTACGAGAGGCTGTCGAAGGTACAGAGTACGTCATCCGCGAAATCGATACAGATGACGAAGAGCTGGATGCTTTTCTGTTTTCTTTAGGTTGTTACAGCGGCGAGACCATCACGGTTGTTTCACATCTCAAGGGTGGTTGCGTTGTTTCAATAAAGGACGGAAGGTACAATATCGACAATCAGTTGGCAGATGCAATTATTATATAAAAACATTCTGCCGATTGTTTTTTAACCTTCGAGTTAGCCGCCGCTAACCAAATGAAACGCACCAACAACAGGAGGAGTCTATTATGAGAATTGCATTAGCCGGTAACCCCAACTCCGGCAAAACCACTATGTACAATGCTCTTACCGGCAGTAACGAAAAAGTCGGCAACTGGGCAGGTGTAACAGTTGACAAAAAGGAACGCCCCATAAAGAAGGCATACACAAACGGTAGCGAGCATTTAATAGCCGTTGACCTTCCCGGTGCGTATTCAATGTCCCCTTTCACAAGTGAAGAAAGCATTACAAGCTCTTACGTAAGAAAAGAAAATCCCGACGTAATCATCAACATCGTGGATGCCACAAACTTAAGCCGTAGCCTTTTCTTTACAACACAGCTTCTTGAGCTCGGTGTACCGGTAGTTGTTGCTCTTAATAAGAGTGACATCAACAAAAAGAAAGAAACCGTTATCAATACAAAGCTTTTAGCAGATAAACTCGGTTGTCCTGTTGTAGAAACTGTATCAACCTCTGCCGACGGTTTGAGTGAGGTTGTTAAAGTTGCAGTTGAACGTGCCGGCAAAGAGCAAAATGCACCTTATACACAAGGCGATGTTGATTTAACAAACAAAGCCGCCGTTACAGAAGCTGACCGCAAACGTTTTGAGTTTGTAAATAAAATTGTTAAGTCAGTTGAAACAAGAAAAGTTTTAACAAAAGACAAAAACATCGGTGATAAAATTGATGCCGTTATCACAAACAAGTGGTTAGGTATCCCGATTTTTGCAGTCGTTATGTTCCTTGTTTTCCAGATTTCACAGGTATGGGTGGGTACACCCATTGCCGAAGGTCTTGAAATCGGCAATATAGCTGATGGCGGTCTTGCCGGTTGGTTAGGTTCAAATGCTTGGTATGCCTCCCACTTTGTATCCGAAGAAGGTGCCGCACTTTTACCCGGTCTTGTTTCCTGGATTGAAGTATTCCAGGGTTGGGTTGGTTCCTTTATTACCAACGACCTTCTTTACGCCATTGTGGTTGACGGTATAATCGGCGGTGTAGGCGCCGTTGTAGGCTTCCTTCCCCTTGTTATGGTAATGTATTTCCTTATTGCACTTCTTGAAGATTGCGGTTATATGGCTCGTGTTGCCGTTGTTCTTGACCCCATTTTCAAAAAGGTTGGTCTTTCAGGTAAATCCGTAATCCCCTTTGTTATTACAGTTGGTTGCGCAGTTCCAGGTATTATGGCAAGCCGTACAATCCGTAATGAACGCGAACGCAGAGCAACTGCTATGCTTTCACCCTTTATGCCTTGCGGTGCAAAAATTCCTGTTATCGCTCTTTTTGCAGGTGCATTCTTTGATGATGCAGGTTGGGTAAGTACAGTTATGTACCTTTCAGGTATCGTTCTCATTTTCCTTGGTGCGCTTCTTGTTAACAAAGTAGCGGGCTACAAATCAAGAAAATCCTTCTTCATAATAGAACTCCCCGAGTATAAAGTACCTTCATTACTCGGTGCATTCAAATCCATGTGCTCACGCGGATGGTCATACATAGTAAAAGCTGCAACAATCATCCTTCTTTGCAACACTGCAGTTCAGATTATGCAGACATTCAACTGGAAATTCCAGGTTGCAGAATCTGCAGACACATCAATTCTTGCATCAATCGCAGGTCCCTTCGCATACATTTTATTCCCCGTTGTGGGCGTACTCAGTTGGGAGCTTGCCGCAGCAGCAGTTACGGGCTTTATTGCTAAAGAAAACGTTGTTGGTACACTCGCAGTATGCTTCGTAGGACTTGAAAACTTAATCGATACTGAAGAACTCGCTCTTATGGAAGGCGCAGGCACAGAGGTTGCAGGCGTAATGGCTATATCAAAAGCTGCCGCTTTAGCATACCTTATGTTCAATCTTTACACTCCCCCTTGTTTCGCTGCTATCGGTGCTATGAATGCAGAAATGAAGAGCAAAAAATGGCTCGCTGCAGGCATCGGCTTACAGCTTGGTGTAGGCTACACGGTAGGTTACCTTGTTTACACTATCGGTACACTTATCACAGCACCTGCTACACTTAATATAATCGGAGCTATCGCAGGTCTGGCTGTTGTAATTGTATTTGCGGGTGTAGTAACCGCTCTTATAATCAATTCAAACGTTAAATTAAAGAAAGAATACACTCTTAAAAAAGAGAAGGTTTCAGTAAAATAATAAAAACGAAAGGAGCTAACCTATGGGTATTGAAGAAATAATTATCATTGTTCTCCTGGCAGTGATATTAGTAGCCGCAATCCTTTACATTTACAAAGCAAGAAAACGCGGCGAAAAATGTATAGGTTGCCCCTACTCGAAACAATGTTCAGGCAATTGCAACGGCAGTTGCAGTAATAAAAACACCAAATAACATAAAACTTCAAAGTAACAGGCAGGAAAGGGATCACCCGGACTGCCTGTTGCTTTTCAAATGAATACATTCAATTGAAGCATTATTTAAAAAAACACTTGATTTTATTCCGACGATAGAGTATAATTCTTTGTGCGTCAATTTCCAAGACCATAAAAACCAATATCAATATCGAGATGTGGCTCAATTTGGGGACGTTTTCGAGCGCCGCCGGTGGCGGATGAAGCGAGAAAAAAGGAGTGGCGCAATAAGGAGTATCGCGAAGTGAATAACGAGCGAAACGACTATATTGCAACAGGAAGAGCGCTACGTTCGTTTGAACGTAAAGTCAAAAAAGTTTTCGAAAACAGCAAAATTTAATAATATCGAGATGTGGCTCAATTTGGTAGAGCGCTACGTTCGGGACGTAGAGGCTGTGGGTTCAAATCCCGTCATCTCGACCAAAAATGAAGGTGTGTACGAATCGTACACATCTTTATTTTTTAATTTGTGGAACAAACAGGGATTTGAACCCCCTCGCCGAAGGCGAATATAATCGGGTGTTCGCGTAGCGAATGATGGGCAGAGCCCATCAAATCCCGTCATCTCGACCACCTAAGTACACCTTAGGTAATACAACCGAAATCCCTTGAGATATGGGGGTTTCGGTCTTTTTTATGCCCAAAAGCATTCTCAAAACAAGTGCTTTTTTTATTTTTGGTGCTGTAACCATAGCTGTAATAGTGTACGGAGTACGGGTAAAGGTGTACGGAGTACGGGTAAAAGTGTACGGAGTATAAAAATCACCACCTATGACAACCTGCAGCAGCACTAAAAACTATTGCACTTCTCTTTGTATGGGTGGTATAATTATCTGTACAAATAAGAATTTGACGGAGAGTATGTATGGATTATTATAAGCAAATTTTCAAACGTAAATCGTTTCATATTTTCAAGGATACAGATACACTTACTGGTGATGAAATCCAAGAATTAAAAGATTTTATTAAAACTGTAAAAC
>JAFTYU010000012.1 GCA_017461235.1 Clostridia bacterium | reverse complement strand
TTAGATAACTTCTTATTTATATCTTTTTTCAAAGTCCTTCTCATAAGGGCTTGTTTTGTCATGCCTTTTTTTCCTAACCATTAAAAATCTAAAAAATTCTTGACTTTTAATAGTTAGTCACCTCGTTAATCAATGATAATAATTTTGTTGTTTTTTAATGTCATTTTTCCGTGATTACGCTTTCTTTTAAGGGGAACACCTTTACGCATATAGAACTCGTTATCGGCAACGTATGCGTCAGGATTACCCGATGGGCTTAATATACCACCCAAGTCATCGTAACTGACATTATTTGTAAATGTGTTATTTACTGCTTCACCGAGGCAGAACATTACGCAACCGCCCTCGTTAAGCCTTGAATAATTATATTTGTAGGTTGTACCGTCACCTGAGTCGGCATCATAAGCCATACCGTCTTGGTTAAGTTTAGTATCGACAGCTTCATTGTAAATAAGAAAGGCATCCTTGCATTTCCAAGGCCATATTGCTGCCGCAACCTTACCCATACGCTTTCCTGCCTTTGTATAATAACGGTCATTTATTTCCAAAGCACAGCTGTCGGACACATTATGCTCAACAAGTGGCTTCAATGCATACATTGGAGTTATTGCATCGCCACCTACATTTTTAAGATAATTACCTGTAATCAAAATGTTTTCATTGCCGAATTTTTTGAATGTTTCGTCATCAAGAAACTTTGTTGCAAAATCAGCGTGACGGTATGTATAACCTACTGCAATTCCCCAACGACTGACATTCTTCACATAACACCCTTCTACGGTTACACCGTCATATCTTGCAACTCCCGTTTTCTCTTCATTATCAGGCTTAAATGCTGTCATATAAATTCCACCATTGTTCATGTGCTTATTATAAACATTACCGTTAACATCGTGAATAAAGAGATTCGTCAAGGTGATGGAATGCAATGTGCCTCTGTTCTGAGCAACCACAGCAACACCTGTTCTGTCCATTTTATTGGGTGCAGAGTAGTTTTGTGGAGTCGTGTATTCTTCTTTATTTGCAATTTCAATATCTTTAACAATAATATTTTCGGTGTCGTAAAGTAAAATTGATGATGATACATTACCCTTGTAAACGTGGCCACTGTAATCAAGTGGCATGCCATAATCCTGTAACCAAATTCCGTTACCATTCGTGTTTATGAAAGGAGGTCTGTCACCGTCACCATAAGATGCAATCTCAATAGGCTCACAGTTAATATCACCACAGTTTTTCAAATGTAAAAACTGATTATCAAATACCGAGTCTCTTTCAAGCAGAATTTTATCTCCTGCATTTATAGAGAGATCATTGATTTTATCAAGAGTTAAAAACGGTGATTGAGGCGTTAAACCATCGTTGCTGTTATTTCCGTTAAGAGAGCTGACGTAATATAGCGTTGATTTCTTCATCATATTGCTCCTCTCTTATCTTTTTATACACAACCATTTTAGATTCCCTGAATTTGAATTTTTCTCCACCATATCTTGTAAACAAATCACTGTTGTTCTTGTAATACTCTTTAAGTTGTTTCTTATCAATGGGTAAATATGTGTAATTGTTTTTTATTACATCCTTTTCAGATGCGAAATCAAGTCTGAAGCGTGTTAATTCATAGTCAAGATATACGGGCAGGGTAAATTGCTTTAAACCATAAACAATTTCACCGTTTTTGAGTGCCAGACGACGCTTTTCGTTTTCCTCATTACATCTACGGGCAACTGCTTCAAGACTGTTGTCGTCAATAAGTCCAAGTTTCCGAGCAAAAGTAAGACAAGCCAAAGCATATTGCTTTTGCTCATCAGTTGTGAAACAAAACAAATTCATAATAATTCTCCTACTTAGCGCAATCCTTTATTTTACTATTAAACTATACTATAATTATGCCAATTATTTCAAGCATGAGTTTGATTTATTTGGTAAAATTCAACCGCAGCAAACAATAAAAAAGGGGACGAAAATAATATTTCAAGTCTCAAATGTTGCTTGGGCTTTTATGGCAAAGAAATTGACTGTGAAATTTCATGTGGATATTTTATAGATAATTGTGTTTTATAAAAATAAAAGAAGCCCTGAAACCGCATAGCTTCAAGGCTTTAGAGTAGTACAGATGTTATTGTTTAGTAACAATATTATTAATATTTTCTTGTTTTTAAAGGCTTGTGGAAAATCGGTTTTTTCTCGCCTGCATTTACCATTTCTCTTGAAAGCAAGGCACGCATTTGACTTAAAATCTTTTCACAATTCTTATTATTAACAAGATTGTTTTTTTCGTAAGGATCATTTTTCAGATCATACAAAAAGTCATCAAAATAATGTACTGCATTTGGTTTGTGCCAACCTGAACCTATTGCCCGTGCGGAATATTTCCACTCCTTTGTTCTTACCGCTCTTCCCACTTGTGATTCACTTATCTGAATAAAAACACAATCTCTTTCAGGCACATCTTTTTTGTTAACGGGAAGAATGTTACCCGAATAAGTTTCGGGAATGGGAATATCAGCAAGACTTAAAAGTGTAGGAGGAATATCAATAAGACTGACAAGACAATCCAAAATATCGCTCTTGTTTACAGCTCCACCGCCAAAAACAAGGGGGGTGTGTATACTGGAGTCATGACAACTGCGTTTGTATTCAGCATTTCGTGTTTTAAAATGGCAACCGTGGTCGCTGGTATATACAATAACAGTATTATCGTATATCCCTTTATCCTTAAGAGTTTTAACAAGCTTTCCCATGTTTTCATCAAGCGAATGAATAGCAGCGAGATAATCGGGATATTCATCTTTATAATTGCCGTTAAGAAAAACTAAATCTTCAGGTAAAGGATAATTACGGAATTTGTCAATCATGTTCGTAGGCCCTTCAAAATGCCCCCTGTCATTCTGATGATGAGGCTCAAGCTGAGAAACAAACATAAAGAAAGGCTTTTCACGATTATGATTATTAATATATTCAACGGCAAAATCATTTATACAATCTGCTCTGTAACCGGTAAAATCAATCTTCTTACCATTCTCATCAAAAACATATCCGTCGTATCCGTGGGAAGTGAATTCAAGAATATCAGCTGCACGCCAATATTTATAACCACCCTGTCTTTCACGAGGAACGGCAGTTTTTTCGCAATGAACACCTACGCCGGGATAACGGTCTGACGCAAGGTGCCATTTTCCTATGTATGCTGTGTCATAACCATTTTCATTGAAATAATCTGCTAAGGTTTTTGTGTTCTCTTTTAATGCAATTCCATTCCAATAGCAACGGTTTTCTGTTGCAAACTGCCCCGTTTGCAAACATGCACGAGCAGGACCGCAAACAGGCTGACAAGTATATGAATCTGAAAATAATACTCCGTTTTCGCCTAATTCCCAAACATTCGGCATAAGAGTGCTGTTAAGCGTGTCCCAACGTTGTTGGTCAGAAAAATAGAAAATAATATTAGGCCTCATTTCTTTACCTCATTAAAATAATGTGTTTGCAGTCAGTGATTTATTTCATATACAGCCTTGTCAAGGTCAATGGTTACTGTTGTTCCGTCTGAATAGGTTGTTTTCTGTTTACGGTAGTCACCTAAAAATTCGTGCTTTACCATTTCTTTATTATAGAGCTTGGCCTGCAATTCACAAAGAGGTGCAATTCGTTCAAGCTCCTTTTTGAGTTCTTCATCGCTCATCATGTCAACATCAGCGGTTCTGTTATCTGTACCGATTTTTCGAAGGGAGTTTCCGTAAGGATGAATATAGGGCATGCCGGCATTCAGGGCACCGTATAAGTCGCCGTCCTCTCCTTTTGGAATACCCCAATTATTAAACCAATTCCACGGAACCATTATACAATCATGATAAACAAGATTTCCAAGAGGAATGGGAATTCCGATCGCTTCTCCGTTTTCCTGCGGACGGAGTGCATGAGGTCCATGGTGTACGAGGGCAAGGTGATTGAGAAGCTGCATGCCGGGTTCTTCTGATGACATTATAAATCCTTTTTCATTGAGATAATCAAAGCATTTGCCACGGAAATTCATGCTTTCCTCTCTTGTTATTTTATGGTCTTTATGGAAGCATTCATCACCCTGCATAATAGAAAAGACATCGAGATATGCACCTTGAACATCGATACCGTGTTCTTCAAGCTCAGCGTAGGTTTTCTTGACTGCATCAAGGGCAAAAGCAGAGCAAAGATAACTGTGTTCACCGCCGTCCCAGATAGAACAGTACGGATTTGATCCGTCAATATTAGTTACGGCTTTTTCCTTATCGAAAACGGGGCTGTCATAATAATAATCTCTGTATTGGTCGTGGAGTGCAAAAACATATCCAAGTTCACGGCTGATGAGCGAAAATTCCCTGAAGCCGTCCCATCCGCCTGCCTGTTCACAAGGCGGAAGAATATACGGGTGGTTGTTGTCATAGCCATCTTTTCCCCAGCCGTCTGTGTGAATATAGAGTTTTTCAAGACCGAGAGATTTTAGCTTTTTAATCTGTTCTGCACGCTCATAAAAAGTCGCACAAAGGATTTCATTAGTACCGTTTTTATCATAAAATTGTGATTTTTTGTTGATTTTAGAAAAAATCTTGTGATGAAGAACGGGTGAACCTATAAGTTTTTTTATGTTGGGATTTTTCGCTATTTTTTCATCAATTGTAACAAGTTGATTTTTCTCAATCATATAATTGCGGTAATCCTTTGCAATGGTGTTGTAATCACCTTTTTCGTGAAAAATAAAACGGATTTTTCTTTCATATGACAGCTTGCCCAGCGATGACTGCCAGTAAACCGAGTTAACGAATGCTCTGTGTTTTCCGAATGATGAATACATCGAAGCATCATAAGGAGTATCAACTATAGCAGTGAAAGAGTGACCGTCGCAGACTCTGCCCCAAACGGGCATATAACATTCTCCGGTGTTGATTTTCCGTTTTATATGTGTATAGCCAAATATAGTTGAAAAGTTCTTTTTGTATGCGTCAGGAAGTATAAATCCCTGACGCATAGGGTCAACGTGGTAAGACTCTTTACATTTTAATTTTGAATTGAAGGGTGCAGGGAAATATACCGCCTGAATGTCGTATCCTGTTTCATTTACTGCTTTCAATGAAAATTCAACCGTGTTTTCTTCTGAAATTTCGGCAGTACAAACAAGAGTAAACGGCAGTTTTTTACCGAAAGCGACAAAATCGGAATAACGGGTTATAATCTTATCCGTTGAATATTCAGTTTTCTTTTTTAACGCCGACCAAAACGGGCGGAAAGTGCTGACATATTTGCTCCCTATTTTTTTGCGGATGATTATATAGGGCTTTCTGCCGTCGCTTACCCATGCAAAACCATTGTAAACGATTTCATAATCTCCGTTTTTTTTATTAAAATCAATTTTTATATTTTTTCGAGTCATTTCAATACCCCGCAAATTATTCTGTATGTTCGATAAAATTATATATTTTTATGTTTTAAAAGTCAACATAAGACAAAACTATATTTATCCAACAGTAGATATAATTTTCTACAGCACACTTTTTTCAAAAAAGTTGTGGAAAATACTGTGCGATAAGGTAGAGCATTATAAAGAGCAGCTGACGGCTGTTTATAATTTATCAATCATCAGCTTTTTAACGACTAAAGACAGAAATGTGATTTCATCACAGAACGATGTCAAAGGCCATGATATAATAAAGCCGCAAAAAATGAGGATGTAAAAATATCTGCTATCAACATCGATAAAAAACAATTTTCAAAGCGAATTATTAAATCCCGAAAGAAAGGTGATTCTGAACTTTTAGGCTTCCCGGTGCAGTCCTTGCTGTATGGTGGTGCCGATTGTTGAACAGCTCGCCTGTGAGCGTTTCGACATCAAGGTTGGGAAGAGTAATGTGGATGTAGAAGCAGAGCTGGCAAATCAGTTCAGTATCATGAGCTTTGTAGTAATCGAAAACGGTAAGATCGTAAATCAGGTAATGGGAGCAAGACCGAAGGAAGAAATCCTCGGTATGCTGTAAGGTGTTTAGAAAAGGGGATTTTTTGATTTTTAAGACAACCCGATGTGATTCAAGGCGTAAATGAATATAAAAACGCTGCCGGTATTGTTTTGCTTGACGTGCGCACCACACAGGAATATAGTGAAGATCATATCACGGAAAGCAAGAACATTCCTCTGCAAACACTTGACAAGGTAAGGACTGTCGTGGAAAATAAAGATACAGAGTTGTTTGTCTATTTTTATTACGACGCAAGAAACCGTCAGGCTGTGGCGGTACTCGGACAGATGGGATATACCAAGGTCAACAACATCGGCGGTATATTTTCTTATCGCAGAAAGGTGAAACGGTAATATGAAGATTGTTATTGTAGGCGGTGTGGCAGGTGGAGCAACTGTTGCTGCACGAATCCGAAGGCTTGATGAAAAGGCAGAAATAGTGGTGTTTGAGCGTTCCGGATATATTTCCTATGCTAATTGCGGACTGCCGTACTATATCGGGGATGTGATCACCGATGCCGAGGTGCTGACACTTCAGACTCCCGAAAGCTTTTATTTGCGCTTTCGTGTGGACATGAAGGTGCATCACGAGGTTACGGCAATTCATCCTGATAAAAAGACGGTGTCGGTCAAAAATTTGAAAACGGGTGAAGAATTCGAGGAAAGCTATGATAAACTCATTCTTTCTCCCGGAGCAAAGCCGACACAGCCCCGTTTCCCCGGTGCGGATCTTGAAAAAGTATTTACGCTCCGTACCGTAGAAGATACGCTTCGTATCAAGAAGCATATCAATGAAAATCATCCAAAATCGGTAGTGTTGGCAGGCGGTGGCTTTATTGGTCTTGAGCTTGCGGAAAATCTGCGTGAGTTGGGAATGGAAGTTACTATCGTTGAATATGCAAAGCAGTTGATGAATCCTTTCGACTCGGATATGGCATCGTTTATTCATAACGAAATGCGAGAGCACGGAGTAAAGCTTGTTCTCGGTCGTGCGGTGGAGGGCTTTGAGGAAAAGGCCGGCTGCATTAAGGTCCTGTTAAAAGACGATGCGCCTCTTTATGCTGATATGGTGGTACTTGCTATTGGGGTTACGCCCGATACGGCTCTTGCCAAAGAAGCGGGACTGGAGCTCGGTGTCAAAGACGCTATCGTTGTCAATGACCGCATGGAAACCTCGGTTCCCGATATTTACGCCGCAGGTGATGCGGTGCAAGTGAAAAACATCGTTACAGGCGAGGATGCGCTTATCTCCCTTGCAGGCCCCGCTAACAAACAGGGACGCATTATTGCGGATAACATCTGCGGACTTGACAGCCGATATAAAGGCTCTCAGGGCAGCTCGGTCATCAAGGTTTTTGATGTTACGGCAGCGCTGACCGGCATTAACGAAAGATGTGCAAAGGCGGCAGGGCTTGATGCAGATACGGTCATTCTTTCACCTATGAGCCATGCAAGCTACTATCCGGGCGGCAAGGTTATGACAATGAAGGTGGTCTTTGAAAAAGGCACCTACCGTCTGCTTGGCGCACAGATCGTCGGATATGAGGGCGTGGACAAGCGCATCGATGTGCTTGCTACCGCCATACGTGCAGGAATGAAGGCAACTGACCTGAAGGATATCGATCTTGCCTATGCACCGCCATATTCCTCAGCCAAGGATACCGTCAATATGGCAGGCTTTATGATCGACAATATTGCAAAAGGAGTGCTGAAGCAATGGCATCTTGATGATGTGGATAAGTTGCCCCGTGACGGAAGCGTAACGCTACTTGATACAAGAACTGTCGGTGAATACAGTCGAGGTCATATTGATGGATTTAAGAATATCCCCGTTGATGAGCTGAGGGAACGCTTTGATGAAGTGGAAGAGGGCAAGCCTGTGTACGTGATCTGCCAAAGCGGTCTGCGCAGTTATATTGCAAGTCGCATTTTGGAAGGTAACGGCTATACATCATACAATTTTGCGGGTGGCTTCCGTTTTTATGATGCGGTCATGAACGACCGGGCTTTGATCGAACGTGCCACTGCCTGCGGAATGGATAACTGAACAAGTACCACTCATCCAAAAAGGGAAGGGTGGTATTTTATGTGATGGCATCACGGAAAGGAAATTAAAAAATGCGGTATATTATGTTCAAAAAAGTAAAAAATGAAATGAGTGAAGATGAAAGATGACAATCATATCTGAGAGGTTGACCGAGCTCAGAGAAGGGAACATATATCACAGGTGCGTCTGGCAGCGGTGTTTGACATCGACCAGATTGCCATCTTTCGATATGAAAAATGCACAGTCCTTTCCGTTACGTGGAGTGCTGATGCAATATGAAGAGATTTTTAATGTTTCCTTGGATTGCATCTTTGTACGAATCTATTAGCCACAAGGCGTGTTATATAAGTATCAATCGAGAATATTCGAGTTAGATGAGAGTATGAATGTGCAAGCCACACTCGACCTTATTCTTATCGCAAAGCACGGTTTCGGAACAAATCTGGTTGCCATAGATAAAAATGTGGCAGCAGAGGATTTCTTTATTCTTTAGTCGTGATCCTGCGGGCAAAATATTTGAGCCATTCATCACATATCAAGCCAAGGTTGCGATTTGGGGATATTACTCCAAGTACACAAGAAAACCACTTGAAGATTTTATGCATTAGAACAGCAATGGCAATGAGGTTTTCTTTGTTGCAACGAAGGAAGAATCGATTGAGTACCTAACACGGTAATTTCCAATAAATCCGATATCGATTTTTACTAAAAATATTGAAAAATGGTAAAATTATGATATAATTAACTTTACATAATATTTGAAAAAATATGTGGAGGAACAACTAAAATGGCAAAATGGAAATGTACTGTTTGCGGTTACGTTCATGAAGGTGATATTACGGATGATTTCAAGTGTCCCAAGTGCAAGGTGCCCGCATCAAAATTTGAGAAGATCGAGGAAGCAGCTCCATCGAATAACCCTTATGCAGGGACAAAGACAGAGAAGAATCTTTGGGAAGCATTTGCCGGTGAGTCTCAGGCAAGAAACAAGTACACTTATTTCGCATCGGTAGCGAAGAAGGCTGGCTACGAGCAGATCTCAGCAATCTTCCTTCAGACCGCTGAGAATGAGAAGGAACACGCAAAGCTTTGGTTCAAGGCGCTCGGTGAGCTTGGCGACACTGCAGCAAACCTTCTTCATGCAGCAGAAGGCGAGAATTATGAGTGGACGGATATGTACGATGGCTTTGCAAGGGACGCTGAGGAAGAAGGCTTCTACGAGCTTGCGGCACAGTTCCGTGCAGTGGCTGCTATCGAGAAAGCTCACGAGGAAAGATATCGTGCTCTGCTTAACAATGTGGAAAGTAAGGCAGTCTTCGAGAAGAGCGGTGTAACCATTTGGGAGTGCCGAAACTGCGGTCATATTGTTGTTGGTACTGCCGCACCTGAAGTTTGCCCGGTTTGCAATCATCCGCAGGCTTACTTTGAAGTAAGAAAAGAGAATTACTGATGGGCAAAAACAGTGCGGAAACCATTCCTGTACTGTTTTTCTTTCCATGCATTGTCTAAAATTAAAATACTTGATGTGGTTATATAATTTATGATATAATAAAGCTATAAATATTTGGAGGTATTCTAAAATGTGCGATAACAATAAGTTTTATATCTGCGGGCATTGCGGTAATCTGATAGGTATGATTCACGATGCGGGCGTTCCCATGATGTGCTGCGGTCAGAAGATGACCAAGCTGGAACCCGGAGTGGTGGAGGCAAGCCACGAGAAGCATATTCCCGTTGTGGCTGTTGACGGCAATATCGTAACCGTAACCATCGGCTCTGTGGAGCATCCTATGGTTGAGGAGCACAGTATACTTTGGGTGTATCTCCAAACCAATAAGGGCGGTCAGCGCAAGTGCCTTGAAGTCGGCAAAGCTCCCGTTGTGACCTTTGCTCTTTCTGACGAGAAGCCCGTTGCGGTGTATGCTTACTGCAATCTTCACGGTCTGTGGAGGACTGATATCTAATTAAGGAGGAAACATCAATGGATGCAAAAGTACACGAGCTGTTAAATCAGCAAATCAACAAGGAGTTTTACTCCGCATATCTTTATCTGGATTTTTCCAACTACTTTGAGCAGGCCGGTCTTGACGGCTTTGCCAACTGGTATAAGATCCAGGCACAGGAGGAGCGTGACCACGCTATGCTGTTCTATCAGTACCTTCAGAATGAGAGTCAGGCAGTAGCCTTGGAAGCCATCGCAAAGCCTGATAAGGTGTTTACCTGCCACATGGACGTTTTGAAGGCGGGTCTTGAGCATGAACAGTATGTTACCGCTTTGATCAATGATATCTATGGTGCGGCATACGACGTTCGTGATTTTCGTACAATGCAGTTCCTTGACTGGTTCGTTAAGGAGCAGGGCGAAGAAGAAACCAACGCTACCGATATGATCACCAAGATGGAACTGTTCGGTTCCGATCCTAAGAGCTTGTATATGCTCAATCAAGAACTGGCGGCAAGAGTATATACCGCTCCCTCATTGACACTTTAAATCAAAATAAAAAATATCAAGAGTCCACAGTAATGGTTTCACTACTGTGGTCTCTTGTGTTTTTCAAATATGAACGATGTCCTTTTATCCGAGAATCTTTTTCAGATCCTCCTCCGGTGTTGAGATCGGTGCAATATTGTAGTGCTCCACCAAAAAGTTAAGCACACCCGGTGAAAGAAATGCAGGGAGCGATGGTCCAAGAAAAATATTCTTGATACCGAGGTGAAGAAGGGTGAGTAAAATGCATACAGCTTTTTGCTCGTACCACGAAAGCACCATAGAAAGAGGCAGGTCGTTGACACCGCAGTCAAAGGCTTCTGCAAGAGCCACCGCCACCTTAATAGCGCTGTATGCATCGTTACACTGTCCCATATCCATAATGCGAGGCAGGCTGCCGATCGTGCCGAGGTCAAGGTCGTTGAAACGATATTTTCCGCAGGCAAGCGTCAGTACCACGCTATCAGAAGGAGTCTGCTTTACAAATTCGGTATAGTAGTTGCGGCCGGGCTTCGCACCGTCACAACCGCCCACAAGGAAGAAGTGCTTGATTGCTCCGCTCTTAACAGCTTCTATAACAGTGTCAGCAACTGAGAGAACGGCATTGTGCGAGAATCCAGTCATTACTTTCTGACCACCGTTGATGCCTGTGAAGTGCATATCGGTGGGATAACCGCCAAGCGCAAGTGCTTTTTCTATGACGGGCATGAAATTTTTATCATCTCCGATATGAACCATTCCAGGATAGGACACCACCTCGGTGGTGAAAACTCTGTCTGCATAGTTTGCCTTCGGTGGCATCAGACAGTTGGTGGTGAAGAGAATAGGTGCGGGAATATCCGCAAACTCCTTTTGCTGATTCTGCCATGCCGTGCCGAAGTTACCCTTCAGGTGTGAATACTTTTTAAGCTCGGGATAGGCATGAGCAGGAAGCATCTCACCGTGTGTATAAATATTGATGCCCTTGTCCTCGGTTTGTTCCAAAAGCTGTTTCAGATCGTATAGGTCATGTCCTGAAATTACGATGAATGGCCCCTTTTCAACCGTCAGACTAACTTCGGTTGGTGTGGGGTTGCCGTAGACCTCGGTATTTGCCTTATCGAGAAGCGCCATGCATTTGAGGTTGATTTCTCCAACCTCCATTACGATGGGAAGAAGCTCCTCCATTCCATAATCATCCGTGCCAACAGCACAGAGTGCTTTATAGAAAAATGTATTAACGTCAGGGTTGTGATAGCCGAGTACAGCCGCATGATAGGCATATGCAGCAACACCACGGATACCGAAAAGGATAAGTGATTTGAGAGAACGGATATCCTCGTCTGCCGCCCATAACTTATTCATATCATAATTGTCACTTTGGGCGCAGACTGAGAGACAACTACAACAATTCTGAACAAGCCGTGCTTTTTCGGCTTCGACCTTTTCGATGATGGCCGAAATCGTTTCATTGTTAAAATTCACATTGGTAATGGTGGTGAAAAGACCTTCGATAACCAGTTGGTCGGTATTTTCTGTTATAAGATCCCCGTTATTCGCTGCTGCATGGGCAAGTCCGATAAGGGAACCTGTAAGCTCGTCTTGAAGTACGGCAGTATCTGCCTTTTTTCCGCATACACCAGCCCCTCCTGTGCACGCCTTGCATCCTGCAGTTTGTTCACACTGAAAGCAAAACATCTGATTTGCCATAATATCTTCCTCCACAAATTATTTTTTTGCGTATAGTCGTTTGACTTTGCGTTTATAATTTTAATGCAATAAATAAAGAGAGGCAGTTGTTTTTACAACAGAAATAGAGTCTTTATGAAGAAATATATTCCAATATTAAAAAGAACACGGTTATTTTCAGGCGTATCTGAGGATGGTATCACCGCAATTCTTTCCTGCCTTGACTCAAAGCTGCATGAATATAAAAAGGGGGAGTATGTTTTTTGCCAAGGCGAGCATTTGAATCATATTATGGTGCTTGTGGACGGAAACCTGCACATACAACGAGATGATTATTGGGGAAACCGTAGTATCATCCATCGAATTTCCATAGGAGAGATGTTCGGTGAAGCCTATATTACCCCTGAAAGCGGTGCACTTCTCAACGATGTTGTTGCAACCCAAGACAGCGCAGTCATATTTTTTGATGCAAAACGAATTATAACTGTTTGTTCCTCAGCCTGCCGTTTTCATTCGATGGTGGTGCAAAATTTATTTTTTGCGATATCGGACAAGAATAGAAAGCTTGTGCAGAAGATTGGTCATGTCTCTAAACGTTCCACACGGGAGAAACTGATATCTTATTTGTCTGAGGAGGCAAAAAGTCAGAACAGTGCATCATTTATTATTCCATTTAACCGTCAACAGCTTGCGGATTTTCTTTCGGTGGACAGAAGCGCTATGTCAAACGAGCTTTGCAAAATGCGCAATGAGGGGCTTTTGACATTTGACAAAAGTTTTTTTAAACTATTATGAGCCATAAGAAAAAATTAAAAAAACAACTTTTATAAAAATGCATTTTTGTAGCGAAAAGTTATAGGTATAAAAATCTTTTGTGGGGAGCTCTTGACGAAGACTATATAATTATGATATATCGATACAAAATTTAACAATTATAATAAGATTTAAGAGAATCAGCTGTCTGCAGAGGATGTTGGTTCTTTTGTGTTTTTTGAAGAAAAATACGAAGAATATAAATTATTAAAGGATACTGCATAGGATATATTGCAAAACCCGCAGAAAAGTCAGCATAACAAAAAAGTCGCACTCCAAAAGGAATGCGACGATACATAAAAATTATTAAATTATATACAAAGCTCTATTTTAAGCAAAAAAATTGAGTATTCACAGGTCAAATCCCTTATGAATACTCACTATGGTGCGGGTGACAGGACTTGAACCTGCACGGGGGTGCCACCAGAACCTAACGGTAACACCACCTGGATGACAAGCCGTAAACCCAATAGAATCAAGGGTTCTCGGCTTTTTTATTTTTAGAGTTTTCTGACTATTTGCATAATAATATAGAAAAATGGGATTGTCAAGACAATATTGCAGATTAGATTTAACCTCAGATATCTTACTTACCATCTTGCGTATTCGCTTAATTCTACACTACAAAATTTTCACTGCATAATTCCAAGGATACGAGTAGCTGCACTTTGTAATTATTGCTTTTTAAAAAGCTTAGTGATATAATCAAGAAAAATACCGGTGGTGATATGTTTGAATTTATTACATATGAAATATGCTGTTGAGGTTGCAAGGCTCGGTTCTTTGGGTAAAGCATCTGAAACTTTGCTTATTGCAACGCCAAACATAAGCCGTTCAATTAAAGAGCTTGAAGCAGACCTTGGTATATCTATTTTTGAACGAACCACCAAAGGCATGGAGCTTACTCCTGACGGAGAGCAGTTCATAAACTTTGCCAAAAGAATTCTCGGTCAGATTGAGCAGGTTGAGGATTTCTATAAAAAGGGCACAGCTAAAAAACAGGAGTTTTCTATTTCTGTTCCCAGAGCTTGTTATATTTCTGAAGCATTTGCAGAATTCTCAAAATCACTTTCAGGTGATGCAGCGGAAATATTTTATAAAGAAACCAACTCCCAGCGAACAATCCGCAATATGCTAGAGCATGATTATAAATTAGGTATAATACGTTATGCTGAAAACTATGATAAATATTTTAAATCAATGCTTGAAGAAAAAGGATTTCAGTATGAGTTAGTAACGGAATTTACATATTCTCTTATTATGAGCGCAGATAATCCGTTGGCAAAAAAAGAAAATATTTCCTATGACGACTTAAAGGACTATATAGAAATTGCTCATGCAGATCCTTATGTTCCCTCGATGCCACTTTCAAAGGTTGTTAAAGAGGAGTTGCCTGATAATATCAACCGAAGAATTTTTATTTTCGAAAGAGCAAGTCAATTTGATTTGCTGTCAATGAATCCTGAAACATTTATGTGGGTTTCTCCTGCACCTCAAAGTCTTCTTGAACGATATAATTTAGTTCAAAAGGAATGTGGCGATAACAAGAAGGTATACAAAGATGTTTTAATTTATAAAGACGGATATAAGCTTACAAAGCTTGATCGCCAATTTATTACTTCATTGTGTGAATCCAAGAGAAAACATCTGAAAAAATAAAATTCTATATCAATGTTTTTAACCGATTTGAGTATATTGTACTCAAGTCGGTTTTTTAATTCCTTTGGGTGTTATCATTTTTGATAACACTGCTTATCCGGTTTAAGAATTCCATAATCCTACAAGGGTTGTTAAAATAATAACAAAGTCAACGAGGGCGAAGTGCGAATAAAGCCCATACAAACAATGTAATTATTATTAGGAGGATATAATGGACATGAACTACGAAATTGTTGATTGCGTTGAAAAGCTTCAGGAAGCTATCGAACGCACAAGAGAGGCGCAGAAGAAATTTGCTACCTACACTCAGGAGCAGGTAGATAAAATTTTCCTTGCTGCCGCATCCGCTGCAAATAAAGCAAGAATTTCTCTTGCAAAAATGGCAGTTGAAGAAACAGGTATGGGTATTGTAGAAGATAAGGTTATTAAAAACAACTATGCTTCCGAATACATCTACAATGCTTATAAAGAAACAAAGACTTGTGGCATTATCGAAGAAGATAAAGCATTCGGTACAAAAAAGATTGCAGAGCCCATCGGTGTTGTTGCTGCGGTTATTCCCACAACCAACCCTACATCAACTGCAATTTTCAAATGTCTTCTTGCTCTTAAAACAAGAAATGCAATTATAATCTCTCCTCACCCAAGAGCAAAGAACTGCACAATCGCTGCTGCAAAGCTTGTTCTTGAAGCTGCAGTTCAGGCAGGTGCTCCCGAAGGAATTATCGACTGGATTGATGTTCCTTCTCTTGAAATGACAAACACAGTAATGAAAGAAGCAGATATCATACTTGCAACAGGTGGTCCCGGTATGGTTAAGGCTGCATATTCAAGTGGTAAGCCTGCTCTCGGTGTTGGTGCAGGTAACACACCCGCAATCATTGATGAATCTGCAGATATTCTTCTTGCTGTTAACTAAATCATTCACTCAAAGACATTCGATAATGGTATGATTTGTGCTTCCGAACAGTCAGTTATTGTTCTTGAAAATATCTATGACGCAGTTAAGACAGAGTTCGCAAGTCGCGGTTGCTACTTCCTTAACGATGCAGAAACAGAAAAGGTAAGAAAAACAATAATCATTAACGGTGCTCTTAATGCAAAAATCGTTGGTCAGCCTGCTGCAAAAATTGCAGAGCTTTCAGGTGTAACAGTTCCCGAAGGAACAAAAATCCTTATCGGTGAAGTTGAAAGTGTGGACATTAGCGAGGAGTTCGCTCACGAAAAGCTTTCTCCCGTTCTTGCAATGTATAAAGCAACATCTTTTGCAGATGCACTTGATAAGGCAGAACAGCTTGTTGCTGACGGCGGTTACGGCCATACATCGTCTGTTTACCTTAATGAAGTAACAGAAACAGAAAAAATCAACGAATTCGCTGCAAGAATGAAGACTTGCCGTATTCTTGTAAACACACCTTCATCACATGGCGGTATCGGTGACCTTTACAATTTCAAACTCGCTCCTTCACTTACTCTCGGTTGCGGTTCCTGGGGTGGTAACTCAGTTTCCGAAAACGTTGGTGTTAAACACCTTTTAAATATTAAAACAGTTGCAGAAAGAAGGGAAAATATGCTTTGGTTCCGTGCACCCGAAAAGGTTTATATCAAGAAAGGTTGTCTTCCTGTTGCTCTTGACGAGCTTCGCACAGTTCGTGGTGCAAAGAAAGCATTCATCGTAACAGATACCTTCCTTTATGAAAATGGCTATACAAAACCCATTACAGATAAGCTTGACGAAATGGGTATAGCTCACACAACATTCTTTGATGTTCAACCCGACCCCACTCTTAAAAATGCAAAGAGCGGTGCAGCACAGATGGCAGCATTTAAGCCCGATACAATCATTGCTCTCGGTGGTGGTTCTGCAATGGATGCCGCAAAGATTATGTGGGTTCTTTATGAGCATCCCGAAGCAGACTTTATGGATATGGCAATGCGTTTCATTGATATCCGTAAGAGAGTTTATACATTCCCCAAAATGGGTGAAAAAGCATACTTCATTGCAGTTCCCACTTCTGCAGGTACAGGCTCTGAGGTAACACCCTTTGCAGTTATTACCGATGAACAGACAGGCGTTAAATATCCTCTTGCAGACTATGAGCTTCTTCCTAATATGGCAATCATTGATACTGATTTCCATATGTCAGCTCCCAAGGGTCTTACAGCTGCATCAGGTATTGACGCTGTAACTCACGCAGTTGAAGCTTACGCTGCAATGCTTGCAACAGACTATACAGATGGTCTTGCACTTCAGGCTCTCAAAAACATCTTCAAATATCTTCCTCGTGCTTATGAAAATGGTCAGACTGATATTGAAGCAAGAGAAAAAATGGCAAATGCCGCAACAATGGCAGGTATGGCTTTCGCAAATGCTTTCCTTGGAGTTTGTCACTCAATGGCACATAAGCTCGGTGCCTTCCACCACCTTCCTCACGGTGTGGCAAACGCGCTTATGATTGAAGAGGTTCTTCGATTTAATGCAAGTGAAGCACCCGCAAAGATGGGTACATTCTCACAGTATGACCACCCTCACACTCTTGCTCGCTACGCTGAAATCGCAGATTATCTCGGTCTTGGGGGTACAACTGACTCAGAAAAGCTTGAAAATCTTATTAAGGCTATCAACGACCTTAAAGCAACAGTTGGTATCAAAAACACAATCAAAGATTACGGCGTTGATGAAAAAGTATTCCTTGACAACCTTGATGAAATGGTTGAACAGGCATTTGACGACCAGTGCACAGGTGCTAATCCCCGTTATCCTCTTATGAGCGAAATCAAAGAAATGTATCTCAATGCTTACTATGGCAAGCATTTCACAGAAAAAGCAATGCCTACTGCAGCTGATGTTACAACAGGTATGACTGCGAATGCAGTTAAAACACCCTATACAAAAGGTAAAAAAGCGTAAGAGAGAGGAGATACTAAAATGAAACTTGATAGAGTTATTGCAGTAAGAAATAATAAAACTATTTACCGTGACGGTAACAAATGCGTTAAGGTTTTTGATACTGATTATTCAAAAGCGGATGTGCTTAACGAAGCATTAAATCAGGCAAGAATAGAAGAAACCGGTCTTAATATTCCTAAAATTATCGAAGTAACAATGGTTGAAGGCAAATGGGCTATCGTTTCTGAATTCATTAAAGGCAAAACACTTCAGCAGCTTATGGACGAGGATGTTGAGAAGAAAGATGAATATATCGAATTACTTGTTGATCTTCAGCTCCAGGTTCATTCAAAGGTTTGCCCTCTCCTTAACAAACTCAAAGATAAAATGAATCGCAAAATCAGTGCTTCTGAGCTTGATGCAACAACACGTTATGACCTTCACACAAGACTTGAAGGTATGCCCAAGCACAACAAGGTTTGTCACGGTGACTTCAATCCATCAAATATTATCATTTCTGAAGACGGCACAGCATATATTCTTGACTGGTCACATGCTACTCAGGGTAATGCTTCTGCAGATGCCGCAAGAACATACCTTCTTTTCTGGCTTAATGGCGACATTGAAGGTGCTAAGAAATATCTTGACTTGTTCTGTCAAAAGAGCAATACAGCTAAACAGTATGTTCAGAAATGGATGCCTATCGTTGCCGCTTCTCAGTCAGTTAAGGGCAATGAGAAAGAAAGAGAATTCCTTCTTTCTTGGGTAAATGTTGTTGATTACGAATAATCAGATAAGGAGTTAAAGAAATGAAAGTTACAGTTTGTATCGGTAGTTCCTGCCATATTAAAGGTTCTCGTCAGGTTGTTGAACAGCTTCAGTACCTTATTAAAGAAAATAATTTAGGAGATAAAGTAGAATTAGGCGGCACATTTTGTATGAACAAATGCCAGCAGGGTGTTTGCGTAACTGTTGACGACGCTTTCTTCTCAGTAACACCGGAAACAGTTGAAGAATTTTTCAACGATAATGTAAAAGGAAAAATATAAAAATGATAATTCAGGTTTGTGTTGGCAGTTCATGTCACTTGAAAGGTTCTGCAGAGATTGTTGAGCTTTTTCAGAAAGCCGTTGAAGAAAATCATTTAGAAAACGAAATAACACTTGCCGGTAGTTTTTGTATCGGCAAGTGTAATCGTGTGGGCGTAACTGTTCAGATAGATGATGATATTCATACCGGTATTACAAGAGAAAATTTCAAAGAATTTTTCAAGGAAAACGTTTTAACGAAAATTGAAAGGGTGTAACGGGAAATGCCTAATTGTTTAACATTAAAAAAATCCAACTGTAAAAACTGTTACAAATGTATTCGCCATTGTCCCGTTAAGGCGATTCGCTTTTCGGGAAATCAGGCTCATATTATCGGAAACGAGTGTATTCTTTGCGGTCAATGTTTTGTTGTTTGCCCTCAGAATGCAAAAGAAATTGTTGATGAAACTGAAAAAGTAAAAGTATTTTTGCAGGCAAGGGAAAAGGTTATAGTGAGTCTTGCACCCTCGTTTATTGCTAACTACGATGGCGTTGGAATAAATTCAATGAGAAAAGCTCTCAAAATTTTGGGCTTTTATGATGTCGAAGAAACCGCTATCGGTGCAACAATTGTTAAAAACGAATATGAGAGAATGCTCAAAGAGGATGATAGAGACATTATTATAACTTCTTGTTGCCATTCTATAAACTTACTTATTCAGAAACATTTTCCTGCAGAATTGGAGTATCTTGCAGATGTTGTTTCACCTATGCAGGCTCACTGTATGGATATAAAGAAACGCTATCCTGATGCAAAGACAGTTTTCATCGGGCCTTGCGTTTCAAAAAAAGATGAAGCTGAGCATTACGAAGGTATTGTTGATGCAGTCCTTACATTTGAAGAACTTACGAACTGGCTCAAAAGTGAAAATATAGAGCTTGAAGTTGAAAAAGATAACGATGATTTCAGTCGTGCGCGTTTCTTTCCTACAACAGGTGGTGTGCTTAAAACAATGGCTCAGGATACACCTGACTATACATATATCGCACTGGATGGTGTTGAAAACTGTATAGCAGCACTCAAGGATATTGAAAGCGGAAAAGTTCATAAATGCTTTATTGAAATATCTGCTTGTGTCGGTAGCTGTATGGGTGGTCCTGTTATGGAAAAATACCACCACACAGAAACCATTACAGATTACCTTACTATAGCAAATTATGCAGGTAAAAAGGATTTTGAGATTTCTCAGCCTAAACCCGGAGAGTTGAGAAAGCAATTTGAATATATCGAACACAGATATCCTCGACCATCAGAAATGGAAATTAATGCTGTTCTTCGTCAGATGGGTAAATTCAAACCTGCTCATGAGCTCAATTGCGGTTCTTGCGGTTACAATACTTGTCGTGAAAAAGCTGCTGCTATTTGTCAGGGTAAAGCGGAGATTTCAATGTGTCTTCCTTTCCTTAAGGAAAAGGCTGAAAGCTTCTCAGATACCATTGTTAATAGTTCTCCCAATGGACTTATTGTTCTCAATGAGAATTTAGAAGTTCAGCAAATTAATAAAGCTGCAAGGGAAATTATGAATATCCGATATGCTTCTGATGTTCTCGGCGATTATGTTATCCGTATTCTTGACCCTACGGTTTTTGAAACTGTTCTTAAAACCGGCAGAGATGTGACTAACCAAAGAGTTTACCTTGCAGAATACAAAAGATATGTTGAACAAACTGTTGTTTATGACAGAGATTCACATCTTCTTATTGGCATTATGAGAGATGTTACTGCCGAAGAGAAAGAAAGAGAAAGAAAAGAAAATATCAGCCGTCAGACAATTGAGGTTGCCGATAAGGTTGTTGATAAGCAAATGCGAATTGTTCAGGAGATTGCTTCACTTTTGGGTGAAACAGCCGCAGAAACAAAAATCGCCCTTGCAAAATTAAAGGAGTCGATTTCTGATGAATGATTTATGTGCAGATATCGGTTATAAAAGCATAAACCATTACGGTGAACAGCTTTGCGGAGATCATATTGATATAGTTGAGCCAGATGAGGATTCAACTGTGGTTGTTCTTTCCGATGGTCTCGGTAGCGGTGTTAAAGCTAGTATTCTTTCAACACTTACTTCAAAAATCATTTCAACAATGCTTGCAGAAGGTCTTTCCCTTGAGGAGTGCGTTGAAACTATTGCAGCAACTCTTCCTGTTTGCTCGGTGCGTGGAGTTGCTTATTCCACATTCACCATTATTCATCTTAAGAATAATGAAACTGCAGAGCTTATTCAGTACGATAACCCACACACCATAATAATAAGAAACGAAAAAAATTGGGATTATCCGAAAACCGAAGTGAATATTGGCGGAAAGAAAATTTTCAAATCTGTTATTCAGCTTCAGGAAAACGATATTTTTATTGCTATGAGCGATGGTTGCCCGCATGCAGGTATTGGTACTGCATATAACTTCGGTTGGAAGCGTGAAGATATTGCAAACTTTCTTGAAACTCTTGCTCCTGTTGGTTATACTGCAAAGAACTTATCAACAATGCTCATTGATGAGTGTGATAAGCTTTATGATTACAAGCCCGGTGACGATGCAACCGCTTGTGTTGTTAAAATCCGTAAGAGAGTTCCTATGAATATGCTTTTCGGACCGCCCTCAAACAGAGATGATGCAGACAGAATGATGAGCCTTTTCTTCTCAAAAGAAGGAAAGCACATTATCTGTGGTGGTACAACATCATCCATTGCATCTAAATTCTTGAGAAAGCCTTTAAAGCCATCCCTTAATTTTGAGAGCAGTGATGTTCCGCCTATTGCGGAAATTGAAGGCGTTGACCTTGTTACCGAAGGTGTTATCACAGTCAATAAAGTTGTAGAGTACGCACAAGATTATCTTGGTGAAAACAAACACTATGAGCATTGGAATTTCAAAAAGGACGGAGCTTCACTTATAAGCCGTTTACTTTTTGAAGAAGCAACAGATATAAACTTTTATGTGGGTAGAGCAATTAACCCTGCCCATCAGAACCCGGACCTTCCCATAAACTTCAATATTAAAATGAACCTTGTGGAAGAGCTTTCTAAGTGCTTGAAGCAAATGGGTAAAAGAATTAAAGTGAGTTATTTTTAATTATGAGTAATATAAGAAAATTTGATACAAAAGTACAATATCTTAAATACAAGGTGTTAAGAGAGGTTGCAAGAGAAGCATGGAATGATACCCTTCTTGAAAATCTTATTGATATACCTAAAAAAATAGTTCCCGGAAAAACCTCCACAATGCGTTGCTGTGTTTATAAAGAACGTGCTATTCTTTCAGAGCGTGTTAAAATTGCTATGGGCGGTGACCCTGAAAACCCCAATGTTATTCAGGTCATTGATATTGCTTGTGATGAATGTCCTGCTGCAGGCTATGAAGTAACAGATTCCTGCAGAGGTTGTCTTGCTCACCGTTGTGAAGATGTATGCAAGCGCGGTGCAATTTCATTTGACCATAATCATGTTGCACATATTGATAAATCAAAATGTGTTGAATGCGGTCAGTGTGCAAAGGTTTGTCCTTATTCTGCAATTGTTAACCGCAAAAGACCTTGTCAGATTGCCTGCAAGGTGAAGGCAATTTCAATTAACGAAGATAATGCGGCATCTATTGATAACGATAAATGTACCGCTTGCGGTGCTTGTGTTTATCAATGCCCCTTCGGTGCAATTTCCGATAAATCCTATATTCTTAACGTGGTTGACCTTATTAAGAAAAGCGAACAAGGCAGAAATTACAAGCTTTATGCAGTTGTTGCTCCCTCAATTTCAAGTCAGTTCTCTTATGCAAAATTAGGTCAGGTTATAACAGGACTTAAAAAAATGGGTTTCCACACTGTTGTTGAAGCAGCTTTAGGTGCAGATATGGTTGCTATGAAAGAATCTCAGGAATTAACTGAAAAAGGCTTCCTTACAAGCTCTTGTTGTCCTGCATTTGTTTCTTACATAAAATCTGCATTTCCCGATTTAGTTCCTTTTATTTCTCACAACTGTTCACCAATGGTCGAAATTTCGAAGTATATAAAAGAAACTGACGAAAATGCAAAAACAATTTTTATCGGACCTTGTACTGCTAAAAAAGCAGAAGCACAGCTTGAAAGTGCAAAGCCTTATGTTGATGCTGTTCTGACTTTTGAAGAACTTCAGGCACTCTTTGACAGCCGTGATATTGATATCACAACTCTCGAAGAAGATGTGCTTGACAACGCATCATATTTTGGCAGAATTTTCGCTCGCAGCGGTGGTCTTACTGACGCAGTAACTCAAGCGATTAAAGAGCAGAATATAACTGATTTTGAGTTTATGCCTGTTTCTTGCGACGGTATTGAAGAATGCAGAATTGCACTTCTTAAGAAAAGTAAGAATGCACTTCAGGCAAACTTTATTGAAGGTATGGCATGTGTCGGCGGATGTATCGGCGGTGCAGGTTGCCTTACCCACGGTGAAAAAAACAAAGCAGAGGTTGATAAGTACGGACGAGAAGCTTTTGAAAAAACTATCTCCGATGCAATTTCTGTTTTGAAATAGATTTTAAATCCTTCATTCAAAAAGGTACTCTCCCACGACAGTTGCTTGTCGTGGGAGAGCATCTTTTTGTTTTTGGTGCGGGTAGCAGGGGTCGAACCTGTACACCTCTCGGCACAAGAACCTAACGGTAACATCACATGGATGATAAGCCGTAAACCCAGTAGAATCAAGGGTTCTCGGCTTTTTGATTTTTAGAGTTTTCTGACTATTTGCATAATAATATGGAAAAATGGTTTTGTCAAGTTTAAAATATGAATGTATTGTTGGGGAAGATGGAGTTTTCCCTAGGCAGATACTTCGATTAAAAGGAATTTACGCTTCATCACCTTGACTGTCTCTAATCAAGAAAGTATAATAAAAATTGAATTTAGCAATTAGACTTCAAAGGAGCAAGGGTATGGAAAATAATTTAACATTAAAAGCAAGAAAACAATACGAATCTTTTAATAATAAAATTTCAACTTTACACTTACAAGCAGAATTTGAGGATAAAGTTATGGCATTAAAAAAATGCACCAAAACGGAATACCCCTCCGACAGTGCAGAAGTTGTGAGGTTATATGAAAGTATTGGTATAGCATGTGAAATAGGGCAAACTCCTGAATACTACATAGATTTATTACGAACTGTTCCTGCAGGAACACTGTATGAAAGTAAAGAGGATTTAGATAACGAAATCTGGAAATATCTATATGGTATATATAAAGACTTTCCTCAACCTGCCAAAATAATGGAAAGAATCCTGGATAATTGCGGAAGTGAAGAATTTAAAAAAGAAGAAACAATGAGATTAAGAATTCTTAAAGAGTTTTTGAAATACGGACATGGTCTGACTGCCGCAGGTTATACCGGCTTAGCTCACATAAAAAAATATATAGATAAAGAAAAGCCAAAGGATATAAATGAGCTTTTGGTTGTGGATGATGGCGTTTTTGAGGTTTTACAAGCTGCGACAAAAGAAGAGAAAAAAGATAAATATTCCTTGCTTGTTCTAGCTCAGGAACTTGCTGAAGGCAAGTTTAAAAATAATGGGGCCTCTAAAGAACCTTTATATTTGTTAGCAATTGTTTTGGGTATGAAATATTATCCCTATGAAACAGAAGAATATTGCAAAGAAAAAGATATCGTAAAAAATATTTTCAATGATTACTATAATGATAATCTGATAAGATACATTACATCATATAAGAATGTGAATAATTCTGCTTATGAGGATGAGCCTTTGGGCCTTGGTATAGATTACAAAAATTATGCTGAAGCAGTATTCATTTATTTTATGAATAAAGAATGCTATTCTGCTGAACAAAAAATAAAGAAAATATATAAAGTATTAAAAAATATAAAAAAGAAGGCTGCAAACAGTGAGCAAGAAAATGTTTTCGAATTATTGTCAACAAACCAACAGAAAGATAATTTTATAAAAATTGTTTTACAATTGGATGAAGAGGAAATTGAAGAATATATTTTGTGGCATTATAATTGCAAACTTAAAAAGGGATCGTCTCCTTTTGGTCTTGCATTTTCACACAATACTATATACAAATGCTATGACACTATCAGGGATGAAATTGCCGGAAATCTTGAAATAAGCAAAAAAGAGTTTAGATCGGCTTTGAAGGTTATAAATACTAAAATACGTTCTAAAAAAGAAAACCTTGCTCTTTCTAATGAATATAAGAAAGAATTGGATTCTCTTTGGGAGTTGGAGCTGAATAAATTTGATGTCGAAAGTATGCCGATATTTGATGAGGATTTTAGGATTTTGATTGAGAAAGTAAATGAACGTTTGGATCCCTTCGAAACATTGAGCATTTATAACGATGAAAAGGTTGCTAAAATAACACGAACAAAATTAATTGCTGCATATTTTCACGGCTATTGTATGGATAATTTCGATGCTCCAAGAATGTTTTCCGACGTTTTACTTGATTTCGAAATGTGGTTAAACGAAACACTTGAGGAAGCCGGATTTTGCAAATTGGACTACAAAAACGTGTTTGATATGTTAGTTGTATTTTTTGCATACTGCAGGGTCAACAACAAATTATATATGGACTAAAGGGTGAATAAAATGGGAAGAAAAACCCCTGATTTTATAAATTTGGGAAATGGTGAAGAATCAAGAAACATACTTTTAAAAAAACTTGGGACAAACATAACAGAGAGATTTAATGTTTTGGATATAGAAGGTGAAGGCAGTTCTTGTATCTGCTATAATGCTATTCTTTTGAGTGAAAACAGAGTCGGAAGACTTAAAGAATTCTATCCTCTTGGTTTGGTGGGTGGATTTACCCGTCACGCTGATAATATGCTACAATACACTGCTTCAAATTTTTCTGAAGCAGAAAGAGAAAAAGAGTTGTTTTTGAAATCACATAACAAACTTAAAGAAATATTTATAGATAAAAAGGAAGGCTCTGATATATCATCTTTTATACCTGATTTTACAGTTTACGAAAGTTGCGATATGAATGGTAACGCCCCCGAACATCCAACTCTATATATCTGGACGGAAAACAGAAAAATAACACTGTTCTCAGATTTTATCAAACAGCTTCATCGTGACTACGATAATCTGCCGGAGCACAAATTATTTACGTTATTAAGTACGATGATAACCTTGACTAACCGTATTGGTGTTTTACACGAAAAGGGTTTTTTGCACCTGGACATCAAGCCAAACAATTTTGGAATACCAACGTTTAAGGAAAATGTACTAACAGATAACATCTATTTATTTGATATCAATACGCTCCATTCTGTGTATGAAGATATGGTTATTGAAGACCTTGGAACTATAGGTTATAGCGCTCCTGAGGTCAGAATGCAGTGCAACGAGTTGATAAACCGAAGAAGTGACGTTTATTCTATTGGATGCCTTTTATTTGCGGCGATCACAGGTGAAATTGAAGGGTATTGTGATAAGGCGTATGATAATATTGAACGCCTGATTAAAGAATCTGAGCTTATAACAGCAACTGACTCAACAAACAATATCAGATTAGTTGAGCTTCTTTGTCAATTGTTGAAAGGATTATTGATAAAGCAGAACGACAGACGTAATTACAGCTGTGAAGATATAGTGGCCGCTTTAGAACAGATGCGTCGTTTGTTGTTGGCTACTGAATACAATGAAAGAATAAGTTTAAAAGCTGTATCAGAAAAATTAGATAAAAAGCCCGTTAAAGCGGAAGTTCTGTTCCTGAATCATTTATATAAACATCCGTTGTATGAATTTTCTGATAACGAAGCAAAGGAAATCACTGTGTTGGTGGCGGGTTTTGGTAATCACGGTCAACGATTTTTGGATTGTTGCCTGCAAATCGGGCAGATGCATAATAAAAAACTGAATGTTACCGTTGCAACGCAGAATTCTGAAAGCGAAAAAGCTTTGTATCTGAAAAATAGACCTGCATTGCAAGAATTCTTTTCAGTAGATAATTCATTCCAAGAGTCTGAAAAAGAAAAAGCTTATGGTAATTTGTATTTTAAAGAGGTTGACTTTACAACAGATTTTCATAAAAACGATGGTATTGCACTGGATTTGGCAGAAAAAGCTCCTGATTATATCTTTGTTTCACTTGGAAATGATAAGGTGAATTATAACGCAGCAAAAAGCTTTAGTACAGTTGCACAGTGTGCTAAGCCTGAGGGATATTCTGTAAACTACGTTCTGGAAAAGCCAATAAAAAATGCAGAAAATGTTGGTAACGCCATAATTCTCAGCAAGTCTGTTCCCAGAAAAGAGTTGACTGAGCTTAACAGAATGGGTTTAAACGCTCATCTTGTTTGGATACAGGATAGTAATTATAGCTACAAGGACGTAAGAAAAGAGTTCAGAAAAACATATAATTATACATCCTGCATAGCAAACGTTGTTTCAACAAAATACAAGCTTAAAAGTATAGGGATAGACTGCAGTGATTTAAATGAAGCAGCAGATATTTTTTGCGAGAAGGTTTTATTAAATGAGGATAAAACTAATTTTAATGAGCTTGTTGCAGTTGAACACAGACGATGGGTTGCAGAGAAAATCTGTAAGGGTTGGACAAGGCAAACTAATCTGCAGGCCTGTTATAACGGCTTTATAAATGACGAAAAAGCAAAAAAACATGTTTGCTTAGTCAGAAGCACACCTGAACGAGATAAAGATATTAAGAAAATCAAGTTTGATGAAAATTTCTTTGATAATGCATCAATAAAACAAATAGAAAAATTGGATGAGCTGGATGCGCTCTCAGTTAATCTTCATCGCGGCTTGAAAAAGGCTGCAAACAAAACAAGAAAAAATGACGTTACCCTGGAAAATTATAAAACTCAACTTAGAAACTTGATTTTAGGAAAGCGTTTGGTTGAATATGCTTATTTTGATTGGTGCCATTGTTTAATATCCCTTTGGAATAAAGAAAAGGGAGCCGTTTCCAAATACAAAGGTTTGAAAAAAAGAATGGAAACAGCTATTCAGGCAGAGGATGAAAACGGAAATTACTTGATAAGAAAAGCGGACCAGAAAAAGGCTTTGGAGATAATCAATAATATCCATTTGATTTATTATCCCATTGTAGAAAGCCTAAGGTATGATGATTATAAGAAAAAAGATGAGGATCTTGTACAATACATACCATTCATTCTTACATATAAGCATAATCTGGATATAGTAATCCCCCTTAGATTAAGCGATAATTATAATCGCTATACTAAGGAAGTACCTGTAAAGGATGTTTTTACAAATGTAGCAGCGATTACTATTATCAATCCCTTAAAGGTATGCTATGTTTGCTGTATTGCTGAAAAGAACGATATAGAGCAGACTAGGGTGTTTTTCCAAAAAATCAACGACTATCTAGTGGATGGCGATTACAAAACCAAGGTTAATGTTGTAATTGAATGGAATAAGAAAAATATAACCAGCTCTGCTGATATACAGGCTTTGAAAAACGAGCTGTTGCAGTGCGATAGAATTAAGGCTGTTGAAGTTGTTGAAATGGATGCAACTGAAAAAATCCGTGAAGCAATTTGTAGCTTAAGCAAGGTCAGCGCTATTCAAAAACTGAATGGCTTAATAAATTTGTCGGAAATATTTATTGATAATGTAAATAAAATTCCGTCCTTTAGTCTGGATTCGGAATTCCAAATTCACGCTAACGAAGCATGTAACTTCCTGAATTATATAAAATCTAACAAGGTGCTTACTGTTTCCGACTTGTTTAGAATAAGCAATGCACGTGGTAAAAATACCGAATTTCCGGAATTCTTTGATGAATATAAGGGCATATTCGAGATTTATTTAAAGAATCGCGGACTTTGGAAAACATTATGCAGAGTTTTAGGTGAGAATAGTAGTCAGGCAATTGAGTTTGGTGGTAAAAAAGCAGAAACAGATTGTTGCTCGAAACGTTTTTATGCTCCTGTATTTGCTTTTGATGCTTTGAAAAAGGTAGAAGTATTTTTAAAAAAGCACAATATCATAGACAATAATTCTCACGTGTACCGTCAGCATACAGACAGGTGCATAGTTGAATTGAATCAGGTTTCAAAGAAGTGCATCTGTGGTTTTGAGAAGCTTTTTGAAAACATCTATTATCTTTGCGATGAAGATAGCTTGCTATGCTATATGAAGAAAACAGAAGCTGTTATCGAGGCAAATGACCTTATGATTGACAATGTTTCTTTAGATTCACTTTCAGGTGAGAATTTTGGATATAAAAAGAATCAGATTGATTTTATTTTGAACTCATTGAATGCTCAACACTTGATTACTAACATTAAATGGGTTGATAACAGCTTTTCTTTCTGCTTTACATCGCAGAAAAGTCAGCAGCTTTTAACAAAATCTGGTGCTATTCTGGAGATGTATGTATATATTGCGTGTTTAAAAAGCGGACTTTTTGATGATGTTGCAACCAGCTATGAAATCAATCGTGCTGGCAATGAAAATGATAAAAATGAGTTCGATATAGTATTAACACGCGGCTTTAAATCTGCCTTTGTTGAGTGCAAAACCACCAATTCTCTGGAAAATAATTATTATGATAAATTGCATGACCTTACAAACGAATTCGGACTTAACAGTAAGGCGATATTAGTTGCAGATAAATATCAAAAGGATGAATCAGTGCAAAAATATCCTGATGAAATACTTAACTACGGCAAACGAAAACAAATACTTACGGTATATAATGATGCAGCCTTAAATGATATTGCAAAAACACTTTATGATATTCTTAATGAGTGATATATATATCCCCCCACGAATATTTATAGGGTTACTTGATGTAAGATGTTATTAACACAAGAAAAGGAGATTTTATTATGAGAAATAATGAATTCAGAACAATTGAGAATATTAAAGAATATCTTACAAATGGTTTAAATAGCGGTAATCTCATATCAGAAACTTTCCAGAAGTCGGGCGAAATTACCGCAAGGATTGGTAAAATCGGCGAAGAAATATTGACAGTAATGGCTAATGGATTGCAGGAAACAAAAAACACAGTAACGGCAGATGAAAACGGTTATCCCGGTTGGGTTGTTACTAATTCTACAGGTGAACAATATATTGTTTCAGATTCTGTATTTAAAAAGAAATATGAAAGAATTGCTGATACTGATGATAGGTTTAAACCTATCTGGAATCCTATTACAGCTGCTCAAATTGATGAGAATATTTGTTTTGTTGCACCTTGGGGAGAAAAACAGAATTTAGTTGCCGGTGGTTATCTTGTTTTTAACAAGGACTTTGATGATGTTTATGGAGTACAGGAATTGGAGTTTCTGTCAACGTATAAGCGGATTTGCACATAACAATTGTGAGAATTATTGCTATGTGCAGAAGAAGATTACAGTTGATTGTTGATGCAGAAATGCCAAGTTAATCAGGAAATTAAATAATGTAAAGATATATCAACTATATGAAAGTTAGATAAACAGATTTGTTTAAAATGTGTGAGGGTTAAAGATGAATAAAATGGAAATTGAACCATATATTTTTATATCGTATGCGCATCACGATGCAGAAATAGCAAAAAAAATTACAGAAAAGATAAAAGAAAAAGGTTTTGATGTATGGATAGATTATGAGAACATTCGCGGCAAAGAGGATTTTAATGATAAAATAGCCAGCGCAATTTATGATTCCTCTATTTTTATTTCGTTGGTTTCAAGCACTTATATTGAAAAGATTTTTTGCAGTGAGGAAATTAAATATGCACATAATCATCAGAAAAACTGCTTAGCTGTGTATGTAGAAGCTGTAATACCACCACCGGGACATGCATTGGATTTCATTTTTTCAGGAGTAAATCAGGTTAATTTCAATCAGGGAATTGATAATGAAGAGGATTTTACTCAGTTATGTAATAAGATGTTTGACTCGATTTCCTTTGAAAAATTAAGTGAATATGTATTCGGTGAAAAAAAAGAAGGGCCTATGCCTTTTATCAGACCAACAATATTTGATGATATAGAAAGATATCATAAAAGAGTTACACTTGGAAACTACCATCTTTTTAAGCTGGAGGAAGAGCTTTATCCGCCTATTTCTATTGACTCGGAAATTGAATCCGCAGAGAACAACAATTTGTTATTGATTGAAAAGCTATCGGAAAAAACTGACACGCAGTTTATAATAGTCGGCGATGGTGGTTCGGGAAAAACTGTAGCATTAAAGAATATATTTAATCATTTTTTCTCTAAATTTGACCCTGTTATATATGTTCCGTTAAATAAAATTTCTGATAATTTATCGCTGTATCTTAAGGAAGAGCTGGATTTAACCTGGGATGTGTTTAAAAGATATGGCAAATGTACCGGAAGTAACAGACCCTTTAGAATATTATTTGATGGTCTTAATGAGTTCAGCGGTGACAGAAAGAAGCTTCTTGTGGAAATTTCAGATATTATGACCTGGTCAAATACGCAGGTTGTTATATCTTCAAGAAATGATGTTGTTTATGATTTGCCCGGATACATTAAAAGTTCATCAATAAAGCTTGAACCTCTCAGTGTCGAAAGTGTAAAAAGATTTTTGGAAAAAAGAGGCTCTGATTCAAAGCTGAGCGAGAGAATGCTTTCGTTATTGTCAAATCCCTTGATGTTGATGCTGTATGTTAATACAGATTTTGATTATAGTGAATCAATCTCACATTATTCCAATTACTATAAAATATATCAGACAGTGGAGCCGGAAACAGAAGGACAAGTGATATGGAATTTTTTACAGAGCCAATTGTATCGTTTGAATGAAGAGTGTGCCGGTTCGATTATTTGCGATTCCTTTTTTGCTATTGAATATGTACTTCCGCTGATTGCTTATTATATGATCAGCAATAATAAAAAACAGATATCTGAATATGAGGTATTTGATCTTTTGAGTGAAGAGAATATGCTGGATAGCGATAGTTATAGATATTATTATTCCAGAAGAGTAAAAAAGTTGGCATTCAAATTGGGGTTGAGTAAAAAAAGCTTTGATGAATTAGAGCTGTTGCAAATAATCTTTGGGAAAATATCGTTATTAGTTAAAACGGGAACAGTTGAGGACTGTATGTATGATTTTTTCCATCAGTGCTTCAGAGATTTTTTTGCAGCAATGTTTATTGCAAAGAAAATTGAAATGCTGACAGTTCCTGATGCAAAAGCAGGGACTGAGCTGACCGAAAGAGCATATTCTAACGAGATTTTAAAATATGTGGCACAGATATCGGCTGAAGAAAAAGCAAAGCCTGTTTTTGATGATCGCGGTATAACATTTCCTGGTAAAAATGCATGTTTAGTACCATCAGAGTATTCGGATTCAGAAAAGGCATTAAGCGTTTTTAAAGGTGTGTTTAACGAAGGTGCGCAGAATGCGGTATACAATATTATGACAATTATGTCAATCGGTAGGAACAGGCGATTATATAATTGTGACTTTTCTTATCTGGATTTAAGAAAATGTCAGTTAAAGAGCTGTCGTTTTTCAGAGTGGTATGAAGATTCTGTATATCCGTCTTCTTTTGAGGGGGCTTATATAGATACAGAATGCTTTATCAGATCAGGTCATCAAGCACAGGTTTCTGCACTCTGTGCAGCCGGAGAAAGATTTTTCTCAGCAGATTTAGATGGAAATGTTAAATGCTGGTCAATGGATAGCGATAAGCCTGTATGGTGTGTTGATACGGGTGAGGGTGCTGTTGTGTGTCTGGCTTGCTATGAGAATTGTTTGGCTATATTAAAACAACACGATGTGTTTGTTTATAACACTGAGTCAGAAGAATTACGCCTTATTACCACAAGTAAAAATACATATAGGCACGTAAGATATAACGAGAGTGGTGAATTAGAAATCACCTTCGATACATCTCCCTTAACCTGGCAATTATTAGATAACGAGGAAACCCGATGCCTTACTCAGGATGATATGCCTTGTGGCTGTGCGATTATAAACTCATCCAGGAACAAAATATTCAGAAGTGGTATGTATGGTATAGTTTATGTGTACGAACAGAAAGAGGCTAGATATGAGTTGACTAACGAGATTCATATGAGAGATGTTTTAAAGGGCAAAAAGACAACAGATTTAAAATACAGTTGTAATGAAGAAACCTTTATTGTTGCATTCGGAAGCAGTGTTGTGGAATATGATAGTGAGACGCTGAGCATCCGTAATATTTTGACATTAAATTCATCGGTTAAAACGGTATGTTGTTTAGACAGTGGAAAAATCCTTGTTGGTTCGGGTGTTGATATCATTTTACTGAATAAAGATTTTAAAATCGAATCTAAATATGTGGGTGAGTCACTTCCTAATATTTTAAGAGTAATGTACAATAAAAACATCTTGTACACGTATGATACTGCTGGTTCAATAAAACAGTTTTCCGACAAAATGAATGTAAACAGAATAAGAAAACCTTCTATGAAATTTTCGTCTGTTTCTTTCGGAAAAGATAATATGCTGGATAAAAAAGATAAAATGTTTGTAATAACAGCAGATAAAAGATTTACTCAAAAAAATGAACCGGTTTGCGTAGGCTATGATTTTGAAAGAAATCGTTTTTTTGAGCCAAGCAAGGTATACACTATATTTAATATGTTTAAGGATAGTGAGAATCCTGATTATGAAATACACAGATTGAATAACAAGCTGATTATAATTAATAAAAATACCTTAAAGAAAGAAGTTTTTACTTCATACAAGGGTATAACAATTTTTGGTTGTAATTTTTGTAATATTCAAGGCACTATAAGTGAACCAAGTGGTCGTAAATTATTAAAACAAAACGGGGGAATAACAGATGAATGTTGAAAATTATGGTATGATAATTACTTTTTATGAGTTTTCCGTTGATAAATGTAAAGCAAGTATTTTGTTTGAAGAAAGCAACATAACTATATCCGATTTTGTTGTATCCTTGAAGGCAGATACTATAACCGTAAATATGCCTGCAAATGGAAACGATACTAATCAGATCTGGCAGAAAATTACATGGAAAGAGGTAAGAACAGCTATAACTGATGAGTTTAACAAAAAATTTGGTGAATATAAAAAAACAAGGGTTGTTTTCCATGATGCAGAGGATAATGGAAACTGCTTGGCAGATGTAGATTGTGTTTTTTTGAAAACAGAAATAAAAGATTGCAGTTTGGCTTTGGTGAACGAAACACCGTTTGTGTATCTGCCTGAAAATATTGATGAAGCTTCTGATTTCGATTTGATTTCTTGGAGAGATTTGAGAAAATATATAGCATATATCTTTAAAAGAAAGAATAAGGAAATGGTAGATAAGATAGAAGTTTATGATATTGATGTTTCGGTTTATGACATTACAGATGAAGGAACAGCATTTTTTGAAATAAAAATTCCAGCCTTGGATTACTGCTTTTCCAACGGGAATTTATACTATATGAATCAGGAAAACATATCTGTATATCTTCCGGGTGAATTTCCTGTATCGTTGAAAAATGGTCTTACAAGGAAAAAAGCCTTACAGCTTATAAGAGAAAAATATCTGGAGCAAATTGAAGGTAGAGAAATAACCCCTTATTGCAGAAAAGAGGATAACCAAAACCGAAATAAATATGGACGTATAAAGGATGCAGAGCAAAAACCTTTTGTTTTTGTTCCAAATACTAAGCTGCGTCAAATTAAAGTTGGCGATACCGTGCCTACAGCAAGAAACAACAGCTCGCTGTTATCTGCATTGATGAAAAATGATATAGGGGCTTTTGAAATTGATACATTATCCCTGATAGAGAAGTTCAGATATATGACCAATGCAATGATAATTGATATGTTTGCAAGCGGTTATACATCACACGGTTGGAGAAATATTAATCTTCATCGTTTATCAGATATTTTCAAACGCTTAGCAAGATATAATCTGGTTACAATTTCAAAATTTGTTACAGTTGATGAAACTGAAAAAGATAGTATTGCAGCTGAAGAGAATTTTCAGATATATTCATTAGCAGATGTTGGAGCCAGATTGTTAAGTGAATTAAACAGAGAACATCGATATAATCCCTTTGATATATATCAAAATGGTAATGACGTTAAATCTGTTTTAGCAATTAACCAATGGTTGACTTATTGGTTGAGCTCGTACCCGGATGAAATCAAGAATGATTATGATACCGCAAAAGTGATACATGTGGTTGGTGCCAAAAAAAATGGTGCCAAAATTTATGGTACTGTTACTTGCAACGACATATTGATGATAGGTGAGCCTGTACGTCGCACCTATGATTTTGAATTATCAAACGAGAAGGAAAGCATCAAAGAAAAATTAGTAAGGATGGTAAGTATTATAAATTTTGACGGCGACTTGTATGCGGCAAAAAATTATAAGACAGAAGCTTTCCATACAGGAAAAGAAACCATAATCTGTTATGTTTGTGAAGATGATGAGCATGTTAATGAGATTTGGGATACCATATCTTCTGTAATTCAGGATTTCCCAAGGGATAGAATATGGTTTGCTACGGATACAAGGCTATATAATTATTCAAGTGAGGGCGAACGCTTCTTCTGGTTCGATGATGATGGTAACAGATATATAGTTGATTTGAATAAGAGATTAGGGTTAGGAAAAGAACGAGCTTATATGGAAGAGTAAAAGTCAGTTTTTATTCTGATTAACCAAAAACAAATTTAAAATATATTTTATTACATTATGTAATAATAGAAAAAACAAAAAGCTGGCGGTTGCCCGGCTTTTTTGCGTCCCCCTTCCAAAATCAGGTATCTGTTTATGCTTTAATAAAATAAACAGTTACGAGAGGGGGATATTTTATGAAAAAACAGGATGTACAAAGTTTGGATTTATTCAGAGTGGGTTTTCAGACTGTGCCAATTCTTCTGGCATTTGGGCTCATTATTGCGTTTGAAGGGTATGACTTATATTTTGCTGATTTTGATTTGTCGTTAGGTTTTACAGGGTCATTTCTTTTGGCGATATTGATTTGCCTTATAGTACAGATTTTTGTAAATGTTAACCCGGTGTTGAAAAATACGAAGACGGGGATAATTGTCGGGACAATATTAACAATAGAGCTTATGTTGTTTTTGCTGTTTGCACAATATCACTTGTTAGTTTCGGGTGTGCTTCTTGTTTCTGTGACTGTTCTTTCAGGATATCTTACCGGTAAAATTATTGAAGCAAACCAAAAGAAAAGAAAAATCACCCGAAGAGTCAGGAAATGGTGCAACAGCCGCTCAAACGCAATTATTGCCTGTTTGCTTTGTTTTGTATTGATATTGCCTGCAGGGATTGGAGTATACTACAATTTTCGTAAATTGCAAGTATTGCTTTTGAATGGGAATTTGTTTTTGCAAGAAGTATAGTTGGAAAAATTAGTGTTTATATGCTACAATTATTATAAAAACTCCCAACCTTTTATAATCTTCCGTGTCTATATAGGTGAAAGCAGCTTTCAAGGAGGTCAAAATGAACAGAACAGATGCTGAAAGATGGACAACTGAATATTTAAAACCTGTCTTTGGTTTTGCTTTAAAAAAGTGCAGAAGTATAGAAGATGCAGAAGATTTATCTCAGGAAATTATGGCTAAGGTTTATGTTGCTTTGCTCAAGCGTGATGATATTGAAGATGTTTCAAAATTCATCTGGACTATTGCTCATAATTGTCTGAGCAATTATTACCGCGACAATAAGCACAGCTTTACAGGTGTGCCCATTGGTGATATGGAAGATTGTCTTTGTGATGATACACCGAGTGTTGAATCATCACTCGTTGAGCAAGAAGAAATTTCAAAGCTGTATTCTGAAATCGCCTACCTTTCAAAGTTGCAACGCCGGATAGTAATTATGTATTACTATGAAAACCAAAAGCAGGAGCAGATAGCTAAAGAATTAAATATTCCTGTCGGCACAGTAAAGTGGCATTTGTTTGAAGCTAAAAAAGAACTGAAAAGAGGTATTGAAATTATGAGAGAACCCAGTGAATTAAAGTTTAATCCCAAAAGATTTGATATGTGCAGCTTCAGCGGTAAAATCGGAACAAAGGGAGATATATCAAATTTCTTCCGTAGTGCTATTTCACAGAACATTGTTTACACCGTAAGAAACGAAGCGAAATCAATAAATGAAATTGCTGATGAATTAGGTGTTTCACCTGTGTATGTTGAAAGTGAAGCAGAGTTTCTTGAAGAATACGGATTTCTATTAAAACAGAAAGATAAATATCTTTGCAATATCCTTATATCAGAACCGACAGAAGAACTTAACCGCTTACACGATGAAATGTATTTGAACGCTGCAAAACTCTTTGCAAATGAGTTGTACAATGAACTTAAAAAAACAGGTTTATTAGAAAGCGATTGCGTTTTAGGCGGCTACAATAACGCTCAGGATAAGAACTTTCTTATGTGGGCACTTATACCGGTTATTACTGCTTTCAGTGGTGAAGGCATATTGGATAAAAGCATAGCTTTTTCAGATATTTACACAATAAGACCTGATGGTGGTAAAAATATTTGTTATGCAACGGTCGCAACACCTGATGTGAAACCGCCTATGTACAACGAAGAAATGAAAAAATTCAAAGGTCCGTTCTGGAACGGTCTTACAGATAAAATAACTCTTTGGACTGTTGATTCTGAATGGTCTAATAATCGCATCGAAGAAAACTATCAGTTATCTGTTGCCCGTGATTTAACACTACTGAACAATTATCTTAATGATGTAATTCTGAGCGAAGATGATTATGCTTATCTTGCTGAAAAAGGATATATATCTGTCAGTGGTAAACCTGATGAATTATTCAAGACAGCTTTGAGGATTGTGTACATCAAAGATGAAGAATCACGAAAGAAACTTTTATCTATCGGTGATAAGATAAAAGAAAAGTATAAGGATGAGTTTGAAAAACTCAAAACACCTTATATCAATGCTGTGCTTCAGAATACACCTAAACATTTACAGAAAATGAGAATGTACGGCTTACAGCATATCTTTTACAGTGATGCTTGGTTTATCCTGCATTGTCTGAAAGAGCTTGTAAATAACGGTAAACTGACTTTACCTACAGAAAAACAGAAACAATCCTTGATGACAGTGTTGTTTAAACAGTAATAAACGCTTATTACGATATTAAAATTGGCAGATGCATAACTTAAGGTTATGCACCTGCTTTTTTGTTGTGATTGTTTTTCCTTTGCCAATAAAAATGCCCAAAGCCTTGATATATAAGGCTTTGAGCGATGGTGCGGGTGACAGGACTTGAACCTGCACGGGGGTGCCACCAGAACCTAAATCTGGCGCGTCTGCCAATTCCGCCACACCCGCATATATTTTATTGTGTCACTCAACGGTTTTGTTGAGTAAAGAACTGTACGTGAAGGACTCTTGCGGTGCCCAAAATCGTTTTGCTCGTTGCTCGCTTAGCACGATTTTGACCGCTGCGCCATTTCGTCCTTACTGCATAGTTATTTAATGAATGATAGAAGGTTGTGCGGATTACGAATTATTCTATCATATTGTGTTGCAGAAATCAAGGTTTTCTATTGCAAAGGAAAACATAAATTGTTATAATTACGATGAACATAAAAACAGGGGAATGCCGGTGATTAATTTGAAAGCTTTGATAAATGAGATTTGTTCCTTGGTGAAGGAATGTGGTAAGGTAATTCTTAATGCAGACAGGGATAAAATGGCTATTGATATAAAATCGGGTGTTGCGGATCTGGTTACTGAATATGACAAGAATATTCAGGAGCAATTAGCTGTTGGTCTGAAAAGAATTTTGCCTGAAGCGAAATTTATTGGTGAAGAAGGTGCAAACGATGAGTTAACCGAAAGCGGTTATGCTTTTGTTGTTGACCCTATTGACGGCACTACTAACTTTATTAAAGATTATCATATGAGCGCAATATCAGTTGCCTTGTTAAAGGGCAAAAGCGTTGTGGCAGGTGTCGTTTACAATCCATATCTTGACGAGATTTTTTATGCAATCAAGGGTGGCGGTGCTTTTTGTAACGGCAAAAAAATCAGTGTTTCATCAAAACCTTTGAGTAATGGGTTGGTTCTTTTCGGTTCAGTACCTTATAATAAGGAGCTTTTTCCTGAAACTCTGGAAATACTTTCCGAATATTATTACAAAGCGTTGGATATAAGGCGTGGTGGTTCTGCGGCCCTTGACTTGTGCTACGTTGCCTGTGGCAGAGCAGAGTTGTATTTTGAATTGCTTGTTTCACCCTGGGATTTTGCCGCAGGTAAATTACTTGTTGAAGAGGCAGGCGGAGTTGTTACAACGTTTGACGGGGAGCAGCTTTCATTTGATGGCAAAACTTCGATTTTAGCGAAAAACAATGTGATATAAATAAAACGAAAAACAGTCGTTCATTTTTCTGAACGACTGTTTTTATGCTTTTTATTTGCAAAGCTCTTTGGCGAGGGCTTCGATTTGTTTACGGCTTGCATCGTTTAACGTTGATTTAATTGTAACATTATTCTCGGCGTATGTGATATTCTTTGAGTTTTCAAGCATACGCTTCATAACGTTTTTCGCGGTGGGAGCCCAACTGCCGTTTTCCATAAAAGCAATGGTTCTGTTTTTATAACCGCGCTCAGTAAGCTCTTCTATAAATGTTCGCATAAACGGGAACACGTCTGAGTTATATGTGGTTGTGGCGAGAATAATTTTACCGTAACGGAAAGCATCTTCAACGGCTTCTGCCATATCACATCTTGCCAAATCATTAACTGCAACCTTCGGGCAACCGTTTTCTTTGAGCTTTTCTTCTAACAATTCAACAGCCTTTTTAGTGTTTCCGTAAACGGACGTATAAGCGATAACCACACCTTCGCTTTCCACGCCGTACGATGACCAAGTGTTGTAAAGGTCGATGTAATAGCCTAAATTCTCTGTAAGAACAGGACCGTGAAGCGGACAGATTTTTTCAATATCGAGTGTTGCCGCCTTTTTGAGAAGTGCCTGTGTCTGAACGCCGTATTTACCGACGATACCTACATAATAACGTCGTGCTTCGCAAGCCCAGTCTTCTTCAATATCAAGTGCGCCGAATTTGCCGAAGCCGTCGGCGGAGAAAAGTATTTTATCTTTATTGTCATAAGTAACAATTACTTCGGGCCAATGCACCATAGGTGCGGTATAGAAGGTTAGTGCTCTGCTGCCTAAATCAAGCGTGTCACCTTCGCCGACAATAATTCTTCTGTCAGTGTAATCTGTGCCGAAGAATTGATTCATCATCTGAAAAGCAATTTTTGAAGAAACAACCTGAGCGTCAGGGTATGCTTTAAGAAAATTATCAATATTGGCAGAGTGGTCAGGCTCCATATGCTGAACAACAAGGTAATCGGGCTGTTTATCCCCGAGAACGGCTTTGATGTTGTTGAGCCATTCGTTTGTGAAGTTGGCATCTACACTGTCCATAACTGCGATTTTTTCGTCAATTATAACGTAAGAATTATAGGCCATACCGTTGGGTACGATATACTGACCCTCAAACAAATCAATCTGATGGTCATTAACACCAACATACTTTACTGTATCGGTTATATTCATTATCAATCACTCCATAATTGTTTTGTCCACAATTAAACATTATACTATATCGGAGAATATTTTTCAATACGATGAATATTGTTGATATTTTATTTTTTTAATGGTAAAATTTTAAAAAAGCTTGAAAGGTTAATGTGCTATGACAAACAGAGAAAAACTGCATTCCGGCAAAATTTATTATCCCAGCGGTGACGATATAATGACAGAACAGCTGGGATATATTGATAAACTCTATGATTTTAATAACACCCGTCCTACAGAAATGAAAAGAAGAGAAGAGCTTCTGAAGGAAATGTTTGCGGAAATAGGTGAGAATTGCTACATAGAACCACCTTTTCACGCCAATTGGGGCGGTCATCACGTGCATTTCGGTAACAGCGTCTATGCGAATTTTAACCTGACTATGGTGGATGATACTCACATTTATGTTGGTGATTGCACAATGTTCGGGCCTAACGTAACCATTGCTACTGCAGGTCATCCTATAGACCCGGAATTGCGCGGGAAAGCGTATCAGTACAACTTGCCCGTACATATAGGTAGAAACTGTTGGTTGGGTGCAGGTGTTATTGTCCTTCCCGGTGTTTCCATAGGTGACAATACCGTTATCGGTGCAGGTAGCGTTGTTACAAAGGATATACCTTCAAATGTTGTTGCCGTGGGTAATCCTTGTAAAGTCCTGCGCCAAATAGGTGAACACGACAAAAAATATTATTACAGAAATCTGGAAATAGATTACAATGATTTATAAAAAAATCCCCTGTTGAGTCCGATTGAGCTTAACAGGGGCTTGATTTTATTTGTAAAAGTTGTAAAGTTGAGCGGTATCGGTGTTTGTATTGTCAACATACCAGAAAGAATCAATTTTAACAACTGTGACCTTCTGCTCTTTTACAACAGTATTTCCTTCCGCTTTTACTTGGACTGTAACAACCTTTGCTTCGGTGATATCATCAATGGCAACCTTGTAAGTTTTAAGCGTTGCAGCATCAAGACTCTCTTTGAATTTTTCAAGATCATTTACGTCATCAATTTTAACGGCTTCGTATGTGAAAACGCAGTTTTCACCGTATTTGTTTTCATAAATACCGATTGTTTTGGTGCTTGTTTTGATGTTTGAGTTTTCATCAATAACGTCTTCGGTGCCTACGAGTTTGTCGCCGTATGCGGCTACGTTGGCTTCAAGCGCTGTAAACATAATTTCATCGGTCATATATTTATCGCCGAAAACTTCTTCACGCACTTCAAGCAATTTTGCAAAATATTTGGTGAAGAAGGTGTTGTAGTTATCCCAACCGTTAAGCTCGGTTATAAGTTGTACGTAGTACGGATACATTTTATCAATAACCTGACCCGAAAGAGTGCCGTTATCGGATGCGGTTTTGTCACCTATATAGCTTTCGTCGTTAAAGCCTTTGAGTCCTTCCGTATCCATACCGGCTTTATAATTGCTTTCGGTATAAATCAGGGGATACATATAGTATTCGCGGATATAATCGCCGTACTTGTAGTTTTTGCTTATGAGAGTGTTTTTGTAGGAGTTATAACCGTCACCGCGGTTTACTATGCTTTCGGTAAAAGCTGTAGCAACCTTATCGGGATGGAAGGCATTGTATTTATTTTTGAATGTAACGGCGCAAACCGATACAAGGAAAGCGAGGACCAGAAAGAATGCGACAACGGCGTATAATTTTGTGTTAAGTTCTTTTTTTGTTTTTGCCATAATATCGCCTCCTTAATTTTCAACTGTGGCAGCTGCGGCGTTTGCGGCGCGGCGTTCTGCCAGCGTTCTGGTGATATGGGCTTTCTTTTCGCCGACCATATCGTAGAAGAAAATCGGCACTGCCTGCAATACAACGAATATAGCAGGAATGATGGTATAAATCATAAGAATTCTGCTGAGAGTTTCATCGGTCTGGGTGGCGTATGCAACATTTGCATCGGTGGATACCGCATACTGTGACCAGGTGTAAAGGAGCCAAGGGCCGAGAGCTTTTGTGAAAGCGGATGCAATTTTTGAGAAAAGTCCGTAGCCTGCGTATGCAAGACCTTCCTGACGCTTGCCTGTTTTGTACTCAATTTCATCAACGCAGTCAGCAATCATAATATTAGGTGTAACGTTTGTGTTACCGTGCTGAAGACCGCAGAAGAAGTTGAGAATAAGGAAGGGGATAATGAGCGCGTCACCGAACTCTATTGATTTTGAAACGATGAAAAGAATTGTGAGTGATGAAGCACCGTAAATACAGAAAAGTATGAAGGTCTTTTTGGTTGAAAACTTTTTAAGAACAAAGTTTACAAGAAGTGTACCTACCGCGGTACCGATACCCATAGGGAGCAAAAGACCGAGCTTTAAGTCTTTTGAGCCTAAAAGATATATTGCTATGTAAAGGGAAACCGTGCCGTAAACACCACGACCGAAGCCGAAAAGCTTGGTGAGCGAAACCATAAGAAGGTTCTTGTGGGTGAAAACGACTTTAACCGCATCTTTAAGAGAAACCTTTTCCTGTGTGAAGGGAACGCGTTCTTTGTTATTTGAGAAGAATATCATAACAAAGAGAATAAGACCCAGCGCACAGACGGCAGTTGAGAATAAAAGGTCAAGACCTTGGGCCTCGGCGTTTTTGAATTGCTGTGAGCCTAACAAGGCTTTCATAACAGCGCCTACAACTATAATTACAACCATACCGCCGGATTGACCGACCGAACGAAGGAATGATGCGATTGAAATAGCCGTTGAACGTTCCGACGGATTAGGCGAAGAAAGTGAACCGAAACAGTTCGCAGGGCTCTCAACCGCACAACAAACGGCGGTGTAAAGAGAATAGATAACGAACATCCAGATTATAGCAACAGTCTGGTTGTTTGTGTCGGGGGCTACGAAAACAAGCAGAGAAATGAGAGCCAAAGGAACAGCACCGAAACCTACCCATGGTTTAACCTTACCGATTTTGGTGCGTGTGTTATCAACAAGATAACCGATAACAAGTTCACAGACAGCCCCCACAATACCTGCAACAAGGAATACTATGGAAATTGCGTTGGACATATCGGCACTGTCAAAGCCTTTGCCCTTGAAGGCAAAGTCGGCAAAATAGGTTGCCGTGTAGTCGGGCATCCACCCTGTCAGAAGTGCAACACCGAAAAGACCGATACCGAAGGTTGCAATCTCTGACTTTTTCATATACTTTTTCATGGAATTGTCAGACATGATAATCCTCCTTGAAATTAATGAGAGAATTATATCATACCAAAAGTTATTTTACAATAATATATCACGCAAAAACTTTGATGCGTTTTGGGGCGGTTTACATTTTAAAACGGGTATGTTATAATCGAAAAAACACGCTGAAAGGAATATTTTATGAAATTAATGATAGCATCCGATATTCACGGCTCATTAAAATATTGCCGTGAGTTAGTCGAAAGATACACGCAGGAAAAATGCGATAAACTCATTCTTTTGGGTGACGTGCTTTACCACGGCCCCCGTAACGATTTGCCTGAAGAATATAACCCCAAGGGAGTTATAGCTCTTCTTAACGGTATGGCGCAGGAAATACTTTGCGTGCGCGGTAACTGCGAAGCAGAGGTTGATGATATGGTGCTTGATTTCAATGTTCTTGCGGAATATGCTTTCCTTTACCATGGAGCAAGAATGATTTTTTTAACTCACGGACACAAATTCAATCCGCAAAATATGCCTAAGCTCAAAAAGGGTGATATCCTTTTTAACGGTCACACCCACGTGAGCAAAATTGAAGAATTGTCCGACGGCGTAATTTATGCGAACCCCGGTTCGGTTTCGATACCCAAAGAAAGCACACCGAGAGGGTATATGATTGTGGATGATGTTGCTATAACACATAAGACACTTGATGGAGAAGTTATAGAACAAAAAGCGTTATAATTCGTAATTCATAATGCGTAATTAAAGGAGCACTTCGTGCCGATTATAAATAAAGTAATGCGAAGCCTATCATCCTAAAACAAAACTAACCGACCATTTGTTGAGGTCGGTTAATTTTTTTGTTGTAAATTTGCGTTTGGTGTGTTACACTAATTATGCCAAACTATTTTTAATATATATGGAAACAGGTGTATTTTCTTTTTAGGGATTTACGCTTATTTGCCGTATGGTGGGAAACCTATATATTAGTTAGATTTCGATAAAAATGCAAAATCCGGCTGATATGTAGGGATGAGTAATTATACCTGTTTCATATAAAAATAGTTTGGCGACTATCGGAGTTTGCGTTTTTTGTGCGTCTGCTTCGGTGGGCGCATTTTTTATTTGCAATAAGATGACACAATGTGTTTACGCTTTGTTCATAAATTTGCGACATGGATGTATAGTTTGTATTTTATAATTTAAACAGAATGAAATAGCAGGTATGTGCGAAGCCCATCATCCCTGTTTCATCTGTGATGAAATAGGGATGGCAGGGACCACCATCACGCTAAGCAGATGTTTGTTCTACCTCTCTGGCCTAAGAGAGGGGGACCGCCCTGCAATATTTGCCTTTTTGTAATTGGTGCTAAACGTGCCAGTAGTTATATTTAAAAATACCGTCTGACGGAGCGGTGGAGAGTTCCCAACGCGTAAGCGTTGTTGAATCGTAAGATTCAATTGTAATAAATTCACCTTACCGATAAAGCAAATAAGAACAATAATTCTATCACTAAAAACCAAAACCTAATAACAGAAACTTTATGTCAATGGAAGCGATGCTTCCACGATGCTGCCGCATCGGAAACTCTCCACCACCCGACAAAAACTATCCGTTTATTAAATTTTAGTCTCGCTTTTTGATAATTGTAAGAGGAAAATTAATTAAAAGGTGGTCCCCCTCTCTAAAGTTAGAGAGGTAAACCAAACCACAACTATTTTTAAAAACATAAACAAATTTCAGGAGGTAAAACATATGAAGAAAATAATAAGCACTATTCTATGTGTATCTTTACTATCATCAATAATCTGCATTCCTGTTTCAGCAACGGAAGATTTATATCTGAATACAAGTGCAAATATTTCTCTTGATGAATTCAGTAATGAGCTGAATGAAATGATAGAGGAAAACAGCGATTTGTATGAAAATGCAGTTGAGTCCGAGTCAGAAGAAACCGTTGCGATTTACGAAGAGAATGAATACACATACAAAGACTTTGCAACCTGCAGGCTTATTGTCCGTTCATACAAATCCTACGAAAATTCTTACGGTGCCGATGAAGCGGTTACGGGTTACGAAGACTTGCAAGTAATACAGTATGAATCGGTTGAAGAAACTATCAACGCTTTCAACTCACTTTCTTCTAAATCTTCCGTTTCATCGGTGATACCAGATACTGAAGTTGATATGACAACAGTAGAAAGTACAGATGAAACATCAGTATATAACTGGGCGTATGACAGAGTTCGAGTTTATGAAGCTCTTGAATATGTAAAAAATAATTATAACGAAAATGAATTACCTGAAATTAAAGTTGGCATTCTTGATTGCGGTGTTTGGACTGATGAAGAAGATATACAAAACCGAGTTGCTGTGGAATATTCAGTTATAAGCAATTCGAACCAAACATTTGAGATTACCAATAACCATGCTAATATTATTTCACGAATAATAACTGACTGCACCACAACAAATGTAAAAATCCATTCTTATCAAGGGTGTGATTCAAAGGGTAATCTGTATGTATCAAATTTAATTATATGTGAAGAACGAATGCTTTTAGACAATCTTGATATAGTTAATTTTAGCTTCGGTAGCAAATATAATATTAACATTGGTTCAAAGTTATATGAGCAAGGAGTTTTGGTTATAACTTCTGCTGGAAACGACAGTAGTACAAAAGCGCATTATCCATCAAGCGCTGAATACGCACTTGCTGTTGCATCGATGAACAAACATGATAAAATGTCAACTTTTTCAAACAGAAACTCTGATTATGTAGAAGTTGTTGCACCCGGTGAAAATTTACCTGATATGGGTTCCGGTACATCATTTTCTTGTCCTATGGTTGTTTCCTTATGCGCAATGATAGCTTCTATTCATCCTGAATATTCAAGAGAAAAAGTAAAAGAAGCCTTATATTCGTCTTGTGATTCAACTCTTTTGGCAGGTAACAAAACGAAGTACGGAACCATAGATTTTATGAACGCTCTTGTGGGTAGTGAATACAAAGAAGAACTTGCTGATGTACCAACTTTCAGTTTGACTTCTCGTCCATCTCCCACAACAATGTATTCGGAAACACAGTACCTCGAACTTTACTGCAATGAAGGTGAAGAAATATATTACACAACAGATACATCTTACCCCACAAGGCAAACAGCCACCTTATACACAGAACCTATCGAACTTGATGTAACAACAAAAATACGTGCCGTTACATTTTCCAAGAATCGATACAGAAGTGAACCAGCAGATTTAACTGTGTATATTCAAGTCTATGGGGATATTCCTGATAATGATAACGGATGGACAATAAATTCCAAGGGATATGTTACAGGGTATTATGGGTATGAAATAAACCCGATTGTGCCTGATAAGATTTTTGGTGCTACAGTAACTGGTATTGCTGAAAGCGCATTCGAAAAAAAGACATTCATTGAGCAAATTATACTCCCCGAAACAGCAACATATATTGATAACTATGCTTTTAAAAATTGTAAATATCTTGATGCTATTTACGCCCCTGGAGTTACTACAGTAAGAATACAATCATTTCTCAATTGCAAATTGCTTGATTATGTTGATATGCCTAAACTAACCAAACTTTCAAAAGAATGCTTTAGACAGTGCGGTGAACTAAAAAATCTTCCTGTAGAAAATTTCACTTCAATTCCCCAATATGCTTTTTCTGGATGTACATTCAGTTATATGACTTTCCCTAATGTCCAAGAGATACAATGGTATGCTTTTTTGAATTGTGAAAATTTAATTGAAATCTCTTTACCCTCTTTAGTTGATGGTAATCTTGGAGAAGGTATTTTTAGTGGTTGTCATATGTTAGAAAGAGTGAACTTCCCACAAGATTTTGTTACTTTAGGCGGATATACTTTTACAGATTGCAATGCAACTGATTTTAGTTTCTTGAAAAACATACAATATGTTTATTGGGGCGACTTTAACCATTGTCATTATGTTGAAACTATGAATTTACCTAGTGTCACATTTGTTGATACACACACATTTGACTATATGCCCTCACTAAAAGAGGTTATTATCCCTTCATGTACCACCGTTTTAGAACAAGCTTTCCGCAGTAACAGATACTTAGAAAAAGTGGTGTTCTCCGACGACCTTGAATTCGTTGGATCAAATCTTTTTGTTGACTGCTCTATGATGAAATATGTTGTACTTAACGGATTGACCAATAGTACAGAAGCTGTTTTTGAAGGTACTTCTATTGAACGTGTTGAGTTTAATAAAATACAAACAGTGGCATCTTTACCCGAGGTTAAAAACAGTATAGTCGCCTTACCAAGTACTTTTGAATCTTGCTCCGAGGATACGACAGGCAGAGAGTACAAAGTTTTTGGCACTAAAGGTAGCACGGCAGAAACATGGGCAGAAGCCAATGGTCATACTTTCTATGAAATCTCGCAAGAGAATTCAATTGTTACGGATATAGCTACCGTTTATGATGAAAATTCCATTGAACCATTAACTTTTGATGCAATAGGAATAAATAGCTCGTATCAGTGGTACGGCTCTTTAGATAACAAAGTTGATAACGGAGATGATGTTGCCATTAAAGGAGCAACCACAAACGAGTTTACTCCTAAAAAGGGTGACAAATACCCTTACTACTATTGCAAAATGACAAGTACTGATACGGATACTACAGGAAAGTCTGTAAGTGTTGAGATTTTCAGTTCTATTTGTCAAAACAAGTTATGTTATATGATGCCAAAAGATAATACCGAGATTGATTATGTTAATAAATTAATTTACACCAAAACAACTGCAAATAAAGATTTCTTTGGTATAATCAACATTCAAGATAACACTAGCTATTCATCTTTGCCGTCTTTGGTATATAAGGAACATTCTTGGTATGGCACAGGTTCTGAGTTTGTTGTTTACGATGGCACCCAAAAGGAAAGATACACACTAATTGTCGAAGGTGATATTAACGGTGACAGTGCAGTTGACGTTATTGATGTCTCTGCAACGGAGCAAGTAGTAAACGGACATAAAGAGCTGTCGGGAAATTATTTTCACGCGGGTGACACCAACCGGGACGATGAATTGACTATAGTTGATTATCAGTTAGTGGTGAATTACGCGTTGATGTAAATTGAAGTTAAGTTTGCCTCAAAATCACTTGCAAAGCAAACTTCACTGCTCTGCGACTTTACTACGCAGTAACTTCACTTGCCATAGGCAAACTTAGTTACAAAAATCCTCTCGCGTTAAGCGAGAGGATTTTTGTATGCCATTTCCATTGTTTTTGAAAGTGCTACGGCGTCGTCGATATCGTAGGGGATCGGAGTGCCGTTTTCTATACCGTTAATCCACATTTCTATGGGTGATTCCGCATTGCGCGGTACGTTAGGGAAAACCCATCCTTCGCCGATGTTATAACACAACTTGTTCATAAAACCGCCTGCAAGAATTGTACCTTTATCACCTACAATTTCAAGCTCGAAGGGATTGTTGGGTGCTACGAAACCTGTTTCGCTGACACCTATAGCGCCGTTTTTATAGGTGAGCACGGTTACGGCGTTGTCTTCAACGGATTTGACGCGTACGTTTGTGAAAGCGGATGTAGCTTTTTCGGGCTCGCCCATAATCCAATTAAGAAAATACATTGAGTGTGCACCCAGATCCATCATAGCACCGCCGCCACAGGTTTTGGGGTCATAGAATGTTTCGGGAAGCCAACCTGCAAGTGTTCCGTTATGGGCATTGCGCATACGGCAGTAATTCAATTTACCGATAAGACCGTTATCCACCGCATCCTTTATCCATAAAAATTCACCTTTGCTGCGCCACGGGAAAGAGATGCAGAATTTAATGTTACTGTCCTTGACGGCTTTTGCTACGTCGAGAGCATCTGCTTCAGTGAAGCAAAGCACTTTTTCCGTGAAAATATGCTTGCCTGCAAGTGCAGCTTTTTTGATTACATCGTGGTGAAGGTCTGTTGAAGTGCAGACCATTACTGCATCCACATCACTTCTTTTTAAAAGCTCGTCATAATCTTCAACAAATTCGCAATTGAAGTTCTCTGCCTGCTTTTTGCCGTTTTCGATATCGCTATCCCAAAGAGCGGTTATTCTGCAAAGAGAATTGCTTTCTATCGCTCTTGCGTAACCGCCGAAGTGAACGTGCCAAGTTCCGACTAATGCTACATTTATCATAATAATCACCTTTTATTACTGAAGTTTAATTTTTTCGCAAACCGATGATGAAAGAGCGTTGCTTACGTTATCGGGCTGGTGTCCGCCTGCATAGAGAGCAATTTCTCCGTCAGGTGTTACACGCTCGCCGTTTTCGGTAACGGCTTTAAGCCAGTATGTATCAATATCAAAAGTGAGAACAGCCTCTTCACCGGGTGCAAGCTCACTTGTCTTAACGGCACAGAGTTGATAGTGAGGTGTGTAGGTTCTGCTGTCTTTGAATGATGCGTAAATCTGTGAAATTTCCTTCGCCTTAATGTCACCTGTATTTTTAAGCTTTACGCTGACGGTGACAACATCATCGTTTTTATCAATTACTTTGAAATCAGAATATTCAAAGGTTGTGAATGAAAGACCGAAGCCGAAGGGGTAAAGCGCATCACCGTCAATATAGCGGTAGGTTCTTCCCTTCATACTGTAATCGTTAAAATCGGGAACATCGTGGTTTCCGTTATAAATTGTAACGGGCAATTTGCCGCTGGGTGAAAATTCGCCTGCAATAAGTCTCGCAACAGCAAGACCACCCAATGAGCCGGGATACCAGGCGTGCACGATTGCTTTTGCGTGATTGCGAACTTTTTCGCCAACGTCAATTGAACTGCCGCACATAAGGACAACAATAACGTTATCGCAAACATCGCACACTGCATCTGCCAATTTCTGCTGGGTTTTGGGAAGGAAGAGACTTCTTTTGTCTCCGCAAGCGGTGTAATCATCATCGAAACCTGTGTCTTCACCTTCCACGGAACAGTCAAGACCTAAAGCAAGGATTGTTATATCTGCTTCAGATGCGGCGGCAATACCATCGCTTAACATATTGTTGAAGCCGCTCCAATGGTTAAGCTGCTCAAAGCAATAGTTACAACCCTTTTCAACACTTATGTCTGCATTTTTAAACACTTCTCTGACACCGTCTGCTACGGGGTAATACTTTGAAGCATATGCGTTATAGTTACCTTCAAGTGCAGTAAGTGAAAGTGCGTTAGGACCTACGATTGCAATGCGTTTGTCTGTATTTTTATCAAGCGGAAGGAAGTTTTCTTTGTTTTCCAGAAGAACAAGGCATTGCTCTGCGGCCGTCATATTGAGTTCCCTGTGTTCCTTGCAGTCAAGTTTACTGTAAGGAATATCCGAATAGGGGCGTACTTCTTCAAATTCGCCTAAAAGGCAACGTACTGTATAAAGTCTTTCTGCGGCAGCGGTAATATCATCTTCCGTAACAAGGTCTTCTTCGTATGCATCAATCAGTGCATCGTAAGTTTCACCGCAGTTAAGATCGCATGTGTTTTTCAGTGAAACGGCGGCTGCCTCGGCTTTCGTTTCGGTGAATTGGTGGAATGTGTAAATATTCTTTAAAGCACCGCAGTCTGAAACAAAATAGCCGTCAAAGCCCCAACGTTTTCTGAGAATGTCGGAAACGAGATACGAGTGAGCGCAACAGGGCTCGCCGTTTGTACGGTTATATGCACCCATAATGCCTATAACGCCGCCTTCTTTAACAGTTTTTTCAAAGGCAGGAAGGTATGTTTCAAATAGGTCGTGCTCGTTGGTGAGAGCATTGAAGCTGTGACGTGTTTTTTCGGGTCCTGAATGAACGGCATAGTGCTTTGAACAGGCTGCACCCTTTAAAAATTCGCCGTCGCCCTGTATGCCTTTTACGAAAGCAGTGCCGAGAACAGATGTAAGGAAGGGGTCTTCGCCGAAAGTTTCCTGTCCGCGTCCCCAACGGGGATCACGGAAAATATTGATATTAGGTGCCCAATAAGTAATGCCTTTGAATATATCAAAATCATTGTATTCAACGTGTTTGTTATACTTGATTCTTCCTTCGGTGGAGATTACATCACCGATTTTATTAATAAGTTCGGGATCGAAGGTTGCCGCCATTGCAATAGTGTGCGGGAAAACCGTTGCGGTACCTGCACGTGCAACACCGTGAGCGCCTTCGTTCCACCAGTTATATGCCTTGATTCCTAAACGTTCAATAGCCGGGGAGTTATATAAAAGTTGAGATATTTTTTCTTCGGGTGTCATCTGCGAAACTATTTGTTTTGCTTTTTCGCGTGCCTGAGCTTTAGTCATGGTGTTGGCTCCTTTTAAGTGTATTCATATAAGATAAATATAAACTAAATGACTATCATAGTCAAGAAAGTTTGATTGTTGAAATGCCTAAATTTTCCACTTGATTTTATGTTAAAAAGAACAACAAGCCGCCTGTTATGGCGGCTTGTTGTTCATGCTTTATGAAACAAATTTATATAGAGCCCTGAAGTCGGCTTCAGCGTAAATATAGGGTGAAACCGATGTTCAGGGTTTTTAGTGGGTGAAGAAGCAGGATTACTGCAACTCTTTGAGAATACCATCAAGCTCTATGATCTTGATAAGCTTCTTGAAGGAGAAGCCCTTTTCTTCTTCAATCTCTTTGAGCAATTTTTGCTCGAGTGCTTTGTAGTCTACCATTGTTGTGGACTCCTTTCCTTTAATTTATGATTTTATTATAATGATTTTTTAAAAAAAGTCAAGTGAAGTTGCACAAACAAAACATTGTGTGTTTGTGCAATATGCACAACACCAGACTGTTTATACTTTGTTTTAGAATTATACAAATCATTGTGGTTTAAAGAAAATGTTTTGTTATAGTTGCACAAACAAATGTGTACAGTTTGTAACAAAGTGACGAAAAAAAGAAGATGCTGACATTTTTGGATTTAAAAGTTTGTGAAAGTTTTTATAAACGAATCACCCCGAAATTGCGGGAATTTCGGGGTGACGGGTTATTTTTCTTCGTGGTATTCTTGTTCTGTGTTTACATCCCAGATACGGGATTTATTATGGTTGGGATTTGTTATACAGTTGACCGCTTCAATTGCGGTGAGCATAGAGTGGTCCATATTGTTGTAACGGTGCATACCGTTTCTGCCGATACAATAAAGGTTATCTATGCTGTCAAGATACTCACGTACCTTGCTGAATTCATTGTAAGAGCCGAAATAAGCGGGGTACGCCTTTTTTACTTTGATACGCACACAATCCTTTACGTCGGCTTTGTCAATTATGCCGATTTTCTGAAGCTCATCAACGGCAAAATCAATAAACTCACTGTCAGACATATTCCAGTATTCGTCGCCTTCATTGCAAAAGTATTCAAGTCCTATCCATACGGTGTTTTCGGGGTCTTTTACCATATAGGGTGACCAGTTGTTGAATATCTGAAGTCTTCCGAGCTTAACGTCGCGCTCCTGAATATATATCCAACAATCAGGCACGATGTTGCCGAGAGTTCTGTGTTTGGTTTTGTTTTCGAGAAGAAGTCTGTCTGCAAGTACGCCTACTGTTATAAAATCACGGTAGGGAAGGTCAAGAGCAATTTCTCTGACTGTGTTGGGAACATCATCGCCCATGCCGTTAATAAGGTCTTTTACGGGCATGGTCGAAATAAAATAATCGGCTTTGTATTGGGTGTAGCCTTCAGGAGTTTCAACACCCACGTATTTGATTTTTTTACCTTCAACGGTAAGTGTTGTGACGCGGTTGTTTTTTAGTATTTTACCGCCCATTTTTTCAACTTCATCCGCAAGAGTCTCCCAAAGCTGACCGGGCCCCTTTTTGGGGTAATAAAACTGCTCAATAAGAGAAGTTTCCGTGTTTTCCTTCTTTTTAAAGGGCTTGGTAAGAACATTTATAACTGCTTTTGTGAGTGATAACCCTTTAACTCTTTGTGCACCCCAGTCCGCAGCAATGTGTGACGGATTGATGCCCCAGAGTTTTTCGGTATAGTCTTCAAAAAACATTTCATATAAGGGTCTTCCGAAACGGTTTATATAAAAGTTCTCAAGTGAAGTTTCTTCTTTTTTTGAAACGCAGGATTTCAGATAGCCCATACCTGCCTTGAATGTGCGTGAAAAACCCATATTTATGAAGGTTTCGGGCTTTAGTGAAATGGGGTAATCGAAGAATTTTCTTAAATAATAAATTCGTGAAACACGGTTTCTTAAAAGGAGAACCTTCTCGTCGATTTCGGGATCGGGACCGTTGGGATTGAGGTCCTTGTGTGTCTGTGTTCTTATATCATCAAAGGAAGGTGCGCCCTGTAAAGGCATAAGCTCCTGCCACAAGCGGTTTACCTTTTCGTTTTTTGAAAAGAATCGGTGACCGCCTATGTCCATACGGTTGCCGTTGTGTTGCGCAGTTCGTGAAATGCCGCCGATAAAATCACTTTCCTCAAGCACAAGGGGTATTATATCGGTGTTTTTTAACAGCTCGTATGCCGCTGTAAGTCCTGCGGGACCTGCACCGATGATTATTGCAGTTTTTTCGGACAAAATATCATCTCCTTGTGTAAAAATGATAAGGTTTATAAAAGTTCGCGATAAAAAAGCCCGTTTGTTTTAGGTCCGGGTATAGATTTGTTTTCGCAATATGCGTTGTAAATATCCGCACATTCCTTTGCCGACTCTATTGTGAAATAAAAAACTCCGAAATCAAGAGAAGACAGATTTTTATCGCCTATGTAAAGCGGAACGCTGTTGTGGAGTACGGAATATGTTTTCTGTTGGCAGATTAAAGGGAAGCGAATGCCTTTTCTGTCTGTAAGATAAGATTTTCCGTTACAGTTACCGCAACCTGAAGGACTTTTTTGCGGGCAGGCACGCATCAGCATAAGGGGTAAGTGTCCGTAAATGTACGTGCCGCGGGGAAGCTCACCGCCAATATTCTTCACCGCTTTTTCGGTAAGCTCAAAAGACAAAACGGTGTCCTTTAAGCCCGATGAAGCGTACATATTAAGAGCAGCGGTGTTTGTTATATTTAGTCCGTGGGTGCCGTGGATGGTGAATCCTGCATCTATGAGAAGTTTTATACCGCCCACGTTGCCTGTTGCACCATGAGTAATGCCCGATTCTTTTATTTCTTCAAGTTTCTTGAATATGTTTTGTTCGTTTTCGGGATAAATTAGTTGTGGAAGTTCTGCGATTATTTTGCTTGAAATATTCTTTATTTCCGCTTTGTTATTTAGTATTTCTTCAATTGGAAGAATTATGAATTCAACGTTCTCAAAAATTTCGGAATATTGTTGGAATTTTTCAAAACGCACTCTCAATTTTGTTCGTTGTAAGGGATAATATGAAGAATGTTTTTCAGGAGTTACATTGTTTACGGTGCGCTCATTTTCAAGAATTGCATTCTCTAATTTTTCAATACCGTCACGGCGCAGTGAATTAAGTGCCGATGCGGAAGCGGTGAGATTATCATTGTTGTTGAATTCTATATTTCCCACGTGGAATGAGGTGTCACCCAGCTTGCTTAAATTGCGTTGGGCAATCTCTTTTGCTAAGGGGGCGTTTCGCGGAATTTCAGGTACTGCACCGAAAGCGGAAACGAATTTGCCGCAGGATGAGAGCCCCAGCTCCATAGGGGTGTCTTTAGTTAAAGTTAGTGTCATATCTACGCAAAGAGGGCGTACATCATCACGATATAAGGCTTCAAGGTTTTTTAAAACGCTTGATGCAGAAGTTACATCGTCCTTGCCCCTGAATCCGAACATATTCACATCGCGGTTCCCTTGAAGATAGCCGTCTGTGAAGCCGTTTCTTGAAAAGACACTTCGCAGAGCTTCTTTGTCATATTCCTTTCCTGCGAGAGCGTTTTTTAGGCTTGAAACTGCCGCCGCCACGTATTCGGGACGTTTCATTCTTCCTTCAATTTTAAAGGATTCTATACCGAGCTTCTGAAGTTCGTCGATGTTGTCAAGGTACGACATATCTTTGAGAGAAAGAGCGTATTCTCTGCCGTGGGTGTTTTTCCATTCAAGGCGGCATCCTTGGGCACACAGCCCCCTGTTACCGCTTCTTTCACCCAACATTGCGGAAAGATAACAGTTGCCGGAGGTGCTCATACAATGAGCACCGTGTACAAAAACTTCAAGTTCCGCCCTGACATTGCGGCGGATTTCTTTTATTTCATTCAATGACAATTCACGAGCAAGAACTATACGTGAAAAGCCTGCTTTTTCAAGGAACAGCGCACCCGAAACATTATGTACTGCCATTTGGGTTGAAGCGTGCAAAGGAAGTTGCGGACAAATGCTTTTAACTGCTTTTGCCACGGCAAGGTCCTGAACTATAACGGCATCTGCTCCGCTTTCAGCAATGTCTTTGACCGTTTCGTAAAGTTCGGACATCTCTTTGTCAAAAACAAGGGTATTTAAAGTGACGTAAACCTTTACGTTGCGAAGATGACAGTATTTTACCGCTTCTGTCAGATTGGCGGAGGTAAAATTCTGTGCATTGCGCCTTGCGTTGAAATTGCCTGCACCAAGATACACCGCATCCGCACCGCATATTACCGCGGCGCGCAGTTGTTCGTATGCTCCTGCCGGAGCGAGAATCTCGTAATTTTTCATATATCAGATGTCCGTAATAATCTTTTGCTTTTCTGTTCGTACTCTTAATATATCACCGGCTTTAACATCTGCCGTACAATCAAGGGTCAGAAACTCCTGTGGGTGACAGGCGGTTTCACATTCTTCGCCTTTTTCGTTAACTATTTTAGTGCAGTTGAACGCCATACCGAAACTGTCGGGAGAAAGAACTTCAAGATTGTCACCGAGCTTAAAAAAGTTGCGTTGTTGTATTTTAAGCTTGCCGTCGGTGCAATCTTCAAGGGCAACGCCTGCAAAGGTGCAGTCCCAATGGTAAAGGCCGTCATTTTTGTGGTTGTGAACCAGATTGCCGAAATAAAAACCGCTGTTGTAAGGACGGTGGCTTATGGCGTTAAGCTCGTCCTCAAGAAGTTCTATGGGGGCAGATTTATCAATAGCTCGTCTGTATGCATTAACCACGTGTGAAACGTAGTATTCTGTCTTCATTCTGCCTTCGATTTTGAATGAGTCAACACCGGCTTGCTGTAATTTATCAAGAAATCCGATAGCCTTCATATCATGGGAAGATAAAAGAGCGGAATGGTCTTCGTATTCTTCAAGCTTCAGATATTCGTTAGGTCTGTTGCGCTCAACAAGGTAGTATTCCCAACGGCAGGGCTGTGTGCATTCGCCACGGTTACCGCTTCTGCCGTTCATATATGATGAGATAAGACATCTTCCCGAATATGCCATACACATTGCTCCGTGAACAAAGGCTTCTATCTCAAGCTCGTCAGGAATTTTCGAGTGCATTTCTGCAATTTCGTCAATAGTCATTTCACGGGCAACAACAATTCTTGATGCGCCTAACTCGTAGTAAGCCATAGCTGCAGAATAGTTGCAACAGTTAGCCTGTGTACTGATATGAACTTCAAGGCGCGGCTCCGCCTGTTTAATGGCTCTTAAAGCACCTAAATCTGCAACAATAACTGCATCAACACCCAAGGAATAAAGTGTTCTCGCATAATCCTTCAAAGGCTCTATTTCAGTATTTTTGGTGAAGCTGTTTACAGTAACGTAAAGTTTTTTATTCAAGGAGTGAAGAAGCTTTGCGGCGGTATCGATTTCTTCTTCGGGAAATGCGGATTTCTCTGCTCTTAACTGAAGAAGCGGACCGCCGATATATACTGCATCCGCACCGAAACGCGCGGCGGCTTTCAGACAATTCATATCCCCTGCAGGGGCAAGGAGTTCGGGTAATTTCATTCTTTATACCTCACAAAAGTTTTACAAATATTTATCATACACTAAAAGTCCTTAAAAAACAAGGCATAATATACATTATAATGTCTTGATTTTTCATAAGACAGTATGCTATAATAAACTGATTTATTTTTAACCTGTTTTCAAGGAGATGTTTAAAATGAAGTACGATGTTGCAGTAATCGGTGCAGGCGTTGTAGGCTCTCTTATAACAAGGGAGCTTTCAAAGTACGATATTAAGATTGCACTGCTTGAAAGATGCAACGATTGTGCGATGGGTGCCACAAAAGCAAACAGTGCTATTGTGCATGCGGGCTTCGATGCCAAACCCGGAACACTTAAAGCAAAGCTCAATGTGCGTGGCGTAGAGCTCATGAAAAAAGTCTGCAAGGAGTTGAGTGTGCCGTATAAAAATAACGGTGCTCTGGTTGTTGCTTTTTCCGAAGAGGAAAAGGACAGTCTTAATCATCTTCTTGAGCGCGGTATAGAGAACGGCGTTCCCGATTTACGTATTGTTGAAAGAGAAGAGCTCGTGAAAATGGAACCTAATATAGGCGATACTGCAGTAGCGGCTCTTTATGCTCCTACATCATCAATAGTCTGTCCCTACGAGCTGACTATTGCAGGTGTAGAAAATGCTGTAACAAACGGCGCGGAGTTTATAAGGAATTGTGAAGTCAGAGGTATCAGGTACGAGAACGATGAGTTTATCCTTGATACTACAGCAGGTGACATAACTGCAAAATACGTTATCAATGCCGCAGGCGTCCATTCAGGTGAAATCGCACAGCTTATCGGCGATAACTCAATAGAAATAATTGTCCGTCACGGTGATTATTATCTTCTTGATAAATCACAGGGCACTCTTGCAAGTAACACTATTTTCCAGTGTCCTTCAAAAATGGGTAAGGGTGTACTCGTTTCACCTACAGTTGACGGAAATCTTATTGTAGGCCCTTCAGCAACCGATATCGACGGCAGTGACGATGTTTCCACAACAGCCGAAGGTCTGTCAGGTATTTATACCGCGGCAACAAAGAGTATTCCTGCAGTTTCGTTGAGAAATGCGATTACTTCCTTCAGCGGTAACAGAGCCCATCCCGTAACCGATGACTTTATTATCGGCTCTTCGGCGGCAAATAAAAAATTTATCAATGCTGCCGGCATTGAGTCGCCCGGTCTTTCTTCTGCTCCTGCTATAGCAGAGATGGTTGACGGCATAATGAACGAACTCACGGGAGGACTTGTGAAAAAAGAAGGTTTTGATCCTGTTCGTCCCGAGCCCGTGCGTTTCCGTCATCTCAACACAGAGGAACGTGCAAAGCTTATTGAAAAGAATAAAGCCTACGGCAGAATTGTTTGCCGTTGCGAAACAATAACCGAAGGCGAGATTTTAGATGCCATACACGCTCCTGCAGGTGCAAGGGATGTTGACGGCGTCAAGAGAAGAACAAGAGCAGGTATGGGCAGATGCCAGGGCGGTTTCTGCGGAAGCAAGGTAGTTGAAATCCTTGCAAGAGAATTAGGCGTACCTATGAACGAGATTACAAAATTCGGCGGAAAGTCGAAGATAATGTATGACAGAACGAAGTAAGGAGGCGGGACAGATGTTGAATTATGATTTAGTTGTTGTCGGCGGCGGTCCTGCCGGTATGGCTGCAGCCCTTGCGGCAAAAGCCGAGGGTGTTGAAAAGATAGTTATTCTTGAAAGAGCTGAAACTCTCGGTGGTATTCTTGAACAGTGCATACACACAGGCTTCGGTCTTCATTATTTCGGAGAAGAGCTTTCCGGACCCGAGTATGCAGGAAGATTTATAGAACAGGTTGAGAAAACCGACATTGATGTTTTTACCGATACAATGGTTCTTAATATATCGGAGAATAACGTTGTTACAGCGGTAAATAATAGTGAAGGTCTTATGCAGTTTCAGGCAATTGCCGTAGTTCTTGCTATGGGTTGCCGCGAAAGACCACGCGGTGCACTCTCTATTGCGGGTTCAAGACCTGCGGGTATTATGACTGCAGGTACTGCGCAGAAATATGTGAATATTGACGGCTATATGCCCGGTAAAAAGGTAGTTATTCTCGGTTCGGGTGATATCGGTCTTATTATGGCTCGCCGTATGACACTTGAAGGCGCAGAAGTGAAGGTTGTTTGTGAGCTTATGCCTTATTCGGGCGGTCTTACAAGAAACATTGTACAGTGCCTTGATGACTTCGGTATTCCGTTGAGATTAAGCTGTACGGTAGTTAAAACTCACGGTAAAGAAAGACTGGAAGGTGTCACAATCGCAAAGGTTGATGAAAGACTTCAGCCCATTCCCGGAACAGAAGAATATATTGAATGTGATACACTTCTTCTCTCCGTGGGACTTATTCCCGAAAATGAACTTTCAAAAGACGTGGGCGTTGAGCTTGACAGAGTTACAAGCGGCCCTGTTGTTGACGAGTACAGAGAAACCGTAAGACCCGGCATTTTCGCTTGCGGTAACGTTTTACAGGTACATGACCTTGTTGACTATGTTACGGAAGAAAGTCAGATTGCAGGTAAGGGTGCTGCGGACTATATCTTCGGTAAGAAAAAAGGCGGTGCATTTATAAATACAAAGGGTATTGACGGTGTCCGTTACATCGTTCCCCAGCGTGTTAATATTGAAGGTGAAGAAAACCTTAAGCTCTATTTCCGTGTCGGTCAGGTTTATAAGGGTGCAAAGGTGGTTGTTGAATGTGACGGCGAAATACTTTCTTCAAGAAAGAAAGTGAAGCTTGCTCCCGGCGAGATGGAAAATGTGGTTATCACACCTGAAATGCTTAAGAAAATGAATAAAAACAGCGAAATTATTGTTCGCGTTGAAGAATAAGGAGTGGGAGAAATGAAGAAAAGTCTTATTTGTGTATCCTGCCCTTTGGGATGCCCTATTGAAGTTGAGATTGAAAACGGTGAAGTTATCAGTGTTTCGGGTAATACCTGTAAACGTGGCGATGCCTATGCACGCGCAGAAATAACAAACCCCGTCAGAAGTCTTACAACAAGCATTAAAGTTGAAGACGGTTGTCACCCTGTTGTGCCTGTTAAATCTTCAGGCCCCGTGCCTAAAGATAAAATGTTTGAATGTATGCAGGTTATAAACTCTGCCACAGTAAAGGCACCTGTTAAAATAGGTGACGTAGTTATCAAAAATATTCTCGGTTTAGGTGTTGATATAGTTGCAACTAACTGCGACTGCGGCAAATAAACCCCGAAAGGAAATTATATGAAGCCTTATGAAATAGCTGCGGAAGTCAAACCTTCTGCAAGACAAATTGAATGGCAAAAGACAGAGTTTTACGGTTTTATAAACTTCGGACTTGCTACCGTTGTAAACAGAGAATGGACCGACGGTAAAGTGAATCCTTCCAATTTCTGCCCTGAAGAATTCATCGCAGAAGAATGGGTAACCTTTTTCAAGGATGCAGGTTTCAAGGGTATGGTTCTCAACGTTAAGCATCACGACGGTTCTTGCCTGTGGTGTTCTCAATACACTGATTATTCCGTGGAAAGTGCAGATAATTGGGACGTTGAAAACAGAGATATCGTAGAGCTTTTAAGCGAAGAATGCAAACGACAGGGTATTAAATTCGGTATAGCTATTTCACCCCTTGACCGTCACGAAGAGTCATACGGCAAGGGCGAAGAATACAATAATTACTTTAAAGCCCTTCTTCGTGAAGTGCTGACAAAATACGGCGATATTTTCTACGTGCGTTTTGACGGTGCCGCAGAAGCGGATAAAGACGGCAATGTGCAGGAATATGACTGGCAGGGCTATTATGACGTTGTAAGAGAATGTCAACCCGGGGCGGTTATTGCTCTCGTGGGTCCCGATGTGCGTTGGTATGGTAATGAGTGGGGCGTTATCCGCGAAAATGAGTGGAGTGTTGTTCCTGAAAGATACAGCATTTATAACGCATTCAAACGCAGTAAAGAAAAGACTAAAAAATTTTTCAAAAAAGAAGAAAAATTTGAACGTGATTTAGGTTCACGAAAAGCAATCAAAAAAGATAGCGATTTTATCTGGTATCCCTGTGAAGTCTGTATTTCAATGCGTGACAGATGGTATTATCATAAGGATGATGAATATACCGCAAAAACGAAGGATAAGCTTCAGAAGATTTATCTTGAATCCGTAGGCAGTAACTGTGCGTTAATGGTGGGTGTTCCGCCTATGAAAAACGGTAAGTTTGCCGAAATGGATTATCAGATTTTAAAGGCGTTCGGTATCGACCTTAAAAGGTCATATACATATAAAGTTTCTCAAATTGGTGAGATTACTGCCAGCAGTACGCTTTCTGCAGAGTATGCTGCATCTAATCTTTTTGACGATGATGAAACAAAGACCTGGCGTCCTGCCGCGAATGATGCTCAACCTGAGCTTACCATTACACTTTCGCAGAAAGATATGTTCGATAAGTTCGTTATGATGGAAAACATCGTCAACGGTCAGCATGTTGAAGAATATGAGGTTTACATCGATGAAGGTAACGGCAAATTTAAAAAAGTCGGTACAGGCGGTGTAATCGGTTACAAAAAGATACATAAAATCAGCCCTGTTGAAGTTACAAGGGTTAAAATTAAAATCACTTCATACAGAGGCAATCTTGAAATGCAGACTGTAACAATGTATTGATATGAGAAAAATTGCGATTTACGGCGGTTCATTTGATCCGCCGCACAAGGGACACAAGCTTCTTGCGCAAAATCTTGCGGAAATTTGCGGAGCAGAAAAGGTTATAATAATACCGACGGCATTGTCACCTTTCAAGGAATCATCAGGTGCAACTGCCGCCGACAGATATGAGATGTGCCGACTGGCTTTTAATGAACCCCTTTTTGAAGTGAGCGATATTGAAATAAACCGCGGCGGAAAAAGTTATACCGTTGATACGGTGGCTGAGGTTAAAAAGCTTTATCCTGATGCGCAGATTTATCTTTTTATGGGCGATGATATGTTTTTATCATTTGACAGGTGGTACGAGTATGAGAAAATTGCTGAAATGTGCGTGCTTGTTACTGCTTGCAGAACCCTTGAGCCTGAAAAGCTTGAAGAAATGCAGAAGTATTCAAGAGATGTTCTCGGTCTTGATGAGAAAAACGTGATTTTTTCTGAAAGTACGCCCATTGAGATAAGTTCAACACAAATCCGCAATAATATTGAATATGGTTTGTTTGATTATATTGATGATAATGTGTCGCAGTATATTAAGGCTGGGGGGTTATATCTGTGAACAGGAATGAAGAATACAAAGAAGCTTTAAAAAATCGTTTGACGGAGAATCGTTATATTCACTCGTTGAATGTTGCGGACTCAGCAAAGGAGCTTGCCCTTATTTACGGCTGTGATCCCGAGAAGGCATATACGGTAGGTCTTGTACACGACTGTTGTAAGGATGAGCCCGCAGGACTTCAATTGTCATATATGATTGAAAACGGCGTTGAACTTTCCGAATATGAATTGGACGTTGCAAAGCTTTACCACGCAATATGCGGCAGGGCTTATGCCGAAAAAGTTTTCGGTATTACAGATGAAGATATGCTCAATGCCATAAGGTATCACACGACCGGCAGAAAGGGTATGTCCCTGCTTGAAAAGGTGGTTTTCATAGCGGATTTTATCAGTGCTGAGCGTGATTATGACGGGGTTGAAGTGATGCGTGAAAAAGCAAAACGCAGTCTTGATGAAGCAATTGTTGAAGGCTTGGGTTTTACCATAAAGGACCTTGTTGACAGGGACAGGATAATTCACCCTGATACAGTATCGGCATATAACGATGCTATGTTTAATTTGCAGAATAATAAATCAGGAGAGTAAAAATGATTTCAGATACAGTAAAGAAAATCGTAAAAGCACTTGATGATAAAAAGGGTAACGATATTAAGGTTATCAAGATTGATGAACTCACAATTGTTGCCGATTACTTTGTTATTGTAACAGGTAATTCAAATACTCACATACGCGCCCTTGCGGATGAAGTTGAATTTCAACTTGAAGAAGCGGGTATGACTGCAGATCATATTGAAGGCAGAACAACAGGCTGGGTGGTTATGGAGTATGCAGGTGTTGTAGCTCACATCTTCACGGAAGAAGCAAGAGAATATTACAATCTCGAAAGACTCTGGGAAGATGCGGAGAAAATAGATATTCAGAATTTGTTAGATGAATAAGTTTTGTGACGTGAATGCAGAATTATAGGGCGCTACGCACAGTATTATAATAATTCGATGGGTTGTTTTTTATGAAGGACAATATAGTAGACAAAACAAGATTGTTTGCAAAACGGATTATTAAATAAGTATCTTGTTAATGAGAAAAAGGAATTTGTTATTTCAAAATAAATTGCAAAAAGCGGAACAAGTATAGGTGCAAATGTTTTTGAAGCACAGAACGGTCAAACTAAAAATGATTTTGCATCAAAAATGAATATAGCACTCAAAGAAGCTACCGAAACAATGTATTGGTTGATGCTGTTACACGACACAAATTATATAAATGATTCAGAGTATAAAAGTTTGAGTGATGATCTGACGGATATCAGAAACATCTTAATATATACTTGTAAAACATCATATAAAAACTTATAAAACTGCGATAGCTTAAAATAGCCAACCGCAGGTTCCAATAATTTTGCATTTTGCATTCTGCATTTTGCATTTCCAGAAAGGGTATGATATAAATGAAATACGATTTTTCAGCCGTTGAGCAAAAATGGCAGAAAAAATGGGAGGATGAAGGCGTTTTCCACGCGCAGGATAATTCCGATAAACCGAAATTCTACGGTCTTGTTGAATTCCCTTATCCCAGTGGTGCGGGTATGCACGTTGGTCACATTAAAGCATATTCGGGTCTTGAAGTTATTTCCCGTAAAAGAAGAATGCAGGGCTATAATGTTCTTTTCCCTATCGGTTTTGATGCATACGGTCTTCCTACCGAAAACTATGCTATCAAAACAGGTATTCATCCCCGTAAGGTTACGGATATGAATATCGAAAAGTTCTCATCACAGCTTAAGAAGGTAGGTTTCTCCTTCGACTGGAACAGAGTTGTTGACACTACCGAAGAAAGCTACTACAAATGGACACAGTGGATTTTCCTTAAAATGTTTGAAAACGGTCTTGTTTTCCGTGATAAGACATTGGTGAACTACTGTCCTTCATGTAAGGTTGTTCTTTCTAACGAGGACTCTCAGGGCGGTAAATGTGATATCTGCCACAGCGATATCGTGCAAAAATCAAAAGACGTCTGGTATCTTCGTATAACTGAATATGCAGATAAGCTTCTTCAGGGTCTTGATAAGGTCGATTATCTTCCTAACATTAAACTTCAGCAGGTTAACTGGATTGGTAAATCAACAGGTGCTTTCGTTAATTTCCAAATAGACGGCACCGATGAAAAAATGAAGATTTACACAACACGTCCGGATACTCTTTTCGGCGTAACCTTTATGGTTATGGCTCCTGAGCATCCTCTTATAGATAAGTATGCAGATAAAATCGGTAATATGGCTGATATTGAGGCTTATAGGGCAGAGTGTGCAAAGAAAACGGAGTTTGAAAGAACACAGCTTGTTAAGGATAAAACAGGTGTCAGAATTGACGGTCTTGAAGCAATAAATCCCGTTAACGGTAAAAAGATACCCATTTACATATCCGACTACGTTATGATGGGTTACGGTACGGGTGCTATTATGGCGGTTCCTGCACACGACCAGCGCGACTACGAGTTCGCAAAGAAATTCGGTATCGATATCATCGAAGTTATCAAGGGCGGTGACATCAACGTTGAAGCATATACCGGTGACGGCGAAATGGTTAACTCCGACTTCCTTAACGGTATGGATAAAAAAGCGGCTTCAATTGAAAAGATGGTTGCTTACCTTGAAGAAAAAGGTGTAGGTGAAAAAGGCGTTCAGTATAAGATGAAGGACTGGGCATTCAATCGTCAGAGATATTGGGGCGAACCTATTCCTATTGTTCATTGTGAAAAATGCGGTATTGTTCCCGTTCCTTATGAAGAGCTTCCTTTGAAACTTCCGGAAGTTGATAACTTCCAACCCGGTTCAGACGGCGAAAGCCCCTTGGCAAAAATTGACAGCTACGTTAACTGTACTTGCCCCAAGTGCGGAGCACCTGCTAAACGCGAAACTGATACAATGCCTCAGTGGGCAGGGTCATCATGGTACTTCCTTCGTTACATCGACCCCCATAATACAGAGTGCTTTGCTGATATGGATAAGCTTAAATACTGGGGTCCCATTGACTGGTATAACGGCGGTATGGAGCACGTTACACGTCACCTTATTTATTCACGTTTCTGGCATAAATTCCTTTATGACATCGGCGTAGTTCCCTTTGATGAGCCTTATGCAAAAAGAACTGCTCAGGGTCTTATCCTTGGTCCCGATGGCGAAAAAATGAGCAAATCAAAGGGTAATGTTGTTGACCCCAACGAAGTTGTTGACTCGCTCGGCGCAGACGTTCTTCGTACTTACGTTCTCTTTATGGGTGACTACGAAAAAGCCGCACCTTGGAGCGAGAGCAGTGTTAAGGGCTGTAAACGTTTCATCGACAGAATCTGGAACCTTCTTGAGATTGTTAAAGACGGTGAAGAATATTCAAAAGAACTTGAAACTTCATTCCATAAGACAATAAAGAAAGTTTCCGAGGATATCGAGAATATGAAGTTCAACACCGCTATTGCGGCATTGATGACGCTTCTTAACGAAATCTACGATGCAGGCTCAATCACAAAGGGCGAACTTAAAACATTTGTTAAACTTCTTGATCCCTTTGCACCCCACGTTGCTGAAGAAGTATGGGCTCAGCTTGGTGAAGAAGGTTTACTTGCAATAGCTCAGTGGCCCGAGTTTGACGAAGCAAAAACAGTAGATTCAACAATCGAGGTTCCCGTTCAGATTTGCGGTAAGCTCAGAGCAACAATCACTATTGCTAAAGATTCAACTGCAGATGAAGCCATTGCGGCGGCAAAAGCAGATGATAAGGTAAAAGAATTCCTTGACGGCAAAAACATCATTAAGGAAATCTATGTTCCCGGCAAGATTATTAATATCGTTGCAAAATAATGAAAAAAATCCTCCCTTTTGAGGCACACTCCGTAAGGAAGTGTGCCTCAGCTATATTCGTGCAAAGCACGAGCGATATATCTACGATGCGATATGCGGTATAACCGCGCGATATACGGCTTCGCCGTGTGAAAAGCACTAATATAATATCGCAAAAGCCAAAGGCTTTTATATCGCTTTTGCCGTAGGTCAAAAATATCGCTGCAAACGACAGTTCGCAATATCGCTTTACGCACCGAAAAAACGATCGTTTATTTTCGGCAAGCATTACCTTTCTCAAAGTATGTAACCCACTATGACACTTTCAACTTTTGAAAGTGTCATTTTCTCTTGTATAGAAAAACGGAGACTACTTCTTTACGAAGCGTCTCCGTTCGGGAGGATTTTTTAGTTAGGAGTGAGGAATTAGGAGTGAGGAGTTTCGGGACCTGCGGTCGGCATTATAATTCGTAATGCTTAATGCGTAATTCGTAATTATCGGAACTGCGTTGCCTATTGTAAATGCTTCACGCATATTTAACGTTATCCTTCTTCGGGACGGATGGATCCGTCCCCTACGGTGGTTGGTTGTTCTGCACAACTTAATTATAAATCGGTTTGCCCCTATAATTTTGCATTTTACAATCGGCTTTGCCCTGAAACTCCTGACAGGAAACCGCTATTGACAAACAAACGCAGTTATGCTAAATTTGTTTGAGTTTTTATTTTGGTGAATGTGGTGATAAAATGACCAAGGATATGACTGTAGGTAGTCCTATGAAAAATATAATACGGTTTTGTTTGCCGTTGATGTTGGGTAATCTTTTTCAACAGCTTTATAATATGGCAGATACCATTATAGTAGGAAGATGTGTCGGTAAAACGGCACTTTCTGCGGTGGGTTCTGTAGGTGCTATCAACTTTCTTGTAATCGGTTCTGTTGTAGGTCTTTGTGCAGGGTTTGCTATTCCTATTGCGCAACGTTTCGGCGCACAGGATATACAGGGCTTGAAAAAGTATGTTGCAAATATTATTTACACGTCAGTGGTTCTCGGAATAGTATTGACTGTGGGTGCGGTGCTTCTCACAAAACCGCTTCTTAACGTGTTAAATACACCCGAAGAAATTTATGAAGACGCATATAATTATATTGTAATAATATTTGCAGGTATCGGAGCAACGATGTTTTATAACCTGCTTGCAAGTATAGTGCGCTCTTTAGGTGACAGTAAAACACCGTTGTACTTCCTGCTGTTTTCTTCCGTTCTGAACGTGGGTCTGGATTTGCTTCTTATTGAAGTGTTTAATATGGGCGTGCGCGGTGCTTCTGTAGCTACCGTTGTTTCTCAGATAGCTTCGGGCATCCTTTGCTTTATTTATGTTAAACGCAGCTTCCCTATTCTTCATCTCACCAAAGAAACAGCAAAACCCGATGTAAAATATATTCTTAATCTTCTTAAAAACGGGTTGCCTATGGCTCTGCAATTTTCAATAACTGCAATTGGTTCGGTAATGCTTCAGTCTTGCGTCAATAATCTTGGCCCCGATACCATTGCGGGTATGACTATAGGTGCAAAAACACAGTTGATGATAGTTTTGCCTGCGGAAACCATAGGTCTTACAATGGCTACATACTGCGGTCAGAATCTTGGTGCCAAAAAGCTCGGAAGAATTAAAAAAGGTATCAGCAGCGGCTTTATTCTTGCGGCAATTTATTCTGTTATAGGTATTTGCGTTGCAAGATTTTTAGGACCGTACATTTCACTTTTATTTATTGAAGGAAGTGAAACGGCGGTTATTGGACTTGCTCAACAATATATTAATGCAGGCAGTTATTTTTATCTGATTTTATCGGTGCTTTTCCTGCTGAGAAATGCAATTCAGGGTCTTGGGTACAGTATGACTGCTATGACAACGGGTGTGTTTGAGCTTTTTGCAAGGGGACTCGGCGGATATCTTTTTGTCAGAAGGTTCGGTTATGATGCGGTGTGCCTTGTTAATCCGGGCGCGTGGATAATAGCCGACGTGTTCTTGTTCCCGGCATTCTTTGTTGTTATGGGTAGGGTCAGTAAAAAACTGAAAAATGATTAAAAAAGGTAAAAATTATACGAACTGACAAACTTAGCAAAAACAAGTGTTACGACTTAGTTGCTTGCCCGAAGGCGAATAAAGGTACAATGAGTGGCGAAGCTTTTGTTCCCGGCATAAGGCTTAAATTTCTTAATAACTTGAATTTATTCATCGTTTATGGGGTTCTTGCAGGTATCATCCTGCGGGAATCTCTTGTTTTATACGTTTTATGCGGTCTGTGTTTTTTTGCATTCCCTTTTTTTATATTGATTTATTACAGCCTTTATGATAAAATTAAATTAGAAAAATATGAATTTTTACGGTGATAAAAATGAAGCTTAATGAAAACTATGTATTAAAAACCGTTGCAGGTACACCTGTTGTTGTTCCTGTCGGTGAAGCGGTAAATAATATCCGCGGTATGATTACGCTTAACGGCCCTGCAGAGGTTATATGGAAGGCTCTCGAAAACGGTAAGAATTATGATGAGATTGTAGCAATTCTCAAGCAGGAGTATGATGCTCCCGAGGATGTTCTTCGTAACGACCTGACAGCATTCCTTGATAAATTAGAGAATTATAAGATATTGGAAAAATAATATGATGCAGGTTTCTATGGCAGAGCTTCTCCCGTTTATTCAAGAAGCCTTCGCCAAAAATATGACGTTTAAAATACCCATAACCGGCACAAGCATGAATCCTCTTTTGGTTCAGGGCAGGGATTATGTGATTATTAAAAAGCCGGATTTGCCGCTGGAAACAGGCGATTTGCCGTTATACCGCCGTGATGACGGTGCTTTTGTGTTGCACAGGGTTGTTGGCAAAAATGCAGACGGTTACATTATGTGCGGTGATAATCAGTTTTTGTTGGAAAAGAATATTACCGATAAACACATAGTCGGTGTTGTCTGCACAATATGCCGTGACGGTAAGCTTATGGATGTTACGGACCCTGAATACGTTAAACATAAAAATAAATATGTGAAAAACCTTAAAACCCGTTATCCCGTAAGAAGATTAAAATATACGCTTTACAGGTTGAAAAATGGAAAATAAGAATATTGAAATTACAAAAGATATACTTGTCACCGGCAAAGTGCTTGTTTCGGCAATAAAAGCACAGCTTAATGGTGAAAAGTATGAGTTTCCTGACGATACGGATTATTCAAAACTTTATAAATTGTCAGAACGTCATAAGGTTACACCATTGGTTGCACCTTCTGTTACGGCAAGTGAAAAAGCACCTGAAGAAATCAGAAACGTTTTCAAAAAAGAACTGTTCAGGAGCGCCGCACGCCACGCCGCACAACAAAAGGAAGCGGATGAATTAGCCGGGATTTTTGCGCAAAATGAGATAAAACACTGCTTTCTCAAAGGCGCCAAAATTTCACGGTATTATGATGAACCCGATATGCGTTTTATGCTGGATATGGATGTGTACATTGAGCCGGGCAAAGCCGTGAAAGCGGCACAAATACTTGAAAACAGGGGCTACAAGTACGATAACTACGAAGATGCAAAAGATGCAGGGTATGTCAAAAAGCCTTTTCTTAACTTTGAGCTTCATAAAGAACTGAAGTATGACTATGACAAGGGCTATGAATACTATAAGGGCGCATTCGAAAGAATGGTGACGGACAGTAACGGTTATACAATGAATATGACCGATGAGGATTTTTACGTTTACGTTCTTTCTCATACGGCACACCATTTTGAATCTGCAGGAACAGGCATAAAGAGTATAGTTGACCATTACTATCTCAAGAAAAAGTTAAAGCCGCTGTGTAACGCGGATATTCTTGAAAAAGCCTTGAATGATACAGGACTCACGGAATTCAGCAATAGTATGGACAATCTTTCGGATTTCTGGTTTGGTGACGGTTGCGTGAACGAGAATGTCCGAGAGACTGCTGAATATGTAATTTTAAGCGGCGTTTTCGGCAGTCAGACCAATTATTATTTAAGCGGTATAATAAAGGGTGATTATACCGAGAAAAAATCATCATATTTTTTAACTCGTCTTTTCCTGCCTTTTTACCTTATGAAAAAACGCTATCCGATATTAAAAAAAGCACCGTTCCTTTTACCGATAATGTGGGTTGTAAGATGGATAAGTGCGATTAAAGGTACAAAAAAATATGCCGATGAAGCAAAAACAATCGGCTCTGTTGATGAAGATGCAAAAAACAGACAGATAGAATTTCTGAAACGTAACGGACTGTAAAAAATTTCGAAAAACTATTGTAGTTATATTTTAAATGTGATAATATAAAGTATATATGAAAAGATAAAGGAGAATATAGATGGCTTACGAAGAAAAAAGAACCCATGATGAGGATATCGGTCTTGCTCCCATTTTAAAAATGTTGCGCCAGATATTCAGCAAATGGTGGCTCGTTGTTGTTTTTGTTGCAATTTTCAGCATCAGCGGATTCGGTATTGCAAAAATAACATATACAGAGAAATTCACTTCAAACATTATCTTTAACGCAGCGAATAAAGACAGAGATATTGCAGGTGAAGCCGGTAAATATACAACCGCCAGTGACGCACAGGCTTCAACCACAATCGCAAATAACTTTAAAATACTTATGCAAAACGGTAATGACTTTATTACCGACGTTCAGTCTAACGTTAAAGCACAGACAGGCAAAGAGTATTCAAAAGAACAGCTTCGCGGAATGATTGGTGTCGAAATTGAACCTGATTCCACACTTATTACCGTTAGAGTTACTTCAAATGATAAAGAGCTTTCTTATGTTGTTGCTACGGCTATTCAGAGCGTTTATCCCGAGCTTTCCAAAACTGCGTTCCCCACTGCTAATATCAGTGTTGCCGACAGTGCTACACAGGCAAAGCTTGCCGCAGACTCATCAACAGTTCTTTATACAGCAGCCGGACTTATAATCGGTGCCGCTCTTGCCATAATTATCATACTTATTTCTGCAAAAATTCAGAATAAATTACTCTCAACTGAAGATATTAAAAATAACTTCAGTAATATTGATATCATCGCTACTGTTTCCGATATCAAGGGCAAGAAAAAGAGCGATCGCACAAGACTTCTTATTACTGACAGAAACGTTGGTTTGCCGTTTATAGAAACCTTCAAGCTTATAAGAACCAAGTTTGAAAATGCAAAACTGAAAAAGGGTTATTCAGTTTTTGCTGTTACAAGTTCAACCGAGAGTGAAGGTAAAACTACCTGCTCAACCAATATTGCACTTTCACTTGCAAAGAGCGGTAAATCCGTTCTTCTTATGGACGCAGACCTTAGAAAACCTGCTGTTTGCAAAACATTGGGTATTTCAATCGAAGGTGAAAAGGGTATCTATGATATCGTAACAGGTGCTAAAACATTTGAGGAATCAGTTAAATATATCGAAAAATACAATCTTTACCTTCTTGTTTCTTCATCTGCAGTTGCAGACCCGTCAGAAACACTTGCTTCAGAAACAATGGCACAGATAGTTGCAGAAGCTAAAAAGAACTTCGATTATGTTATTATCGACTGTCCTCCTGCAGGTGTTGTTGCTGACGCGGCAATCGTTGCGAACTATACAGATACAATCGTATTTGTTACTGCAGAAGAAAGAGTTGCTATTCCCCAGATTGAATATGCTTTAAGTGATATTATGACCACAAAAGCAGACATTATGGGTTGTATCTACAACCGTGCAGGTACCGGTACTCTTAAAATTGCTACTGAAAAAGCAGGCGGATATTTCTCAAACCGTTACGGCGGATATTACGGCTCATCCTACTATTACGGAAGCAGACATCACAAAAAGAGAAAATAATAAAGGAAAATCAAGACCCTGTTTGCCTTTGGTAAACAGGGTTTTTCAGAGAGATTTTTATGGAATATTACGAAAATAAAATCGAACGTGAAAGAGCAGTTTTAGTATCGGTTGATACTGGTGAGTTCGATGTTGATTCATCGCTCGCCGAGCTTACAGAGCTTGCGAAAACCGCGGGTGCAGACGTGATTTGCGAAATGACCCAAAAACGCGAAGCGCCTGAAGCAGGTACGTATCTGGGAAGGGGAAAGCTTGAAGAGCTTTCTGATTTCTGTGAGCTTGAGAAGCCGGATTTGGTTATTGTTGATGGCGAGCTTTCTCCTGCTCAACAAAAGAATATAGAGAGAGTTACAGATGTGCGTGTTATTGACCGTACAACGCTGATTCTTGATATTTTTGCTCAGCGTGCTCTATCGGGTGAGGGTAAGCTTCAGGTCGAGCTTGCTCAATTGAAATATGCCTTGCCGAGACTGGGCGGTAAAGGTGCTTCAATGTCAAGATTGGGCGGCGGTATCGGTACTCGCGGTCCCGGTGAAACTAAGTTGGAAACTGACCGTCGTCATATAAGACGTAGAATTTCCGCATTGACCGAAGGCTTGAAAGCCCTTGACGAAAGAAGAACACGTTACAGAGAACGAAGAAAGAAAGATGGTGTAACTACAGTTGCTCTCGTGGGATATACTAACGCAGGTAAATCCACGTTGATGAACACGCTTACTGATGCAGGTGTCCTTGCGGAAAATAAATTGTTTGCCACACTTGACCCTACGGCGAGAGCATTGACGCTTCCTGACGGAAGCAGTGTCCTGCTTATCGATACTGTAGGATTTATCAGCAGATTGCCGCATAAGCTTGTCGAAGCGTTTAAATCAACGCTTGATGAAGCCGCCAGTGCAAATGTTATTTTGAATATCTGCGATGCATCAAGTGATGAGTGTGCTAAACATTACAAGGTGACAAACGAACTTCTTGAAGAATTGGGTTGCGCAGATAAACCTATAATAACAGTTCTCAATAAATGTGATTTGGCGAATGATATTTCTATTCCTTTAGTAGGTAACAGCGTCAGAATTTCTGCTAAAACAGGCGAAGGGCTTGATTTGTTACTGGGAAAAATCGTTGAAAGCTTACCGCCGACACGTAAAAGAGTTAAAATTCTTCTGCCTTTCTCAATGGGTGGTGCTGCCGCAGAATTGCGTAAAACAGGCGTCGTCCATTCGGAGGAATATGTAGCGGAAGGTCTTTTGCTTGATATTACGGCGGAGATTTTTACTTTGGAGAAATACAAAGAATATATAAAATAAGAATAAAGGTGCACTCCGTGAGCGCACCTTTATTTTTATCTTACACTGAAAAGTAATTCACCATATGATGGGTAGCACCAATGCTCTGAGGAGCAAAGACTTTCCATTTCATCAACGGATTCTCTCAATGTGTTCATAAGTGGTATAATGTGATTTTTGTAGAACATTGCGGCTGCATCACTCTCGCTGATGGCTTTAACTTCTTTTGAAAGTGATTCAAGCTCCGCAACATCTTTGAAGGCTTTTGAAGAAAGCTGTGAGAGTTTTTTTACAAGGGTTTCTTCGTAGGTGGTGTCAATAAAATCGCCAACCTGACGTTTTGCTGTTACGGTATCAGCGAGCTCGTGAATGTTTCTGCTGACACAGGGCAAAATGTCTTTTTTTGCCATATCAATCATTGTGAGAACTTCTATGTTAAGGTATTTGCAGTATTTCTCATTTTTGATTTCATAATGAGCTTTGATTTCCGCCTCACTGTAAACCTTGTGGCGTTTATATAATTCCACGTTCTTCTCGTGGAGCATATATGGCAAGCAGTCAGGAGTTGTTCTGAGATTAAGAAGACCGCGTTTTTCTGCTTCTTCCACCCAGGCATCGTCATAGCCGTTACCGTTGAAGATAATGCGCTTGTGTTCTTTTATAACACGTTTAATAAGAGCGTGAAGAGAACCTTCAAAGTCTGATTTGTTTTCAAGCTCATCAGCAAACTGCGAAAGAACTTCGGCTACGGCTGTGTTGAGTGTTGTGTTAGGGCCTGCAACGGATGCAGATGAGCCCAACATACGGAACTCGAATTTATTACCCGTAAAGGCGAATGGAGAGGTTCTGTTTCTGTCGGTAGTATCCTTGGGGAATCGGGGAAGAACATGAACACCGACTTTAAGAACTTCTTTTTCTTTGTTGTCGTAGTCTTCGTCATTCTCGATGGATTCAAGAATTGAAGTCAACTCTTCGCCAAGGAACATTGAAACAATAGCAGGCGGTGCTTCCTGTGCACCGAGACGATGGTCATTGCCTGCGGAAGCGATTGAAATTCTCAAAAGGTCCTGATAATCGTCAACGGCTTTGATAACAGCACAAAGGAACAAAAGAAACTGTGCATTTTCTGCAGGTGTTTCGCCGGGTTCCAAAAGATTTACGTTTGTGTTGGTGGAGATTGACCAGTTGTTGTGTTTACCGCTACCGTTAACACCTGCAAAAGGTTTTTCGTGCAGAAGGCAAATCATACCGTGCTTCTTTGCGCATTTCTGCATAGTTTCCATTGTTATCTGATTATGGTCGGTAGCAATGTTTGTTGTAGTGAAAATGGGTGCTAATTCGTGCTGTGCGGGAGCTGCTTCGTTGTGCTCGGTTTTTGCGAGTACACCAAGTCGCCATAATTCTTCGTCAAGCTCCTTCATAAAGGCTTGTACGCGGGGTTTGATAGCGCCGAAATAGTGGTCATCAAGCTCCTGGCCTTTTGGGGGCATAGCACCGAAAAGAGTTCTGCCTGTATAAACAAGGTCTTTTCTTTTGTTGAAAACGTTACTGTCAACAAGAAAATATTCCTGTTCGGGACCAACTGTAGTTTTAACTGAAACAACATCGTCGTTTCCGAAAAGCTTAAGGATACGTAAAGTCTGTTTATTTATTGCTTCCATTGAACGCAGAAGGGGGGTCTTTTTGTCCAAAGCTTCGCCACCGTAGGAGCAGAATGCAGTGGGGATGCAAAGTACACCGTCTTTTATGAATGCGAAGGAAGTGGGATCCCAAGCGGTGTAGCCCCTTGCCTCAAAGGTTGCTCTCAGACCGCCTGAAGGAAAGGAGGAGGCATCCGGTTCACCCTGTATAAGCTCTTTGCCGGAAAATTCCATAATGACTCTGCCGTCTTTTTTGGAAGTTATAAAACTATCGTGCTTTTCAGCAGTTACACCCGTAAGGGGCTGAAACCAGTGTGTGTAGTGAGTAGCCCCTTTTTCAATTGCCCAGTCCTTCATCGCGTTAGCTATAATGTTGGCAACGTCAATGTTGAGTCTGTGACCTGTTTCAAGGGTGCGTTCAAGTTCTTTGTATGCCTCCTGGGGAAGGCATTCCTTCATCACTTTTTCGGAAAAAACGTCACAACCGAAATAATCAGTAATAGTCATAATTTAATCAACCCTTTATTTTATCAATTCACCTAAAAATCCTGCGCCTATACCTAAAGCGGCGGAAATAACAATGAGAATGATAGGATGTATTTTTTTCTTGAATATCAGAACAACGCCGATAACGGCAATAACAAGAGAAACTGCCATATTGTAAAAATTCAAATTTGCTAAAGCAAAGCCGTCGGGGAAGAAAACGGTTGTACCGATATTAATGACTGCAGCGGCAATAAGACCGATAACCGTGGGTCTTAAACCTGTCATACAACCTTGTACGGTTTTACTCTCCTGAAACTTTTTATAAACTCTGGCAACTATAAGAATGACAATGAAGGATGGAAGCACAACGCCGAGAGTAGCAACTGCCGCGCCTAAAAATCCGCCGGGAAGGTCAAGCAATGCTCGTCCGCGTTCCATACCCACGTAGGTGGCAATGTTTATAGCAAAGGGGCCGGGAGTGCTTTCGCTGACTGCAATGAAGTTGACGATGGCTTCTTCGGTGAGCCATTCGTTCTGTAAAACCGCATCCTGTATCAACGGTAACATTGCATAACCGCCGCCGAAAGTGAAAAGACCTATCCTGAAAAAAGTTAAGAATAATTCGAGAAATTCAAGGAAAATGCTCATATCTCTTTACCCCGCTTTCTTAAAATCACGGAATAAATAAGGCCGACAATTGCGCAGGCGATAATAACGAAAATAACGTTAATGTTTGTGAATGATGAAATTAAAAATGCCGCACCCATAAGAATATAACCGAAAAGACCTTTGGGGCATTTTTTATACATTGAAACAAGTGCTTTTATAACCAGCGCCAGAACACCTGCACGAATACCCATAAAAGCGTATTTTACGGCTTTATATTCGCTGAACTCTTTAAGAACGAGTGAGATGAGAGAAATAATAACAAAGGACGGCAATACGACACCGAATGTAGCACAGAACGCCCCGAAAAATCCCGCAACCTTGTATCCTACAAACGTAGCGGAGTTAATGGCGATAGGGCCGGGAGTGCTTTCCGCAATGGCGAAAATATCGAGAATTTCTTCACCTTTGAGCCATTTGTGTTTGTCGCAGATTTCTTTCTCAATAATGGGTATCATAGCGTAACCGCCACCGAATGTAAATGCACCGATTTTTAAGAAAGTGACAAACAAAATCAAAGCATTTTTAAATTTGTTTTTCAAAAAAACCACTCTTTCGGATAAAATAATAAAATAGTAGTATTTATATATAATACTTTAAAATACTGTTAAATTATAAGAATAAAATTTATTTTTGTCAATGTACAATAAAGAGTATTACACGCTTTACTATCGACATTTTTTGTTACTTATGGTATAATAATAATATATTTTTTCTGCCTTAGGATGGTGTTGTATGGATTTTTCTGTTGCAAAAGCAAGAGTAGAAGAGTTAACCATTATACTCAATGAGTGTATAGAAAAATATTATATGGGTAATGAGAGTGACGTTTCTGACTATGATTACGATATGATGATGCGGGAGCTTTCGTCACTTGAAGAAAAATACCCCGAGCTTCTTGTTGAAGATTCACCCACACACAGAGTCGGCGGCAGAAGTGACAATACTTTTGAAGAAGTTGTCCACACAGTCCGTATGGAAAGTTTGCAGGATGCTTTTTCAGAAGAAGAGCTCTATGCATTTGATGCAAGGGTCAAAAAGGTTTTTTCTGATGCTCAATACGTTGTAGAGCCTAAAATTGACGGTCTTTCCTGTTCGTTGGAATATCGCGACGGTATTCTTGTGCGCGCTTCTACAAGGGGTGACGGTAATGTGGGTGAAGATGTAACCGCAAATGTGAAAACAATCCGTTCAGTGCCCCTTAAGCTGAAAGAAACGATACCGTTTATTGAGGTCAGGGGCGAAGTGTATATGTCACATAACTCCTTTGATGAGCTCGTTTCGCGTCAGGAACTCAACGGTGAAAAAACCTTTAAAAACCCACGTAACGCCGCATCGGGTTCTTTAAGACAGAAAAATCCTAAAATAACCGCATCAAGAAAACTTGATATTTTTGTTTTCAATATCCAACAAAAGGAAGGCGGTAAAGAGCTTTCTTCTCATTATGAATCTCTCGAGTATCTTAAAGAATTAGGCTTTAACGTGATTCCCGGTTATAATCTTTGCGATACGATGGATGATGCAATCGAAAAAATTAAATCTATAGGTGACAACAGGGGAAATCTCAGCTTCGATATTGATGGCGCAGTTATCAAGACAAACAGTTTTGCCATGCGTGAAGAATTGGGAAGTACGGCGAAGTTCCCTAAATGGGCAGTTGCCTTTAAATATCCACCAGAAGAAAAGCCTACAAAGCTTTTAGAAATTGATATACAAGTCGGCAGAACAGGGGTTCTGACACCTACTGCTGTGTTTGAGCCTATAGTCCTTGCGGGAACCACCGTTTCAAGAGCAACACTTAACAATGCAGATTTTATCGCAGAAAAAAATATTGCAATTGGCGACACTATAATTGTCCGCAAAGCAGGGGATATTATACCCGAGGTACTCGGAGTTGAAAAGCATAACGGTGAAAATCCCGTTTACAATTATCCTGAAAAATGTCCTGCCTGCGACAGTCCTGTAGTCAGGGAGTCCGGTGAAGCGGCAATACGTTGTGTTAATCCTGATTGTCCTGCCCAATTATTAAGAAAGCTCATTCATTTCTGCTCTCGTGATGCCATGGATATAGAGGGACTCGGCAGTGCGGTTTTGGAACAGCTTGTTAATGAAAAGCTCATTTCAAAAGCATCGGATATTTACAGACTCAGCCCGATGGAATTGGTTTCTCTGGAAAGAATGGGCGAGAAAAGCACTCTCAATCTGTTGGAAGCTATTGAAAAATCAAAGGCAAATGACCTTTATAAACTGATTTTTGCTCTGGGTGTTCATCATATTGGTCTTAAAGCCGCTAAACTTCTTGCAAATCATTTCGGAACAATGGATGCCCTGATGAAAGCGCAGAAAGAAGAAATTACTGCTATTGAGGGTATTGGTGACGTTATGGCGGATACGCTGGTTAAAACACTTTCGCTTTCCGAGACCCGTATGCTCATAGACGAGTTTAAGTCCTTCGGACTAAATATGAAAAATCTCACGGAGCGTGAAGATAACAGATTTGAAGGTATGACTTTTGTGCTTACGGGCACTCTGTCAAAATACGGCAGACGTGAGGCGCAGGAGATTATAGAGAAATTCGGCGGAAAAGCTTCGGGCTCCGTTTCTAAAAAAACAAGTATTGTTCTTGCAGGTGAAGATGCAGGCAGCAAGTTGAGAAAAGCGTCGGAATTGGGAATAAAAGTAATAAATGAAGAAGAATTTGAACAAATGATAAAATAACTGTTCGAAAATTTATGCATTACTCCAATGGAAATCACAGCAGATATAAGATAAAATATATTTATATTTAAGTCAAAGGGGAGTTAATATGCCTACAACAAACGTTATGAAAATAAAAACAAAGAGAAACAACCTTTATCTTCGTGTTGCCAAAGGTCATTTTGCAACGAGCTATACTCACAGTAATTACTATATTGACGTTGCGGCGCAGAAGTCACGTTTCTCTGAAGCTAAAGCAGTTGCTCAGGAGCTTTGCTCAGCATATAACTACAATACAACTATCGTTGATACAATTCTTTGCCTTGACGGTATGGAGGTTGTCGGTACCTGTCTTGCAAACGAACTCACCAAGAACTCTTTTGCAAATATCAATGCGCACCAGACAATTTACGTTGTAACCCCTGAAATCACAAATGGTTCACAGATGTTTTTCAGAGATAATATAGTGCCTATGATTAAAGGCAAGCATGTTCTTGTGCTTGCAGTTTCTGTTGCATCGGGTGCTACTGCACAGTCTGCTATAGAGGCGGTGCGTTACTATGGCGGTGAAGTTGTTGGTATTGCTTCAATTTTTGCTACAGCGAAGGAATGTGCAGGTTACGAGGTCAATTCGGTTTTCAACCCTCACGATCTTGACGGATATTTCAGCGTGCCTTCACACGAGTGTCCACTTTGTAAAGAGAAAAAGAAGCTTGATGCACTTATAAACTGCCACGGCTTCTCAAAGCTTTAATTGAATTTTAATGAAAATCACTGTGCTTCGGCACGGTGATTTTTTTGCGTGTTTTTTTGCGAATAATATTGATGAATTGATTTTTTTATGATAACATCGTAGTTGTGATAATTTTGATTAAAATATAAAAAATGACGGATGAAGTGTCAGAAAAAGGAGCATGTTTATGGAAATGTTCAAAATGGTAATAGGGCTTTGCGCCGGTCTTGTGTTTTTTCTGTTTGGTATGAGCACAATGTCCGCAGGTCTTGAGAAGGCGGCAGGCTCAAAACTCGAAGTGATTTTAAAGAAAATGACCGATAAACCTGTTATTGGCGTTTTTATGGGGCTTATTATAACGGCTGTTATTCAGTCATCGTCGGCAACTACGGTTATACTTGTGGGTCTTGTAAATTCAGGTCTTATGAGCTTCAGGAGTACCATTGCAGTTTTATTCGGTGCTAATATCGGTACGACTGTTACGTCGTGGCTTTTATCCCTTGCGGGTCTGGAAAGTTCATCTTTCATAGTTCAGATTTTTAAACCACAGATTTTCTCGCCTTTATTTGCCGTTGTGGGTACCGCTTTTATGATGATGGCGAAAAGCGATAAAAAGAAAAATCTGGGTGCTATATTTGTTGGCTTTACCGTGCTTATTTACGGTATGGATATTATGTCGGGTGCAGTTGAAAGCCTTGCGGATAAGCCTTGGTTCGGGGACTTGCTTCTTAAATTCAATAACCCCGTATTAGGTGTTATCATCGGTGCGGTGCTTACCGCAATAATTCAATCATCGTCTGCATCTGTCGGTATTTTACAGGCTCTCTCACTTACGGGTGCCATAACCTACAATATGGCTGTTCCGATTATTGTGGGTCAGAATATCGGTACTTGCGTAACGGGTCTTATTTCGAGTATTGGTGCAGGTGCAAAGGCTAAACGTGTTGCACTTTCGCAGCTTCTTATAAATCTGTTCGGCGCGATTATACTTTTGCCCATTTATCTCGTAGTTACAGGTCTTGTGGATTTGGGTACCGAGATTTTGAAGGTGAATCCCGTATCAATTGCGATTATACATTCGGTTTTCAATATAGTTACCGTTATAATTCTTATGCCTTTCATAAAGCTTATTGCAAAGCTTTGCGAAAAGCTTGTACGTGAAAAGAAGGGTAAAAAAGAAAAGGACGAAAAAAGAGCGGTATATCTTGACGAAAGACTTCTTAATACACCTTCAATTGCCGTTATGGAGTGCGACAATTACACAGTTAAAATGTCAATTCTCGCAAAGGAAACTGTTCTGGAGTCATTGAAGCTTTTGAAAGATTACAACAAAGACTCTGTAGCGGTAATTCACGATAACGAAAAGGTGCTTGACCTTTATGAAGACAATCTGGGCACATATCTGGTGAAAATGTCAGAGCAATCCCTTTCCAACAATGATGCAAGAACCGTTGCGAGAATGCTTCATACAATAGGTGATTTTGAACGTCTCGGTGACCATGCAAAGGGTCTTCAGAAGGTGGCAGAAGAAATTCACGACAAACAGATTAAATTCTCCGATAGTGCTGTTAAAGAAATTGATGTTCTGACGGATGCCATTACAGAAATTATAATAACAACCACTCTTGTGTATGAAAAAAATGATTATGAGCTGGCAACCAGAGTCGAGCCGCTTGAGCAGGTTATTGACCGTATCACGGCAGAAATAAAAGCACATCACATTAAGAGATTGCAGAAAGGCGATTGCACAATAGAAATGGGATTTGTCCTTTCGGATCTCCTTACAAACTGTAAGAGAATATCTGACCACTGTTCAAACATAGCCGTTGCCATTATAGAGGCACGTAACGACTCCTTTGACACACACCATTACCTTAATAGTGTTAAATACGGTAATGATTCGTTCACGGAAGTTTTTGAAGAATATAATAAGAAGTACGATTTGCATGCATAATAAAGATTTAAAAATCCTTTTTGAGGATGAAAATATTACCGTTTGTATCAAGCCGAAGGGTATTCTCAGCGAAGATGCACAAACGGGCGAAAAAGGAATTATAGGCTTGCTCGGTGACAGAGCCGGAAAGCAGATGTATCTTTTGCACCGCCTTGACAGGAATGTTGGCGGTGTGATGGTTTTTGCCAATAACAAAAAGAGTGCTGCCGTTCTTTCTGCGGATATTGCAAACGGAAGATTTTTTAAAGAATATCTGGCGGTAACGGACGGCATACCCGAAGAAGAAAACGGTGTATATAAGGATTTGTTATTTAAGGACTCTAAAAAGAATCGTTCCTACGTTGTCAACAGAATGCGTAAAGGCGTTAAGGAAGCCTCTTTGGAATATAAGGTCTTACATAAAAAAGACGGCAAAGCTGTTGTCAGAGTTCTTCTGCATACGGGCAGAACACATCAGATAAGAGTTCAGTTTGCATCAAGAAAGACACCTCTTACAGGCGATGTGAAATACGGAAGCCGCGACAGGATGGGCGGTGATATAGCACTACATTCCTGCTGTATAAGCTTCTGTCATCCTGTTACAAAAGAGAAAATGTGCTTTGAATCCCAACCTGATTTTAATGATTATCCCTGGAATATATTTGGAGGCGATTTTTATGCGTGAAATATTAATGAGTTATAGTGGTGTACTTGTTAACACCGTTACTGTGATTATAGGAAGCTGCGTGGGCTTGCTTCTTAAAAAGCAATTGCCTGAAAAGCTGACGAATGCGGTTATGTGTGCTATAGGTCTGTGTACGCTTGCTATCGGTGTAATGGGTGTTATAAAAGGTGAAAATCAGCTTGTAATGATTATTTCACTTGTTCTCGGAACAATTGTGGGTACACTTACAGACATTGACGGTAAGCTGACAAAACTCGGTGACAAGCTTCAGAACAGACGAAAAAATAAAAAAGGCGAAGCCGGGGATACGGCAACGTTTTCTCAAGGGTTTGTTACGGCATCGCTTCTTTTTTGTGTTGGAGCAATGACCATTGTAGGCTCTATGAATGCAGGTATATCAGGCGATAATCAGATGCTTTATACAAAGTCCGTGCTTGACTTGATTTCATCGTCAATGCTTGCGGCAAGTCTTGGTATAGGTGTTATGTGTGCATCAGTTTTCGTGTTCGTTTTTCAAGGAGCACTCGTAGCTCTGTCAATGCTTTTAGGCTCATTTTTAAGCGATTTCGCCGTAGCGGAACTTGTGTGTGCAGGGTCTGTAATGATTGTGGCATTGGGACTCAATCTCTTGAAGATAACAAAAATAAAAGTAGCAAATCTCTTGCCCGGACTCATTTTCGTTCCCTTTGTATGTATGGTGTTTGAGTTGTTTTAAATCACATTTTGCTTCAGCAAAATATATCGCATACAATGTATATATCGTGCGTTAGCATATCGCACCAAAGGTATATCGCTAAAGTAGTAAATTTATTAAAAAGATAAAGTTGATTAGGGGAATTATCCTAATCAACTTTGTTTTTTACTACTCCGAATGTAACGAATTATCTGGGGTAGTTTTTTATGTTGATTTTTGCATACTGTGGTGGTATACTATTGGGGCAACACGAATTGAATATTTATCCCAAAAACAGACAACCTGTGTTTAGTTAAAAACGCGGGCCTCTCATCTTTTTGTCTGTTTATGGGTATTAAGATTCGTGTTGCAGCGACGAGGTTGCGTGTTTTTTGCGTCAACTTCGGTTGGCGCATTTTTTTGTTTTTAAGGTGAATTTTATGGCTGATAAAGAATTATTTTGGAAAATGTACAGTAAATTATTTAATACTATTACAGATGTGTTGCCACTTATAGAAAACACAAAAGTTGCCGAAACATTAAAACAAGCACAGATTGATGCGGAAGAAATGTATATAAGTTATGGTGAATCAGATTGATTCGGTATGGTATTGAGCATATCGAACGCGTAAGCGTATATCGACTGTCGATATGTTTATCTTACGATAAACTCGATATATTGCGATGCAATTCGATATATTTTCACTTCGTTCAACGTGATTACAATCGGCGCAACGCGCCCCGAAATTCCTCACTCCTCATTCCTAACTCCTAACTAAAAATCGCCATCCTTTCGGATGACGATTTTTCTTTGTTAAATAAGCGCCTTATAAAGCTCTGCAATTTCTTCAACGCTTGTATCTCTGGGGTTACCGGGACGGCAAGCATCAGCGAATGCGCTTTCTGAAAGGAACTGAATATCTTCTTCCTTAAGGATTTCTTTAAGGTCTTTGGGGATACCTACCTTTTCAGCAAGTGCGGCTACAGCGTCAACTGCGGCTTTTCTAGCTTCTTCAACAGACATTGCATCAGTATTTTCAACGCCCATAGCTTTTGCAATATCACGGTATTTATCACCTGTGCAGGGTGCGTTATACTCCATAATTGAAGGAAGAAGTATAGCGTTTGCAACGCCGTGGGGTGTGTCATAAAGTGCGCCGAGACCGTGAGCCATGCTGTGAACGATACCAAGACCAACGTTTGAGAAGCCCTGACCTGCAATGTACTGAGCAAGAGCCATGCCTTCTCTGCCTTCGGGTGTGTTTTCACAAGCACCGGGAAGATGCTTTGCAATAAGCTCGATGGCTTTAAGGTGGAACATATCTGTCATTTCCCAAGCACCTTTTGTAATGTAACCTTCGATAGCGTGGGTAAGAGCATCCATACCTGTTGAGGCAGTAAGACCTTTGGGCATTGTTGATGTCATATCGGGGTCAACAACTGCAACCTCGGGAATATCGTGAACGTCAACACAAACGAATTTGCGTTTTTTCTCTACGTCGGTAATAACATAGTTGATTGTAACCTCTGCGGCTGTACCTGCGGTTGTGGGTACTGCGATTGTGAAAACAGCGTGGTTCTTAGTGGGGGCAACACCTTCAAGGCTTCTTACATCGGCAAATTCAGGGTTTTCGATAATGATACCGATTGCTTTTGCAGTATCCATTGCAGAACCGCCACCGATAGCGATGATGCTGTCGGCGCCGCTTGTTTTGAAAGCCTCAACACCCGCAAGAACATTTTCGATTGTGGGGTTAGCTTTGATTTCGCTGAATACGGAATAGGGGAAAGCGTCTTTATCCAAAAGGTCCGTAACCTTTGCTGTAACGCCGAATTTGATAAGGTCAGGGTCAGAACAAACGAAAGCCTTTTTTAATCCGCGGCTTCGGAGTTCGGGAACTATATTTTCAATAGCGCCCTTTCCGTGATATGAAATTGTGTTTAATACTATACGGTTTGCCATAGCAAACAACCTCCTTGATGTTGGACTTCAGTCCTGATTCAACCTTATTATATATCAAATTGTTTGATAAATCATTAACAATAGGTAAAAAAGTTAAATTTTTTGCAATTTTCGGTAGGTTTGCCAAAATTCAACCGTAAAACCCTTGCAAAATTACTATTGTTTTAGCTTTTCGGTAGTGATATACTGTAAAAAATGACGAAAGCAACTTTTTTGTTGCTTTTATATTCGGGAGAAAATTATGGATACACCTAAGATTCTTTTGCAAAAAGCAGATGAAATTACAGAAAAATTAAAAGAGAGATATCCTGAGCTTGCACCGTTTTTTAAGGGTTGTTTTCTTAATACAATTGAAACTACCGTTACAAAACTGGATGATGGCGGATATTTTGTGATTACGGGGGATATTCCGGCAATGTGGTTGCGCGACAGTACAGCCCAACTTACACAGTACATACGCTACGCTAACGAAGATGAATATCTTAAGGAGATTATACGCAGTGTAATCGCCCGTCAGGTGGATTTTGTGTGCCTTGACCCTTATACAAATGCATTTAACGCGGTACCTAATTCTCACGCCCGACAGGATGAAACTGATTTTTATGATGATATGATATGGGAGCGGAAATATGAAGTGGACTCCCTTTGTGCCCCCTTATATCTTGCCCATAAGTATTATACCGAAACTGTTGATGATAGTATTTTTACGGATAAATTCCGTGATATGATGTATAAAATAGTTGATGTTTTTAAAAAAGAACAGAACCATTTTCAACGTTCATCATATTATTTCAATCGTCAGAATTGTCCGCAGACAGATACATTACCCAATGACGGCAAAGGTAATGAGGTTTCATATACGGGTATGACCTGGTCGGGTTTCCGTCCTTCTGATGACAGATGTGTTTACGGCTATCTTGTGCCGGCAAATATGATGGCGGTATGTGCCCTTAAAAAGGCGGCGGAGCTTGCCAATGTGGGCTACGAGGACAATAAACTCGAGAGTGAGTGTCGTTCACTTGCATTTGACATTGATGAAGGTATCAAAGAACATGCAGTTTATGAGCATCCGAAATTCGGCAAAATTTATGCGTATGAGGTTAACGGAAAAGGCGATATTATACTGATGGATGATGCCAATTCACCCAGCTTGTTGTCGGCGCCGTATATCGGATATTGCCGTCCTGATGATGAGATTTATCAGAATACGCGTAAATTTATTTTATCATTGAGTAACCCTTGGTTCTTTGAAGGCAAGGCTGCCAAAGGTGTTGGCAGTCCCCATACGGGTACAAACAAAATATGGCATATTGCTCTTGCTATGCAGGCGCTCACTTCTTCCTCTGCTGATGAGATTGAAAATTGTCTTAATATGATAGCCAATTCGCACGCAGGCACCTTCCTTATGCACGAATCCTTTGATAAGGATGATGATACAGTATTCACTCGTCCTTGGTTCGCATGGGCAAACAGTCTTTTTTCAGAGCTTTTGATAAGATTAATTGAAGAATAATAAAATGCAACACCCGGGATATAAATCCCGGGCGTTGCTTTTGCTTAACTTTATGACATTCAATTACTTGACAAATTCATGATAGATTGCATCAAGCGTTTTGATGTAATCTTCTTCGGAGATACCAACGATGATGTTGAGCTCGCTTGAGCCCTGGTCAATCATCTTGATGTTGATATCATTTTCTGCGATAGCCTTGAAGATACGGCTTGCAGTACCTTTTGAGCCTGCCATACCTCTGCCTACAACTGCTATGAGAGCAATACCGCCGTTAACGGTAACACTGTCAGCCTTTGTTCTTCTCTTAATCTCGTTAACGATAGCATCCTTATGGGGAAGGAAGTCGTTATCGTTAACAACAACTGACATTGTGTCGATACCTGAAGGAAGGTGCTCGAAGCAAAGGTTATAGTTTTCAAGAATTTCCAGAACGTTTCTGCCGAAACCGACTTCAGAGTTCATCATATCCTTTTCAATAGCGATAACGGAAAAACCTTTTTTGCCTGCGATACCTGTAATAACAGTATCAACCTTGTTGCTTTCAACGGATGATACAATCATTGTGCCGTTGTCTGCAGGTGCGTTTGTGTTACGGATATTGATGGGAATGCCCATTTCACGAACGGGGAAAATAGCATCCTCGTGCATAACAGTAGCACCCATATATGAAAGCTCGCGGAGCTCGCTGTATGTGATAACGGGGATAACACGGGGGTTTTCAACACATCTGGGGTCTGCCATAAGCATACCTGAAACGTCAGTCCAGTTTTCATAAATATCAGCTTTGATCGCCCTTGCAACGATTGAACCTGTGATATCACTGCCGCCACGAGAGAATGTTTTGATAGTACCGTTTGGCATTACACCGTAAAAACCGGGGATAACTGCGTGGTCGTGCTTTTCAAGGATTGCAGTAAGCTCTTCGTTTGTTTTTTCAGTGTCGAGAGTGCCGTTTTCTTTAAAGAAAATGCCGTCTTCCGCATCAATGAAATCATAACCGAGATAGTTTGCAAGAACTATTGAGTTAAGATATTCGCCGCGGCTTGCGATATAGTCGCGACCTGCGTGGTGAACAATGGCATTTTTGATACGGTCGAACTCAGGCTGAAGCCAGAGTTTTATACCAAGGTCCTTGATAATACCGTTGTAACGGTCTTCAATAAGCTTGAAAGCATCGTCGATAGGCTCATTCTTTTTTACGAGCTTGTAGCAATCGTAGAGCATATCCGTAACTTTGATATCTTCGGAAAATCTTTTGCCGGGTGCGGAAGCAACCACATATCGGCGCTCGGGCTCCGCCTTGATAATAGCGGCAACCTTTTTGAACTGCTCGGCATCGGCAAGAGAGCTGCCGCCGAACTTAAGAACTTTTACCATAATTCATTCTCCTAAATCATATTTGGGGGATATAATCGAAAATACATTCATTCTAATACCAGTATATACTATCATTCCGAAAATGACTTCGCAAGAATTTTTTTGCGATTTTAAAAAAATTCTGTTTATTATATAGTTTTTACAAAATAAAAAACATCTTCTTGTGCAAAAACACAAGAAGATGCAGTTTTTTAAAATCCATCATAAAAGACGGTCGTGCATTTGGGAAATGCTCTTAAAAAGTCTCGGCAGTCGGTGACTATTTCTGTATTTGCTATATAAGAAATTTCGTTGAGAGTAAGACCTTCTCTGCCTAAAATTATACGTGTAGCCGACGGTATATCCAGAGCAATATCATAATCTGCGGTGATGTTTTTATAAACTACACCTTCGCCGTTTTCATAGCTTACGGTGAATATGGCGTTGTTTTTTTTCACCTGATTATCTGTGATTTTTACTGTGAAATTTCCTTTTTCTTCGGGATAAACGGTGTTATTTAAAATGTTTTCAATATCAAGTATTCTCGCTTGACCGTCGTAAATATAAGTACGTTTAATAAACCTGTTTTCATCACGCAGAACTTCAAAAACAGGGGAGCTCAAGGGCAGCTTATAAAAATTCACTGTATCGTAGTTGCCGTCATAGGTTTTAAGAAATCCTAAAAGGTTGAGAAGTGCAGTTTTGTTGCTGAATAAAAGCTCACAGATATTAATTATGCGTGCACTGCGGTCAAGGGTAAAGGTGACGTAGCCGTTTGTACTTTTGCGGTTTACAAAGTAAGTGTAACGGCAGCTTTTATATGGTGTAAAACAGAAATTTTCATAGTTGTCACGTACAAACATCATATTATTTCTCTTGGCAATGTCCGTGTAGATATCTTTCAGAATATCTTTGTTTTCTTCCGTGGCAAGAGTAACTTCATGGAATCTTTCAATATTGTCAAAGGCTTTGAAGGAGCATTCTGCGCGGATGCATCTCAAAATAGTCTCATAACCGAATTTTCTGTAGTATTCTATAGAGAACGGATAAAGGATGCTCACATCTGCACCGTTTTTTAATGCATGTTCAAACACAGTGTCAAATGTTGCACGCACACCACCCATACGGCGATACTCAGGCTTTGAGGCAACACCGCCAACAGCGGCACAGCCTATTCTTTTGCCGCAATAAAAATTCTTTCTCAAGCTGCATACTATTTGAGAAATAAGCGTTTCCCCATTGTTTATGAAGGCACCGAAGGTATCAACATTTTCATCAAAAATCGCATCGTCAATATCATAAGCATAGGCACTTGCAGAAACTTCAGCGGATTGCTTGAAATCATCCTTCGTGAGTTTTCTTATAATCATATAAACACCTCTCGTATAAGTGTAATTCATTTTGATTATAATTGTCAAGAAAAAGAACTTTTCAAATAAGAGTGTAATAAAAGCTTGATATAATAAATGACATAAATACGTACGATTTATTTATTTCCGATGAGTGCTTTAACGCCAAAAATTGTTATTTGATTTTTTTAATATTTTCTTGCGCATTTCAAATAATAACTTTGCAAACGCAAAAAGACTTTTGTGAAGGAGTGTAATGAAAATGGCAAAAAACAGTTCTATGCCCGCAGATACTAAGGCAAGTGCAAAGCAGATTCTTAACCAGATTAAGATGGAAGCTGCTCAGGAAGTAGGCGTTGATCTTAAGCAGGGTTACAACGGTGACCTCACATCTCGTCAGGCCGGTTCTATCGGTGGTCAGATGGTTAAAAAGATGATTCAGGCTTACGAAGAAGGCAACAAATAATTACCCCGAGTAATTTCTACCGTAAGGTAGCGAAAAGGAGAACTCCTGCGAGTTCTCCTTTTTGTTTAGAGTGGGCAAAAGTACCGAAACCTCGCCATTTAAGGCTGATTCGAATACACTCACTCTACGTTATGAAATTTATAAAATGTTCGACACATTTGTAAATAAATCCATCATGCAGGTCGATATACACTATATCGCTGCCTGAAAAAAGTCGTATGAGATACACTATTATCATCAAAGCGCAGAGTATTGCTGTAAGAGAGTTTATTAGTTTACGGGGCAATCTTTTATGTAAGATTATTAATACTGCCGCAGCAGGCATAATAAAAATAAGGGGATGCATTCTGAGTGCTGTTGAAAAATCAAAATGCAACAAGGCTTCCGCTGCACGTGACATACCGCAACCCATACAGCTTATGCCCGTGAGAAACCGTATAGGGCAACCAAAGGCGAAGTAAAACGGCAGTATGGAAATAATTATTAAAATTGTCAGCCAATGTTTTTTGAATAAGCTTTTAATCGTTTTTTTCATAACTTAAATTTAACATTTAAAATCAACCTTGTCAATAATGAAGGGGATGTAGCATTGGATAAAAAGCATCACCTGTTATTTACGACTCAACATAAATTAATAACCAATTTTATAACTCCTTGTTGTATTAACAGGCGTTTTGTGATAAAATAAATAATATAAACCAACAACAAAAGGTGATTTGATGAACAAAACTATGCAAAAGAAGTACGCCCGCCTTATTGCAAGGGTGGGTGCCAATATAAAAAAAGGTCAACCTGTCAGAATTTACTGTGAGGCGGACCAATATGAGTTTGTCACAATTCTTGTTAACGAGTGTTACAAAGCCGGTGCCTCAAGGGTTGAAGTTGACTGGGGCTTCCAGGCAGTTACCAAACTCAATTACCGCTATCGCACACTTAAATCTTTAAGCGAAGTTCCTGCGTGGCAGGAGGAACGTCTCAAATTAATGGTGGAAGAAGTACCTTGCAGAATTTACATCGAGAGTGAAGATCCGTACGGTCTTGCAGGCGTGAACCGCGAAAAAATGCAGAAATCCCAGATGGCTCGCTATAAAGTTACTAAAAAATACAGCGATGCTCTTGAAAATAAAGACCAGTGGTGTATTGCCGCAGTACCTTCGTACGCCTGGGCAAAGCGCGTTTTCCCGAACGAGACAAAAAATAAAGCATATAATATGCTCTGGGATGCTATTTTGCAAACGGTTTATGTTACAAAAGATAATGACCCTGAAGAAGCGTGGAAAGCACACAATGCAGATTTAAAAGCAAGAAGCGCATACCTTAACGATAAAAAGTTTGACTACCTTCATTACAAGAGCTCAAACGGAACTGATTTCAAGGCATGGCTCATTCCCGAAAGCCATTGGTGCGGTGGCGGGGAAAACACTCTTTCAGGTAATTTTTTCAATCCCAATTTACCTACCGAAGAGGTTTTTATATCTCCCAAAAAAGGTTATGCAGAAGGTAAGGTTGTTTCTACCAAACCCCTTTCCTGGCAAAGTCAGATAATTGATGAGTTTTATATTGTCTTCAAAGACGGCAAAGCCGTTGAGTGGGATGCTAAAGTTGGTAAAGATTTGCTTGATAAAATGCTTTCAATGGATGAAGGCGCAGGGTATCTGGGTGAACTTGCACTTATACCCCACGACAGTCCTATTGCAAATACGGGTATACTTTTCTATAATACCCTTTTTGATGAAAATGCAAGTTGTCACGTGGCTCTCGGCAGAGGCTTTTGTGATACTGTTGACGGTTTTGAGAAAAAGAGTCTTGAGGAATGTCAGGCATTGGGTGTCAACGACAGTATGATACACGTTGACTTTATGATAGGTGCTCCTGACCTTGAAATTACAGGATATAAAGACGGTGTGGCTTACCCCATTTTTAAAGACGGAAATTGGGCATTTTAATTGCAATTGAAAACAAATCAAATATAGAGCAAAAGGTGATTTACTATGGCAATGGGTTACCCCAAAAAATGGAAAACCATGAAATTCGAAAGAGAAAAACCTGCACCGCTTAAATTCGGTGCAGACGGTAAATTTAAGATTTTACATATTACCGATATTCACTGTGTTGAGCCCGAAATGGACGACGATGAAAACCGTGCCATTCCCGAAAGCAGGAATATTGAAACCATAAACGTTATTGAAAAATTGGTGGAAAAAACCAATCCTGATTTAGTCGTTTTCGGTGGAGATAACGTCAGTGGATATTGGGAAGAATTTACTTATGATTTGATGCAGAATACAATCAAACGCATCACAGCACCCATCAGAGAACGTAATATTCCCCATTGTGTTGTTTTCGGTAATCACGATGGCGAAGTAGGTTTTCACACCGAATTTCAGATGATGCAGTATATGGAGTATGCAAACTGCCGTTCAAATCTCAATGATGCAGATGTTTATGGTTGCGGCAACTGTTGTGTTACCATTCAGCACAGCGACAGCGATAAAGATGCTTTTGCTATATGGCTTATGGACTCCAACGATTATGAGCGCAATTCAAAAGGTGATATCTGCTATGACCACGTTCACGACGACCAAATTCAGTGGTACGAAAACCGAGCCGCAGAGTTGAAAGCGGCAAACGGCGGCGAGCCGCTTCCTGCAATCCTGTTCCAGCATATACCTGTTCAGCAGGAGCTTTACGGCTATAAAGAAGCTGCTGCTGACGATGAATACACCTTTGAACGTGACGGGAATTATTACAAACTCGGCCATAAAATTCTGGAAGGCAGGGTAAGGGAAACTCCCTGTCCGCCCAATATGGAAAAAGATTATTCAAAACAGTTTGAAAGCTGGAAGAAAACCGGCGATATTTTCGCCGCCTTCTTCGGTCACGACCATGTTAATGATTTCCGAATGAATATTGACGGTATCGACCTTTATCAGACTCTGGGAGCAGGTTATTTTACATACGGCAAGGAGCATGGCGGCAGACTTATAGTGCTGGATGAAGATAATCCGCGAAAGCTCTACACCGAATCAATTGAAATTGAAAGAATAACAGATACCGAAGGTGTGTAATTTTACAGACAGGGGGGCAGAAATGCTCCCTGTTTTTTGTTACGGGTTTGTTAATTGACGTTTGTGCTATTGCAATTTATTTTTAATTATTATATAATATAATATCAAATAATAGGGGAGTGTAAGCTCCGCGAAGGTGGTATTATGAGCAGAAAAATTAAAGTTATAACCGCGGCTATCGTGGTTACTGTTCTTATATGGCTTGGCGCAATGCCCTTCGGGGCTATTGAAATAATCCGTTGTTACGGAGATATAGATAACGATGCGTACGTTACGACTATGGATGCACGAATTGCCCTTATGGTAAGTGCAGGTATATACGAAACCGGGCTTTACGGTCTCGACTATGAGGCGGCGGATATCGATGGTGACGGAAATGTTACAACTGTCGATGCGCGTCTTATTCTCCGTACTGCCGCAGGTCAGATTGAAAAGAAATATATGGAAGGTTACGAGTTTGACACGCAACCCGAAGAGTTTACCGAGCTGATAAACGATTACCGTTTTGAACAGGACAGAAAGTCCATAAGACTGACAATGTCACCGGAACTTTGTGAAGCGGCAGAGCTTGCGGCACAGGAATATGCTACAAAAACAGGTTCAGCTCTTGTTCGTGAAGACGGATCGTATTATTTTAAATTGCTTGAAGAAATGGGCATTGAATGTACCCTTGCTGATAAGATGATTACAAGCGCATCCTTCGGTTATGCTCAGGCGGCAGACAAATTGTTTGACGATGCACAGAGCCAAAAAGCAATTATGAATAAGGATTTCAGAAAAATCGGTGTGGGTGCATACTCAACCGACGGACGTACTTTTTACTGGTGCGTTATTGTTACAGATTAAACATTATCCACTCTAAACGAAAGGAAGTTTTTTTAATGAGTGATTACAGAATAGAAACCAAATGTGTACAAGGGGGTTACACACCCGGTAACGGTGAGCCCCGTCAGATTCCCATTGTGCAAAGTACAACCTTCAAATATGCTACAAGCGAAGATATGGGTAAACTTTTTGACCTTGAAGCAAGTGGTTATTTTTACACCCGTCTTCAGAATCCTACAAACGACTATGTAGCTGCTAAAATTGCCGAACTCGAAGGCGGTACTGCGGCTATGCTTACCTCATCAGGTCAGGCTGCATCATTTTATGCAGTTTTTAACATCGCTTCCTGCGGTGACCACGTAGTTTCATCATCCACTATCTACGGTGGCACATATAACCTTTTTGCAGTTACAATGAAGCGTATGGGTGTTGATTTCACTTTCGTTTCTCCCGACTGTACAGAAGAAGAACTCAATGCCGCTTTCAAACCCAACACAAAGGCAGTTTTCGGCGAAACTATCGCAAACCCTGCCCTTACTGTTCTTGATATTGAAAAATTTGCAAAGGCGGCTCATGCTCACGGTGTACCCCTTATTATTGATAATACCTTTGCAACTCCCTACGGTTGCAGACCTTTTGAATGGGGCGCAGATATTGTTACACATTCAACTACAAAATATATGGACGGTCACGGTGCCGCAGTTGGCGGTTGCATTGTTGACAGCGGTAAATTTGATTGGATGGCTCACGCGGATAAATTCCCCGGGCTCTGTACACCGGATGACAGTTATCACGGCATTACTTATGCAGAACGCTTCGGCAAAGAAGGCGCATATATTACAAAAGCTACAGCACAGCTTATGCGTGACTTCGGTTCAATTCAGTCTCCTCAGAATGCATTTTATCTCAATCTGGGTCTTGAGAGTCTTCACGTTCGTATGAAAAGACATTGCGAAAATGGTCTTGCAGTTGCAAAATTCCTTGAGAGCTCAGATAAAATCAGTTGGGTTACTTACGCAGGTCTTGAAAATGATAAATATCATGCACTTGCGGAAAAATATCTTCCCAACGGAACTTGCGGTGTTGTCAGCTTCGGCGTTAAAGGTGGCAGAAAAGCTGCCGAAGCCTTTATGAAAAAGCTTAAACTTATTGCTATTGAAACACACGTTGCCGATGCAAGAAGCTGCTGTTTGCATCCTGCCAGCGCAACTCACCGTCAGATGAACGACGATGAACTCATTGCTGCAGGAATTACTCCCGACCTTGTCAGACTTTCCTGTGGTCTTGAGAATGCGGAGGATCTTATTGCAGATTTAAAGCAGGCTTTGGAAGACTAATCAGGAATGTGGAGTTAGTAGTTTCGGGACCTGCGGTCAGTATTATAATCGGTTTTGCCCCGAAATTATTAATTATTCACTATTTATTTTAAAACAAGGAGGTGTGACGGTATGCCAATTAAATTACCTGATGAATTACCTGCAGTTCAAACACTTGAGAATGAAAATATATTTGTTATGACCGATACCCGTGCTATAACTCAGGATATACGTCCATTGAAAATTCTGGTATTGAATCTTATGCCGAAAAAGACGGAGACGGAAACTCAGCTTTCAAGGCTTTTGGGTAATACACCTTTGCAGGTTGAGCTTGAGCTTATTCACACAAAGTCGCATGTTCCGAAGCATACACCCAAAGAATATCTTCTGGCTTTCTATAAGACTTTTGACGATATTAAGCACAGAAAGTTTGACGGTCTTATAATCACGGGTGCGCCTGTTGAGAAGCTTGAGTTTGAGGATGTAACTTATTGGAAAGAGCTTTGCGAAATAATGGAGTGGAGCAAAACCAATGTTACAAGTACATTCCACATCTGTTGGGGTGCGCAGGCAGGTCTTTACTACCATTACGGAATACAGAAGCATCCCTTACCCGAAAAACTTTCGGGTGTTTATAAACACACGGCAGATTATAAAAAATCTATTCTCCTTCGTGGCTTTGATGATACCTTTATGGTGCCCCATTCACGATACACTACAGTAAATCGTGAGGATATTGAAAAAATTCCCGAGCTTAAAATTCTTTCATCTTCTGATAAAGCAGGAGTTTATATAGTCAGCAGTGAAAACGGAAAGCAGATTTTTGTCACGGGTCATTCGGAGTATGATTCCGATACTCTTAAAAACGAATATCTCAGAGATAAAGATGGCGGACTTAAAATAAAAATGCCTGAAAATTATTTTCCTGATGACAATATTACAAAGGCGCCCCGTAACACCTGGCGCTCTCACGCTAATCTGTTGTACTCAAACTGGCTCAACTACTTCGTATATCAGACAACGCCGTATGATATCGACAATATAAAATAATTGAAAGACCTGACAAGATGATTGTCAGGTCTTTTTTGTATAGTAAAACCACGCGTTAGACGCGTGGTTCAATTAAATTATATAGCTGAAACAATTCCAAAAAGAAAACTCCTTCGTGATATAATGAAGTTGCGGTCTGCCAACTGCAACAAAAAAGTACGAAGGAGTGTA